>JAEUNJ010000051.1 GCA_016791145.1 Rhodocyclaceae bacterium | reverse complement strand
CCCGAAGGCGTCGCCGTTGTACCAGCGGGACAGGAAGACGCTGAAGGTGTGGAAGAGCTTGGTGAAGGGCAGCACGACCAGCAGCAGTTCGACGGAGAGGATGTGGATGGCCAGCATCAGCGTGTATTCGAGCAGCAGGTGGTGGACCGCCAGGTAGCCGGTCAGGAGCGGCAGCAGGGTGACCGCCCAGGCCAGGTAGTCCTGGAAGCCGGACAGGAAGCGCTTCACCGGGTCCGTCAGCCGGCTGCCGAGCAGCACCGCCAGGGCGAGGATGGAGGCCACGGCCAGCGCATCCACCAGCGGCGAGGGCAGCGCCGGCCACGAGAGGCCCAGGGTGCCGCGCAGCAGCTCGATGTGGGGCGCGAACAGGAAGAAGCTCACGAAGAGCCCCACGTGGAACACGTAGCCGGCGATGTAGGTGGAAGGCGAGCGGGCCACCATGCCGGCCGGCGGCACCGAGCGGGACAGGATGGTCTTCCAGCCGCTGCCCGGCGTCATGTCCCGGGGAATGAAGAGGTCCTTCTTGCGCCCGAGGCCCAGGATTTCGAAGAAGCGCAGCAGGATGCCGAAGGCGCAGATGGCCAGCGCCCAGGAAAGGGCCGGGCCCCGCACCCAGGTCAGGAAATCGAGGTTGGTCATGCTGCCTCCGCTGGGCCGCCCCAAGGAGGCAGCAAGTCACGGTAATGGAGCTGGCGCAGCCAGCGAACTGCCGTCACCCCCTTCCTCGGGAAGGGGGGCGGGGGGATGGTCCTCCTCACGGCTTCTCCTTCACCAGGTCGGCCACTTCCAGCGTGTGGTGGGCAGCCTTGGCGGTGCCCTTGACGCTGCGGTTGTAGAAGGTCACCGCGGCGCCGGTGGCCACCCCGGCCGCCGCGGCGGAGCCGAGGGACGATTGCAGGGGCGTCACCGGCAGCGAGAGGGCCTTGTAGAAGGGGCCGGCATCCCAGAAGTTGGGCTCGGAGCAGCCGATGCAGCCGTGGCCGGACTGGATGGGGAAGCTGGTGCCGTCGTTCCACTTCGTGGTGGCGCAGGCGTTGTAGGTCACCGGTCCCTTGCAGCCCAGCTTGAACAGGCACCAGCCGTCCCGGGCGCCGGCGTCGTCGAAGGATTCGGCGAATTTGCCCTGGTCGTAGAAGGGCCGCCGGTAGCAGCGGTCGTGGATCGTCTCCGCGTAGAAGATCTTCGGCCGGCCCTGGGCGTCCAGTTCCGGCAGGGCGCCGAAGGTGAGGAAATGGGCCAGGACGCCCGTCATCACGACCGGAATCGGCGGGCAGCCGGGAATGTTCACCACCGGCTTGTCGTTGACGATGTCGGCCACCGAGACCGCGCCCGTCGGGTTCGGGTTGGCCTTGGGGATCCCGCCGTAGGCCGCACAGGTGCCGACGGCGACGATGGCGGCCGCCTGGGCCGCTGTCTCCTTCAGCATGTCCAGGTTGCTGATGCCGGCGATCGTCGAATAGCCGGGATTGGCCAGCGGGATGGAGCCGTCCACCACCAGCAGGAACTTGCCGGCATTCTCGTGCATGGCCGTCTCCCGGGCCGCCTCGGCCGCGTCGGCCGAGGCGGCCTGCAGCGTGTGGTGGTAGTCGAGGGAGATCAGGTCGAAGATCAGGTTTTCCAGGGAGGGCGAATGGGAACGGGTGATGGACTCCGTGCAGCCCGTGCACTCCTGGAAGGAAAGCCAGATCACCGACTGGCGGCGGGCCCCGGCGATGGCCGCCGCCACCGCGTGAGCCTTCTCCAGGGGCAGGCCCAGCATGGACGTGGTGGCGACGCAGAACTGCAGGAAGGCCCGCCGGCTCACGCCCCGCTGGCGCAGGGCTTCGCCGACCGTCCGGTCCGCGGATGGGGTCACCGTGGGGCGCCCGGTATCGTTCATGTTCTTGTCCTCCGGTTGGGCGAACCGGGGCAGTATTGGGGGGGGCGGACGGACGCAGGTTGACCGGCGTCAAAGGGCATGAACTATGGGATTTCCTTATTGACCCATCAAATCCATGGATAAACCAACCCGGTCACGCCGCATCCCGCCGCCAGCGCGCCAGGATCTCCCCGGCGCGATCCGCCATGGTGTCGATGGCCGCAGCGACCGGTGGGCTGAGGATTTCTGACCAGCCCACCTCCGCCGGCTGGACGCCCACCAGGGCCCGCCGGGCCGGCCAGATTCCTTCCAGGACGGCCACCGCCATCAGGTCGGCGAGCCCGGCCGCATGGACGCTCCAGGCCCGCCGGGCTCCCAGGAAGGCGTCCATCCCGGCGCCCTCGAAACCGGCCACCGTGCCCGGGGCCGCCTCCAGGTTCGCGGCATCGAAGACCAGCAGTGCATCGCACTCGGCGACGAGGCCGGCCAGGGAAAAACCCAGGGTGCCGCCGTCGGCGAAGGTGATGCCCTCGGCGTTGTCCGTGCGATCCTCCAGGCGGCGCAGCGCGGCGATGCCCGCCCCCTCGTCGCCGAGCAGGCCGTTGCCGATCCCCAGGACGAGAATCCTCATGGCCCAGGCCTCATCGCCTCGGGGTGCCGGAACGCCTGGACCGGGGGGTTGCGAGCAGGGTTGCGGGCCCTCATGCGACCAGCAACTCCCACTCGACGCAGGGGTCCAGCGCCGCCACCGCGTCGCCGACGAAGGCGCGGAAGGCCGCGTCGTCCGCCGCCGCGCGGCCCGTGAGCCAGGCTTTCAGCGCCCCCTCGGGATGGAAGTTCCACTCCGTCGGGGCCACGATGACATAGTCCCGGACCAGTCCCTCCCGCAGCGTCGCTTCGTGCATCAGCAGGCCCCGGGCCGTCTCCACCGTCGCCCGTCCCCGGCCCGGCGCCACCGCCACGGCGGCGACGCATCCGGGCTGCCCGGCGGCCCCTCCCCGTCCCGCCGCGAAGCCGGCCAGCTCCAGCAGCCGTGCCATCCAGCGGGCCAGGAAGGCCTGCCCCGCCCACGCCGCGCCCGAGAAGGCCGGATGCCGGGCCAGGGGCCCCGTCTGGGCCGGACGCCCCCGCCATTCGGGCTGCCGCGCGAAGGCCGCATCCAGCGCGGGCGCCAGCTCCAGACTGGCGGCCCCGACCGTCACCGGCAGCTGCGGGACGGGTTCCTGCAGCCCCGGGGCTGGCGTCAGGGCGGCGGCCCGGCGGGCCAGCGGGCTCCCGCCGGCCAGCCATTCCGCCGCCCTCCGCGGGTCCGCGAGGCCCTCGATCTCCGGGACTGACCGGCCCGTCATCTCCTTCAGCCAGGCGGCGAAGGCCGGCCGATCGGCGAGCTTCTGGCGGCCTTCCACGCATGCCCGGCGGGCTTCCGGGTCGTGCTCGTCCATGAGCAGCCGCCAAAGGTGCTCGGCCATGGCCTCCCGGGCCACGTCCTCCTCCATGGCCGGCGGCGGCGGCGCGCCCCGGGCGGCGGCCAGGGCGGCCCGGGCGGCAGCGCCCTGGGCCCGGCCGCAGAGGGAGAAGAGCAGCGGCAGCACCGCCGCCACCCGCTCCGGCGGCTGGCCCACGAACACCCGCGCCGCGGCCGGCCGGTCGCTGGCCACCTGCACGCTGGCCACGCGCGCCCCGTCCAGGGTGACCGCGATCCTGACGCGCCCGGCATCGGCCCCCGTCACGGCGACACCTCCAGGTCGAGGAGCACGGGCTGGTGGTCCGAGGCCCGGCATTCCGCATCGACCCGCACGTCCCGCACCCGGTGGGCCAGGTCGGCGCTCACGTGGAAGAAGTCGAAGCAGGCCGGGGCATCGAGCCAATCCACCGGCGTCAGGGCGGCGGTCGGTGCGTTCGGCACCCCGGGGTGCGCCAGGGCCCAGGCGTCCATCAGCGGCGGGACGCCGGCATCCTTCCCGGCGAACGATGCCTGGATCGCCGCATGCTCCGGGGCCCCGGCGGGGTGGTTGAAGTCGCCGCAGAAGACGGCGCCCTCGCCCCGGGGAATTACGGCGAACGGCGGATCGACACCATCGCCCGGGCGGGCGCAGCGCGCCTGGAGCCAGCCCTCCGCATGGATGCGGCGCAGGGCCTCGACCTGGGCCCGGCGCTGGCGGGCCGAGTAGTATTCCAGATGGGTGGTCACCACGCGCAGCGCACCCCCGGGGAGCGAAGGCACCGCGATCACGGCCTCCAGGGCGACCCGCTGCATGCTGGGCTTTGCGGGATCGGCGGGCCAGGGCAGCAGGTGGCGGAAGACCTGCAGGACCGGCAGGCGCGAGAGGACCATTTCCCCGAACCGGCGGCGTCCCTGCAGGCCGTCCGTCAGGTCGCTGCCCGCGGCGAAGACGCCTTCGAAGCCGGTAAAGCGCCCCCTCAGCCAGCCGGCCTGGTCCGGCGGATTGCCGTCCATCCCCGGCAGGTCGGGGTGGCAACGCGCCACTTCCTGGAGGCAGATGACATCGGGATCACCGGCGGCGATCACGGCCACCGTGCGCTCCAGGTCCACCCGCCCGTCGATCCCTCTTCCCCACTGGATGTTCCAACTCAGTATCCGCATCGCCGTCCCTGCAAACGCGCAGGGCGCCATTGTGCCGAAACCGCCGCGGACGGGGGCATCCGGCCGGCGCTCCGGTCACCATCGGTTGCCGGAAATCCATCAACGCACCAAAGGGATGCGTTTATGGATGCCTCAATTGCAGGCTTACTGACAACGGTCAACATACGGCCATCGGACTCGTTTATCCTGCCATTGGTGCAATGCAACAGGAGCCCGGGATGGACAACACGACCCAGAAAACCCTCGCCGAAATCCTGCAACGCCACGGCGGCGACGGGACCCGGCTCATGCAGATCCTCCGGGAGACCCAGGAAGCACTCGGGTGGCTCGCGCCCGATACCCTGACGGACATCGCGAAAGGGGTCGGCGTGCCGCGTGCCCGCGTCGAGGGCGTCGCCGGCTTCTACAGCTTCTTCCATACCGTGCCGCGCGGTCGCTACCGCATCCTCTGGAGCGACAACATCACGGACCGGATGCTGGGCAACGGCGACCTGATGCAGTCCCTGTGCCGCAGGCTCTGGCTGGAGCCGGGGCGGGTTTCGGAGGATGGTCTGGTCAGCGTCGATTTCACCTCCTGTACCGGGATGTGCGACCAAGGGCCGGCGTTGCTGGCCAACTACCGGGCCGTGACCCGGATGACCGAGGACCGGGTCGAGCAGATGGCCGGACTGATCCGCGACCAGGTGCCCGTGGCCGACTGGCCGGCCGACTGGTTCCGCATCGAGGACAACGTCCGCCGGGCGGACATCCTGCTGAAGAACGCCATGCGCCCCGGCGAGGCCCTGAAGGCCGCCCTGGCCCGGGAACCCGAGGCCGACGTGGAGACGGCCTCCAACGCCCGGTCCTGGCGCGAGGGCGTCCATGCCCAGGCCCACGGCCCTTCCGCGGTGCTGGAGGAAATCAAGAAGTCCAACCTGCGCGGCCGCGGCGGCGCCGGCTTCACGACGGGCATCAAGTGGGAGGCCTGCCGCCACGCGCCCGGCGACGAGCGCTACGTGGTCTGCAACGCCGACGAGGGCGAACCCGGCACGTTCAAGGACCGGGTGCTGCTGACCCGCCAGGCCGACCTGGTCTTCGAGGGCATGACGGTCGCCGCCTATGTGACCGGCGCCCGGAAGGGCTACCTCTACCTGCGCGGCGAATACCGCTACATGCTGGAGCCCCTGAACGAGATCCTGGCCCGGCGCCGCGATGCCGGGCTGCTGGGGGTGAAGATCCTCGGCCGCCAGGGCTTCGACTTCGAGATCGAGGTGCACCTCGGGGCCGGCGCCTACGTCTGCGGCGAGGAGTCGGCGCTGATCGAATCCCTGGAGGGGAAGCGGGGCGTGCCGCGCAACCGGCCGCCCTTCCCCGTCACCCACGGCTTCCTGGGCAAGCCCACCGTGGTGAACAACGTGGAGACCTTTGCCGCGGCGGCGCTGATCGCGGCAAAGGGCGGCGAATGGTACCGGGGCATGGGCACCGCCAAGTCGGCGGGCACCAAGCTGCTGTCGGTCTCGGGAGACGTGGCCCGGCCGGGCATCTACGAGTATCCCTTCGGCATCACTCTGCGCGAGGTGCTGGCCGACGCCGGCGCGGACAACGCCCAGGCGGTGCAGGTGTCCGGCCCCTCCGGGCTCACGGCGGCGGACAACGAGTTCGACCGGAAGATCGCCTTCGAGGACATCCCCACGGCCGGCGCCTTCATGGTCTTCGACCATAGCCGGGACATGTTCGAGGTGGCACGCAACTTCGCCCAGTTCTTCGCCCACGAGTCCTGCGGGTTCTGCACGCCCTGCCGCGTCGGCACCTCGCTGCTGAAGAACCTGATGAACAAGATCGGCGAGGGCCACGGCACCCAGGCGGACATCAACGAGATCTACAGCCTGTCGCGGCTCCTCCAGATGGCGAGCCATTGCGGCCTCGGCCACACGGCGCCGAATCCGCTGCTCGACACCCTCGACAAGTTCCGTCCCGCCTACGAGCGTCGGCTCAAGTCGCTGGACTTCGAGCCGGCCTTCGACCTGGACGGCGCCCTGGCCCGGGCCCGGCAGATGACCGGCCGGGACGACGCCGGTGCCCACCTGGCGGAAAGCAAGTGACCCCCTTCCACGCAGAGCCTGCGCAGATACCGCGGCGGTGACCGACATGAGCGACCAGAAAACCTTCCTCCTCGACGGCCGGGAGATCCCCTTCGAGCCGGGCCAGACCGTCATGCAGGCCGCATTGACGGCGGGCGTCTTCATCCCCCACCTGTGCTACCACCCGGAGTTCCGGCCCCACGGGAGCTGCAAGCTGTGCACGGTGAAGATCAACGGCCGGCCGGCCACTTCCTGCACGATGCCGGCCCAGGCCGGCATGGAGGTGGAAAGCGACACGGCCGAAATCCGCGACAAGCGGCGGGCCCTCGTCCAGATGCTGCTCGTGGAGGGCAACCACTTCTGCCCCTCCTGCGAGAAGAGCGGCCACTGCAAGCTGCAGGCGCTGGGCTACGCGCTAGGCGTGATGACGCCCCACTTCACCCACTTCTTCCCGGACCGGCCGGTGGATGCATCCCATCCGGAGGTTCTGCTGGACTTCAACCGCTGCATCCTGTGCGAACTCTGCATCCGGGCCAGCAGCGAGGTGGACGGCAAGAACGTGTTCGCGCTTTCGGGCCGCGGCCTGAAAAAGCACCTGATCGTCAATGCCGAGTCCGGCCGCCTGGCCGACACGGACTTCCAGGCCACCGACAAGGCCGCGCAGGTCTGCCCGGTGGGCGTGATCCTGGCCAAGCGCAAGGGCTTCGCGGTGCCCATCGGCCAGCGGCCCTTCGACGCCAGCCCGATCAGCGCCCAGGCGGAGCGCTACAAGCCCGTCGCGCCGGCACCGAAGAAGGAGGCCTGAGATGAACGCCCCGAAACGCAAGCTGCGCGTCGCCACCACCTCCCTGGCCGGCTGCTTCGGCTGCCACATGTCCTTCCTGGACATCGACGAGCGCATCCTGCAACTCGTCGAACTGGTCGAATTCGACCGCTCGCCGATCACCGACATCAAGCACTGCGGACCCTGCGACCTGGGCATCATCGAGGGCGGCGTCTGCAACGCGGAGAACGTGCACGTGCTGCGGGAATTCAGGAAGAACTGCAAGATCCTGGTGGCCATGGGGGCCTGCGCGGTGAACGGCGGCCTGCCCGCCCAGCGCAACCACCTGGACCTGCGCGACATCCTCGAGGAGGTCTACCATACGGAGCCGGGCCTCTCGGGCGGCGGCATCCCCAACGACCCCGAGCTGCCCCTGCCCCTGGACAAGGTGCATCCTATCCACGAGGTCGTGAAGGTGGATTACTTCCTGCCCGGCTGCCCGCCGCCGGCCGATGCCATCTGGAAGTTTCTCACCGACCTGATCGCCGGCCGCACCCCCGTCATGGGTCACGGCCTGCTGCATTACGACTGATTGCCGAGGAGCCGCCATGAGCTTCGAACTCGAAACCGCCACCCACCCCGAACAGCTGAAGCGCGTCGCCATCGATCCGGTCTCCCGGGTCGAGGGCCACGGCAAGGTGACCATCCTCCTGGACGACGACAACAAGGTGCACCAGGTGCGCCTGCACATCGTCGAGTTCCGGGGCTTCGAGCGCTTCATCCAGGGCCGCCCCTACTGGGAGGTCCCGGTGATGGTGCAGCGCCTGTGCGGCATCTGCCCGGTATCGCACCACCTGGCGGCCTCCAAGGCGCTGGACATGATCCTCGGCGTGAAGCTCACGCCGACGGCCGAGAAGGTCCGCCGCCTGATGCACTACGGCCAGATCCTCCAGTCCCACGCCCTGCACTTCTTCCACCTGTCCTCGCCCGACCTGCTGTTCGGCTTCGGTTCCGACGTGGCCAAGCGCAACATCGTCGGCGTCGCCGCGGCCGATCCGGAGACGGCGAAGAAGGGCGTGCTGCTGCGCAAGTTCGGCCAGGAAGTGATCCGGCTCACGGCCGGCAAGCGGGTGCATGGCACGGGCTCGGTGCCCGGCGGGGTCAACAAGTCCCTCTCCGCCGACGAGCGCGCCCTGCTCCTCAAGGACATCTACCAGATGGTGGCCTGGAGCCGGGAAGCGGTGCACCTGATCCGCGCCCTGTTCGAGAAGAACCTGCAGGAATACAACGCCTTTGGCCGCTTCCGCGCCCAGGGCATGGGCCTGGTGCGGCCCGACGGCGCCATGGACCTTTTCCACGGCGGCCTGCGCGCCCGCGATGCCGACGGCAAGGTCCTCTTCGACCACTTCGACTACGGCCGCTACTGGGAAATCATCGGCGAATCGGTGAAACCCTGGTCCTACATGAAGTTTCCCTTCTTCAAGAACCAGGGGCCGGAGGAAGGCTGGTACCGGGTCGGTCCGCTGGTGCGGGTTTCCAACTGCGACTTCATCCCGACGCCCTTCGCGGACCGGGAGCGCACGGAATTCCTCGCCTTCGACGGCGGCAGCGCCGCCGGCGCTACGCTGGGCTACCACTGGGCGCGCATGATCGAGATGCTGCATGCGGCGGAGGCGATCAAGGACCTGCTCCACGACGACGACATCGTCGGAACGAACCTGATGGCCGACGGCGGAGAGCGCCAGGAGCGCGGCGTCGGGGTCATCGAGGCGCCGCGGGGTACCCTGATCCACCACTACCGGGTGAACGAGGACGACCAGGTGATCCGCGCCAACCTGATCGTCTCCACGACCCACAACAACCAGGCCATGAACGAATCCATCCGGCAGGTGGCGCGCCAGTACCTGGACGGCCACCAGGTGACCGAGGGCCTGCTGAACCACATCGAGGTGGCGATCCGGGCCTTCGACCCCTGCCTGTCCTGCGCCACCCATGCCCTGGGGCAGATGCCCCTGGAGGTGAGCATCGAGGACGCGAACGGCACGGTCCTCGACCGCGCCGCCCGCGACGGCAACGGCCGCTTCATCGCCGGCGGCGTGGCCGGGTGACGGCGCCGGTCCTGGTCTTCGGCTGGGGCAATCCCAGCCGGGGCGACGATGCCCTGGGGCCGCTGTTCGTCGAGCGCGTGGAAGCGCTGGGCCTGCCCGGCGTCGAATGCCTGACGGATTTCCAGTTGCAGGTGGAGCACGCCCTGGACCTGCACGGCCGGCGCCTCGTGCTCTTCGTGGATGCGAGTGTGGACGCTGCCGCACCCTACGAGGTGAGCACGGTCGTCCCGGCGCGCGACGAGAGCTTCACCAGCCACGCCATGTCGCCGCGCTCGGTGCTCCAGGTCTACTGCGACCTGGAGGACGAGGAACCACCGCCCACCTGGCAACTGGCGATCCGGGGCGAGGCCTTCGAACTCGGCGACGGCCTGTCGCCCGCGGCGGCGGAGGGCCTGGAGGCGGCACTGGCCTGGTTCGCCGGCTGGATCGCACGGGGCGCCACGGAGCCGGTGCCGGGCTAGAGATTCACCGCAAAGACGCGAAGGCGCCAAGGGACGCAGAGGGATTCGGTTCCGTGCCGAAGGTGCGGTGACCGCGCCGCGTCGCATGCCCGACGGTGGAAATCAATGCTGGCGTCGCGCCACGGGCGGGTAGCCGTCGGCTTTCGCGGCGCAGAGGCCGGCCACCAATTCAACCGCGACCCGTGCACCGCGTCGTGGCCCGCCTCCCGTGCGCCTGAACGCCGTCCCGCGTCACGGCGGCCTCAACCCAGTGGCATTCCCTCGGCTTCCCGGCGCCAGCGCGCCATGGTGTCCAGGGCCCGGATGCCGGCCAGGAACAGGTCACGGGCCTCAGGGTCGGAGGAGAGAACCTCCCTGGGCGCCGCTTCCTGCCCCGGGCCGGGCAAGGGTTCCGCCCCCGAGGCGGCATGCTCGGAGGGCGGCATTTCTGGGTCCATTGCCCGAACCTCCGCCATCCCCGGCGCAGGACTTCGCGCCGGAGCCGGCGGGAGCGCCTCAGGCAACGCCTTGGGCAACTCCCTGCGCCACCACAGCCAACTCAGGGGCCACACTTCTCTGCCCGCCTCCGTTTGATGCCCATCGCATCATTCGGGGCGCTCCGTCGGGGTCGGGGGTGCGGGCGGTGCATGCTGTCCACCTCGTTTCGGTCTTGTAGCCACACAATACCCGCACGCGGCCGGCGGCGGCGCTGCGAAAAATCAGTTTGGAGTCAGTTACCTAGAGGCTGCCGGTTTTTCAATAAACCGCGCTGCGAGGCCCCGCGGAACCCGACGCGATGCACTCGTCCACCCGCCAAATCAGTGGGTTGGCTGCCACGGAACGGCGGGCAATTGCCGTGCCCGCCGGCGGCGGCGGCCCGCGGCCCCCACATGACCGGAGGACCGCAGGGGCGCCGCCGTGACGCAGGTCACGGGCCGCGGATGCCGGAAACCTACTTCTTCTCGCCGCCGGGCAGGCCGACGAAGCCCGCGGCACCGTCGATCCGGTCGAGGCGGACGACGATGGTGCCCTGGGCCTGGCTGCGCGCTACCACCCAGCCGTCCCCCACCGACACCACCACCGCCGGTATCGCCTGGCCATTCACGTAGAGGCTGAGTCCCTTTCCGGTGGCCCGGCTCTCCTCCAGGACGGCGGTCAGCGGGTCGGAGGCGGCGTGCGCGCAGGTGGCGGCGATCCACGACGCGAGAAAGAAGGTGCGGAGGCCATGACGAAGGCATTGCATGCGATTCTCCCTTTCCATTGGAAACAGTTTCGGGCGGGAACGGCCGGTAGGGTCAGGGGTTCTCCTGCCAGACGTAGCGGCCCTCCCGGTCTATCCATCCGCTGCGCCGCCCTTCCGTGACCGGCGCCAGGCCCTTCCAGAAGGCCCGCGCAAAACTGAAGCGGGGCGGCACGGCCCACCGGCCGGCCTTGTCCACGTAGCCCCAGAGCGTGCCGTCCTTGGCCGCGGCAAGACCGTCCGCGAAGGCCGACACGCGTTCCCAGGGCGCTTCCAGCACGACCTTCCCGGTCTTGTCGATGAAGAACCGGCGCTCGCCCTCCTTCACCAGGGCGAGGCCGTCGGAGAAGTCCTCCGCCGTGTCGAAACGCGGCGGAACGGCCAGGCGCCCCTCCCGGTCGATGTAGCCGTACTTCCCGTCCAGGCGCACGCGCGCCATCCCGTCCTTGAACTCATTGGCATTGTCATAGCGGGGAGGCGCCACGACCTTCCCGGCGGTATCCATGAAGCCCTGCTGGCGGGCCGACCAGATGCGCACCCGTCCCTCGGCGGCGACCCCGACGAAATCTACGCCCTCGGGCGTGATGTCGCGTCCTTCCCCATCGAAGGCCCGGATGCCCTTTTCCGTCTCGACCCGGGCCACGCCCTCCTTTGCCGCGTGGGTCTTCGCGTACCGGGCGGGCACCACGAGGCGGCCGGTCCGGTCGATGAAGCCCTGCTTCACCTGGCCCCATTCGTCGGCAACGCCCACCTGGGCCAGGCCGCCGGAGAACGGCTCGGCCGTGGCGAAGCGCGGCGCGATGGCCACCTGCCGCTTCGCATCCATGTAGCCCCAGGCCGGCTTGCCGTCAGGGCCGGGGAGCAGCACCGCGGCCAACCCTTCGGCGAAGGGCGTGCCGACCTGGTCCTGGGGCGGAATCGCGAGGTTGCCGGCGTGGTCGTAGTAGGCGGTGCGCGTACCCTTCCGGACCCTGATGTAGGGCTCCCCGATCACCGGCGCCTGGGGGAACTCCGCAGGCACGACCACCTGGCCGGTCGCGTCCATCAAGCCCGACTGTTCGCCTTGGCGGATCTGGAACAGGGCGGGCTCGTCCCCGCGGGCCCAGGGCGCCGCGGCAAGCAGCGCGACCAGCCAGGCGACCGACAGGCCCCGCCCCCACGCATTCGACGGCATCGCAATCTCCACGGACCGTAAGGACGGCAGCATGTCACGGCCAGGCCCGGGTTGCAACCGGGTAAAGTCGCGTTTTCCCACCCGCCTGCTCCCTTGATCACCGACCCGTTCTTCTACCTCGCTGCCGTCGCCGGCGTGATGTTCGCCGGCATCTCCAAGGCCGGTTTCGGCGGCGCCGCCGGCGGCCTCGCCGTGCCGCTGATGGCCCTGACCATCGCACCGCCGCAGGCGGCTGC
Source organism: Rhodocyclaceae bacterium (assembly GCA_016791145.1). Taxonomy (GTDB): domain Bacteria; phylum Pseudomonadota; class Gammaproteobacteria; order Burkholderiales; family Rhodocyclaceae; genus JAEUNJ01. The sequence continues at coordinate 49,731 of JAEUNJ010000051.1, read as the reverse complement.
CATCATGCTGCCCATCCTGCTGGTCATGGATGCCATGGGCCTCGTGGTCTTCCGCGGGAAGTTCGACCTGGCGAACCTGCGCATCATCGTGCCGGGGGCCCTCGTCGGCATCCTCGTCGGGGCCCTGACCTTCCGCTATATCGATGCCCGCTGGATCAGGGCCCTGATCGGCGTCGAGGCGGTCCTGTTCGCCCTGGACCGCCTGCGGGTGGCCGCCAGGCCCGAAACCCCGCGGCCGCCGGCCGTCGTTCCCGGCCTGTTCTGGAGCTGCGTGTCCGGGTTCACCAGCTTCATCTCCCATGCCGGCGGTCCCCCGATCATGCAATACCTGCTGCCCCGGGGCCTGGACCGGGTGCTGATGGTCGGCACCACCGTCGTCTATTTCTCGGTGGTCAATTTCGCGAAGCTTGGGCCCTACGGGTGGCTGGGCCTGCTGGACTGGACCAACCTGGCCACCTCGGTCCTCCTGCTTCCGGTGGTCCCCGTCGGCTACCGGATCGGCCTCCGGTTGCTGCACGGGCTCGATCAGCGGCATTTCAACCTGGCCATCGCCTGGCTGCTTCTGGCCACCGGCCTCAAGCTGCTCTGGGACGCGTTCATCGGCTGAGCCCCGCGGCAGCGGCGATTCCTGGCCGCCCCGAGGGGGTTCCGTGCCGATCGGGTCCTTTCGCCCCGGGGCCGGGGCATCCATGGACACGGCGATCCATCGCGTCCCGCGGCCCCGGCGGCGCTCGTCACGGTTGCGGGACCGCCCCTACGGCACCCCCTGCCGCAGGGTTTCCAGCGTCCGCGACGCGTAGTCCCGGCGGTAGAGGACGAGGACGATCAGCGTGGTGACGCCGACGAAGATCCAGGGGTTCAGGAACCAGGCGAGCGCCGACAGGCCGAAGTAGTAGGCCCGGATGCCGCGGTTGAACTCGTCCCCGGACAGGGTGTTCACGGCCGCCATCTTTTCCGCGAAGGATTCCCGCTCCGCGTCGGGCGCCGTGGGCGGCGGCGCCGCGCCGATGAGGATGGACAGCAGGTTGAACTGGCGCAGGGCCCAGGTGAACTTGAAATAGGCGAAGACGAAAACCGCCAGCAGCAGCAGGAGCTTGATCTCCCACAGCTCCCGCCCCGTCTCCCGGGCGAAGGGCAGGTCCGCCGTCACCGAGATGACCTTGTCCATGGTGCCGAGGACCGCCATCAGGCCGGCGATGATGTAGATGGTGGTGTTCGCGTAGAAGGAGACGCTGGACATCAGGTTACCGACCAGGGCGGAATCGACGATGCGCACCTCCCGGTCCAGCATCTGCCGGGCCCAGGCCACCCGGTAACGGTGGCCGAGGCCCACCAGGCCCCGGGCCGAGGCATGGGCGCGCTCGGCCAGCCAGCCATAGCCGGTCCAGCAGGCCAGGAACCAGGCGACGGCGAACCAGTCGGCCGCCGTCACTTCACGGGTCAGTTGAAGCATCCTCGTTCACCTCCAATCGGTGGGCCGGCGAGGTCGGCCTTGCCGCCGTCACGACGGGCAGGCGGCATTGCGCAAGGGGTCCAGCAGGGTGTACCGGGTCCGGGTGCCGTCCACCTCGGTCAGCGTGAAACCCACCGCGTCCGACTTGAGCGGATTCACGTCGGGAGGCCAGACCACCTTGTCGTCGTAGAACCAGACCAGGGTATCGCCGACCACGCCCCAGGAGCCGCGCACCGCCTGGGAGCCGCCGCTCACCGGCTGGGCGGCGAACTGGCCGTCGGCGGTCAGCGTGACCCGGTATTCCATGTGCTTGCGCTCGGACCGCCAAACGCCGACCAGGGAACAGGGCGCGTTGGGCAGCCGGTTCACCATGCGCCGCATGTCGCGCGCCAGCCAGTTCTCGACCGGCCCGTTGCGGATGTCCAGGCACTGGACCGTCGCCTGCATCCTGGCCAGCGCTGAGCGTTGCCGGTCGCCGCCGTAGGTCGGATGCTCTCCGCATGCCGCGAAATTGTGCTTCAGGCCGGACCAGGCATGGCCCCACAGCACGAGGCTCCCCAGCACGATGCCGCCCACCGCCATGGCGACCGCCCGGAAGGACCAGGGCCGCACGGCGGGCGGCAGGTCGTCCATCTTCAAGGGGTCCCCCGCCGTCACGCCGCGAGGGCGGCGATCACGCTGTCCATGGTCGCCGCCTCCCCCTGGGTGTTGAGCACCCGGGCAAGCCTGGCATAGGCGGCCAGGCGGGCCGGCGAAACCGGCGGCCCCCGGTCGTCGAAACCCGCGGCCTTCAGCGCCTTGAGCTTGAATCCGAGCCCGGCGTAGGCGCCACCGCCCAGGGCCACCAGCCGCGAGTCGACGGCCCTGGTGGCCGCCGCCAGTTCGTCCCTGGTCATGGCTGCATCGATCTCGGGGAACATGTCACCTCCTGGTCGGGGTTGCGGGCTCGGCGAGTGCGGCATGCGCCGGCAGCGCGCGGACGGGCACCGGCGTCGCCAGGAAATCCACCACCGCGGCCACGGTGCGCTCCGGATCCTCCTCGTGGGGAACATGGCCCAGGTCGTCGAAGATCACCAGACACGCACCGGGAATATCCCGCTGGAAATTCCGGCCGTTCTCGGGAGGAATCAGCCGGTCGCGGCCGCCCCAAAGGATCAGCGTCGGCAGCCGCAGCGTCGCGATGCGCGCCGCCCCGGCGCCGAAGTCGAGCTGGGAGAACCGGTGGGCCAGGGCCCGGCGGTTGCCGGCCCGCAGGGTGAGGGCCTCGTAGCGGTCCACCAGTGCCGGCGTGACCCGGCCCGGATCGCCATAGACGTTGCGCACGCTGGCCTCCATCAATGAACGGGGCAGGGTGTATTCGAGCAGGCGATTGACGCCCGGCGTGCGCGCCAGGTGGAAACCGATCGGCAGGGACTCGGGCCGGAAAGCATAGCCGCCGGCGTCCACGAGGATCAGCCGTTCGGCCCGGTCGGGGGCCGCGGCCGCCACCTGCCAGGCCACCTCCCCGCCGAGGGAGTTTCCGCCCACCACGAAGCGTTGCACGCCCAGGGTGTCGAGGGTGTCCAGGACGAAGCGGACATAGGCGGCGATCCGATAGTCGTTCGCCCCGTTGGGCCCGGTGAGCCCGAAACCCGGCAGGTCGAAGGTGATGACGCGGCGCGTGCCGCGCAGGGCGGCCACCCAGCCTTCCCAGGTATGGAGGCTTGCCGACGTGCCGTGGATCAGAACCAGCGGCGCCGGATCGTCCGGGCGGCCTTCATCGCGCAGATGGACCTTCAGGCCCTTGACGTCCACGAATCGCGATGGCGGCGGCGCCCAGCGCTCCCGCAGGGACTCCACGGGCAGATCCGGAGCCCACGTAAGGGCCACCCCGAACCCGAGCGCGCCCGCCAGCAGCGCCACCAGCGCGCCGAGCACCCGCAAAGGCCGGGCCGGGCTCACGAGCCGCCCGCCGGTGCCACCGGGTACCCACGGCGCGGCTCCCCGGCCCATCCAATGACGATCGCATGATGCTTGCCCGCGGGCGGCGGCGGAAGGGACATGGCGAACTCCGGAATCGCTGGAACGGTCGGCCGGATTCTAGCCGAGGGCTTCCGCCACCGACGGCGTGCCCGATTCCGGGCCGCCGCGGGGCGCCGCTGCGGTTGTCCGCCCATGGGCCGGTGCGGGGATCTCAGCCCGGCAAACCCCGCAGCAGATCCCCCTGGATGTCGGCCAGGTCCTCCAGGCCCACGGCGATCCGCAGCAGTCCCTCGACGATTCCCGCCTCGGCGCGGGCCTCGGGCGTCAGGCGTCCGTGGGTCGTGCTGGCCGGATGGGTGATGGTGGTCTTCACATCCCCCAGGTTCGCCGTGATGGAAAGCAGCCGGCAGTTGTCCACCACCCGCCAGGCGGCGGCGCGGCCGCCCTTCACCTGGAAGGAAACGATGGCCCCGCCGGCCGTCTGCTGGCGGCGGGCGAGTTCGTGCTGCGGGTGGGAGGGCAGGCCGGGGTAGTAGACGCGGTCCACCTCCGGACGGGCCTCCAGCCAGCGCGCCAGGTCCAGGGCCCGCGCCGACTGGGCCTCCATGCGCAGGCGCAGGGTCTCCAACCCCTTCAGGATGACCCAGGCATTGAACGGCGAGATGCAGGGGCCCGCGGTGCGCAGGAATTTGAACACCTCCTCCGTCAGGGCCCGCCGGCCGCAGACCGCCCCGCCGAGGACGCGCCCCTGCCCGTCCAGGTACTTCGTGGCCGAATGCACCACCAGGTCGGCGCCCAGCGCCAGGGGACGCTGCAACGCCGGCGTGCAGAAGCAGTTGTCCACCACCAGCAGGGCGCCGCCCGCACGGGCAACCTCCGCCAGGGCGGCCACGTCGAGCACTTCGGTCAGCGGGTTCGAAGGGGTCTCGACGAACAGCATCCGCGTCGCCGGCGTCATCGCCTCGCGATAGGCCTCCGGCGATGGCGACGCGACGAAACTCGTCCGTATCCCGAAGCGGGTCAGGATGGTTCCGAACAACTGCTGCGTCGCCCCGAACAGGGCCCGCGAGGCAACCACATGGTCCCCGGATTTCAGGAAGGCCATGGCGGTGGAGAGGATGGCGGACATGCCGGACGCCGTGGCCACGCAGGCCTCCGCGCCCTCCAGGGCGGCCAGCCGTTCCTGGAGCATGGTGACGGTGGGATTCGTGAAGCGCGCGTAGACGTTGCCCTCCTCCTCCCCCGAAAAGCGGGCCGCGGCCTGCGCGGCGTTCTCGAAGACGAAGCTGGACGTGAGATACAGGGCCTCGGCGTGCTCGTTGAACTGGCTGCGCACCTGACCGGCGCGCACCGCCAGGGTGTCGAAGTTGTCTTCCATGTCAGATTCCGTACTGGTTCCGGCCCGCGGACGGGACCCGGAAAACAAAAAACCCGGCCAGCAATGCGGACCGGGTTTGGCTCGCTTTAGCTGGATTTGTTAGGCGCCCGCAAGCTGAAGCTCAAATCGGCGCCGAGGACTCCACGATACCGGCAACGATGGCCGGAGTCAATCGGCGGGCACGAGGTTGAGGTCCATCTGGGCGCCCTCGGCGTCATCCGGGTTGCCCTTGCCGTGCCCCCCGTGGGAAGCCTCTATGCTACTAAGGTATTCCTGCGTCACGTCCCCGGTGATGTACGAGCCGTCGAAGCAGGACGTCTCGAACTGGGCGATGGCCGGGTTCACCGCCCGCACCGCCGCCTTCAGGGCATCCAGGTCCTGGTAGATCAGGGCGTCGGCGCCGATCTCGCGGCGGATTTCGTCGTCGGAGCGGAAGGCCGCGATCAGTTCCGCGCGCGTGGGCATGTCTATGCCATAGACGTTGGCGTGGCGGACCGGCGGACTGGCGGAGGCGAAGTAGACCCTGCGCGCCCCCGCTTCCCGGGCCATCTGGATGATCTCCCGGGATGTCGTCCCGCGCACGATGGAGTCGTCCACGAGCAGCACGTTCTTGCCCCGGAATTCCTGGGCGATGGCGTTGAGCTTCTGGCGCACTGATTTCCGGCGCGAGGCCTGGCCGGGCATGATGAAGGTGCGCCCGATGTAGCGGTTCTTCACGAAGCCCTCGCGGTAGGGCATGCCGAGCCGGCTCGCCAGCTCCATCGCGGCGTGGCGGCTGGAGTCCGGGATGGGGATCACCGCGTCCACTTCCAGGTGTGGCATCGTGTGGCGGATCTTGTCGGCGAGGAATTCGCCCATCTTGACCCGGGTCTCGTAGACGGAAATCCCGTCCATCAGCGAATCCGGCCGCGCCAGGTACACGAACTCGAACATGCAGGGTGCATGAATGGTCCGCTCGGCGCACTGCCGGCTGACGAAGCGGCCGTGGATGTCTATCAGCACCGCCTCCCCCGGCTCCACGTCGCGCAGTATCTTGAAGCCCAGCGTGTCGACCGCGACACTCTCCGAGGCGATCAGGTATTCGACGCCCTGGATGGTCTCGTGCCGGCCGATGATCAGCGGCCGGATGCCGTAGGGATCGCGGAAGGCGAGGAGTCCGTAGCCGGCGATCATGGCCACCACCGCGTAGGCGCCGCGGACCCTTCGATGGACCCCGGAAACGGCCCGGAAGATGGTGTCCGGATCCATCTGGTAGCGGTTCTGGGAGGCGGCCTGCAGTTCGTGGGCGAACACGTTGAGCAGCACCTCGGAATCCGAGTTCGTGTTCATGTGCCGCAGGTCCTGCAGGAACATGTCGCGCTTCAGCTGGTCGGCATTGGTCAGGTTGCCGTTGTGGGCCAGCATGAGGCCGAAGGGCGAGTTCACGTAGAAAGGCTGCGCCTCGGCCGGGTTGAAGGCCGAGCCGGCGGTCGGATAGCGGCAGTGGCCGATGCCCCAGTTGCCGACCAGGTTGCGCATGTTGCGGGTGCGGAAGACGTCGCGCACCAGCCCGGACCCCTTGTGCATGTGGAAGCGACCGGCCTCGGCGGTGGCGATGCCCGCCGCATCCTGGCCGCGATGCTGGAGCACCTGCAGCCCGTCGTAAAGGATCTGGTTGACCGGTGTCGTGGCCACCGCCCCGATTATTCCGCACATGATCGGACCTCTAACGATATCGAATGCGCTTGGCCACCTCGGCGGGCAACCAGGGCTTGACCGCGATGGCCGCCGTCTCGAGCGGCGGCGCGGACCAGGCCCCGCGCCAGCCGGGGGATTGCGGCAGGGGTGTCAGGCCGGCCAGCAGGACCGCGGCGAGGACCACGAGGGCCCCCCGGGCCAGGCCGAACACCGCGCCGAGCAGGCGATCCAGCGGGGCCAGGCCCACTGCCTTCAGCAACAGCGAGACAAGCCAGCGGGCCAGGGCGACCAGGACCAGCACCGCCAGGAAGACCGCCACGAAACCGGCCGCGTAGCGGACCACCGGATCGGCCGGCAACCCGGGGATCAGGCCTCCCGCCTGCGCCGCGAAGGCCCGGCCCGCGAAGAACGCCGCCACCCACGCCGCGATGGCCAGGATCTCCCCGACCATTCCGCGCCAGACGCCCAGCAGGGCCGAGGCAGCGAGGATCGCCAGGACGGCGTAATCCAGCCAGGTCACTTGGGTGCGACGGATCCATCGACCCCGATCCTGCGGATGCGCGCCTGGGCCTTTTCCGCCGCTTCCCGGCTCGGGAAGGGTCCGGCCCGCACGCGCGTTCGGGCCCCGCCTGCCGTCTCGAGCCTTTCGGTGTAGACGGGAATCTTCATTTCCTTGATCTTGGCCATCAGGAGCTTGACGTTGCCGGCTTCCTTGTAGGCCCCCAGTTGCACGACCCACTCGCCCCCTCCGGCCAGGGCCGCCTCGGCCTTGGCCAGGTCCGCAGGCGGGCTGGCAGCCGGCAGTTCGCCCTTCGGGGCGGCGGCTGGAGGTTTGGCGTGCCCGTCGCCCGGGGCCTCGGCCTTGGCCGCCGCTTTCGCCTCGACCCGGGGAGCCTCGGCCTTGGGTACCTCGGCCCTCGCCGGCGGCGGGGATTCCGCCTTCGCCTCGCCGGCCGGTCCCTTCGGCTCGACCGGAGGCAGGGGCGTCGATGCCGGCTTGGCGGGGAGTATCCGGGAGGTGAAGGTGCCCGCGTCCTGGCTGGGGATGCGGACCTGGATGTCCTGAGGCGCCGGCTTCGGTTCCCGGTCCATGACCATCGGCAGGACGATCACGGCCAGGAGGGCAAGCGCGGTGGCACCGACCAGGCGCCGACGCGCGCGTTTCTTCAGTTCGGTCTGGGCATCGAGCGTTGCGTCGTTGTCCGCCATGGGATCCCGCAGGGAGGGCGGCCTACCGAGCCACCGCCCGCATCACGTGTGCGACCGTCAGGAACGATCCGAAGGCGAGGATTCTATCATCTCCCCCCGCGTTCTCCAGGGCGTGGCGCAGCGCCTGCCCGGGATCCGCGAAGACGCCCACCACGGTCTCACCGGCACCGCCCAGCAGCGCGGCGACCTCCTCGCCCGAGGCGCCGCGGGGCCCTTCCAGGCCCGCCGGCAACCAGGCGTCCACGCGTCCCCGGAGCGCGTCGATGACGCCGGCCATGTCCTTGTCACGGAGCATGCCGAACACCGCCCAGGTACGGGGATGGAAGGCCATGTCGCCGAGGTTCTCGGCGAGGGTGCGGGCCGCCTGCGGATTGTGGGCGACGTCCAGGACCAGGGTCGGGCGGCCGGGCAACACCTGGAATCGGCCCGGCAACTCGACGGTGGCCAGACCCTCCCGGATATCCCGCATGGCCACGGGCAGGCTCCCGCGCAGGCAGTCGAGGGTCGCCAGGACGGTGCTCGCGTTGGCAAGTTGGCGGGCGCCGCGCAAGGCGGGGTGCGCAAGCCCGCTGCGCCGGCCATCGGACCCCCAGAACTGCCATTGCCCATCCTGCCGGATGAAGCCGAAATCGCGGCCGAGCACCTGCAGCCCGGCTCCGATGCGCTTTGCATGATCGAGGAGGCTCCCGGGCGGTTGCGGGTCGCCACAGACGGCCGGCCGGCCGGGGCGAAGGATGCCCGCCTTCTCGAAGGCGATGGATTCCCGGTCGTTGCCGAGAAACTCCATGTGATCCAGGTCCACGCCCGTGACGACGGCACAGTCGGCGTCGAACACGTTGGTGGCGTCCAGACGCCCGCCGAGACCCACCTCGAGGATCACCGCATCGGGCGCGGCGGCGGCGAAAACCTCCCAGGCGGCCAGGGTGCCGAACTCGAAATAGGTGAGGGGCACGTCACCCCGGGCGGCCTCGACCCGGGCAAAGCCGGCGCACAGTTCCTCGTCGGAGGCTTCCCGCCCGGCGATGCGAACCCGCTCGTTGTAGCGCAGCAGGTGGGGCGAGGTGTACAGGCCAACCCGGTAGCCCGCGGCCCCCAGGATGCGCTCGAGCATGGCGCAGGTGGAGCCCTTGCCGTTGGTGCCGGCCACCGTGACCACGGGGCAGGCGGGTCGCTGCCCGAGGCGCGCGCTGACGATGCGGACGCGGTCGAGACCCAGATCGATGGCCTTCGCGTGGCGGGCCTCGATGTAGGCGAGCCACTCCGCCAAGGTCCTCGCATCCGGCGTATCGCCCGCCTCCCCCGGGCCTCGGGGAGCGTTCGAGGGGGCGACCATCAGGCGACGGCGGGGGTGCCCTGCAGCAGGGTGATCAGGGAAGCCAGGCGATCCCGCATCTGGCGCCGGTCCACGATCATGTCGATGGCGCCCTTCTCGAGCAGGAACTCGGCCCGCTGGAAGCCTTCGGGCAGGGTCTGCCGAACCGTCTGCTCGATGACCCGGGGACCGGCGAAACCGATCAGGGCGCCGGGTTCGGCCATCACCACGTCGCCGACGAAGGCGAACGAGGCCGACACGCCACCCATGGTCGGATCGGTCAGCACGGTGAGGAACGGCAGCCGGTGCTTTGCCAGGAGGCTCACCGCGGCGGTGGTCTTCGCCATCTGCATCAGGGAAAGCAATCCCTCCTGCATCCGCGCCCCTCCGGAGGCCGTGACGCAGACGAACGGGGACTGGCTCTCGATGGCCGCCCGCACCCCGCGCACGAAACGCTCGCCGACAACCGAGCCCATGGAACCGCCCAGGAACTCGAACTCGAAGCAGGCGATCACCACCGGCACGGTCTTGATGGCCCCCTGCATCACGACGAGGGCGTCCGATTCGCCGGTATCCTCGGCGGCCGCCGCCAGGCGCTCGGGATAGCGCCGGCTGTCCTTGAACTTGAGGGCATCCACGGGTGCGACCTCGCCGCCGATCTCGTAGCGCCCTTCCGGATCGAGCAGGAGGTCGAGCCGGTGGCGCGCGCGGATGCGCAGGTGGTGCGAGCACTTCGGGCAGACCTGCTGGTTGTTCTCCAGGTCCGTGCTGTAGAGGACGGCCTCGCAGGCGGGACACTTGCTCCAGAGCCCCTCGGGAATGGACTTGCGCACCCCCTCCGAGCGCTTGATCTTGGGCGGCAGCAGTTTCTGGATCCAGCTCATGGGATTTCCCTCCCCCCACCCCCCTCCCTGCGGGAAGGGGTGACGTTGGTTCGCAGGCTGCACCTGCTCCACCGGTCTGCCTTCGCCCGCCTTGGGGCGGCCCGGCGGCGGGCGTTCATGCGCTTCTCCCGGCATCCATGGCCTTGCGGACACCCTCCAGGAAGGCGGCGACCCTTCCGGGCGCCTCCTCCCGGGAGGAGTTCTCGATCTCCTCGATGATGCGGCTGCCAATGACGACCGCATCAGCGACGGTGGCGACGCGGGCCGCGGCGGCCCCGTCGCGGATGCCGAACCCCACGCCCACCGGCATGCCCACGCGCTCCCGGATGGCCGGGATGCGCCGGGCCACCTCGTCCAGGTCCAGGTGGGCGGCTCCCGTGACGCCCTTCAGCGACACGTAGTACAGGTAGCCGCTGCCGGAGCGGGCCACCTGCTCGAACCGTGCGTCGCTGGACGTCGGGGCCAGCAGGAAGATGGGATCGAGGCCCCCGGCCTTCAGCGCGGCAGCGAATTCGGCGCACTCCTCCGGCGGGTAATCCACGACCAGAACGCCATCGACCCCGGCGGCTGCGGCATCGGCCACGAAGGCTGGAATGCCGTAGGCCTCGATGGGATTCGCGTAGCCCATCAGCACGACCGGCGTCTGCGCGTTGCCCTTGCGGAATTCGCGCACCATGCCGAGCACGATGCGCAGGCTGGTGCCCCAGGTCAGGGCCCGCTCGGAGGCCCGCTGGATCGTCGGCCCGTCGGCCATGGGATCGGAGAACGGCACCCCCAGTTCGATGATGTCCGCACCGCCCTGGACCAGGGCGCGCATCAGCGGCGGCGTAAGGCCGGGCTCCGGATCGCCGGCGGTGATGAAGGGTATCAGTGCCTTGCGGCCCTCCCGGCCCAGCCGGGCAAACGTGTCGGCGATGCGTCCCATCAGAACCGGATCCCTGATTTCTCGGCCACGGTGTGCATGTCCTTGTCGCCCCGGCCGGACAGGTTGACGAGGAGGACCCGGTCCCGGGGCAGCGTCGGCGCCAGCCGCGCGGCGTGGGCCAGGGCATGGCTCGATTCCAGGGCAGGGATGATGCCCTCGAGGCGGCAAAGGTCATGGAACGCCTTCAGTGCCTCGTCGTCGGTGACCGTCACGTATTCGGCGCGACCGGAATCCTTGAGCCAGGCGTGCTCGGGGCCGACGCCCGGATAGTCCAGCCCCGCCGAGACCGAGTGCGTCTCGATGATCTGGCCGTTGTCGTCCTGGAGCAGGTAGGTGCGATTGCCGTGCAGCACGCCCGGACGCCCGGCGGTCAGGGAGGCCGCGTGCTTCCCGGTCGCCATGCCGTGCCCCGCTGCCTCGACGCCCACGAGGCGCACGCCCTCGACGGGGATGTAAGGATAGAAGATGCCCATGGCATTGGACCCGCCGCCGACGCAGGCGATGACCGCGTCCGGCTGGCGTCCGGCCAGTTCGGGCATCTGGACCTTGCACTCCTCCCCGATCACCGACTGGAAGTCCCGCACCATCATCGGATAGGGATGCGGACCGGCGACGGTGCCGATGATGTAGAAGGTGTTGCCCACGTTGGTGACCCAGTCCCGCATGGCTTCGTTGAGGGCGTCCTTCAGGGTCCTCGAACCGGATTCGACCGGCACCACCGAGGCACCGAGGAGTTTCATGCGATAGACATTGGCCGCCTGTCGCTTGATGTCCTCCGAGCCCATGTAGACGACGCATTCCATGCCGTAGCGTGCGGCGACCGTGGCGGTGGCGACGCCGTGCTGGCCGGCCCCCGTCTCGGCGATCACCCGTGGCTTGCCCATGCGGCGGGCCAGCAGGGCCTGGCCGATGCAGTTGTTCACCTTGTGGGCGCCGGTGTGGTTCAGGTCCTCGCGCTTCAGGTAGATCTGGGCGCCGCCCAGGATGTCGGACCAGCGCCGGGCGTGGTAGATGGGGCTCGGCCGGCCGACATAGTGCTTCAGTTCGAACTCGAACTCGGCGCGGAAGGCGGGATCACGGCAGGCCGCCGCGTAGGACTCGCGCAGTTCCGCCAGGGCCGGCATCAGCGTCTCGGCGACGAAGACGCCGCCGTAGATGCCGAAATGGCCCCGTTCGTCGGGGAAATTGTAGGGAAGATCAGGTATCCGCATCGCCCATGGCACCGGCCGCTTCGTCGGCCCTTTTCACGGCCGCCATGAAGGCGGCGATCCTGGCCGCGTCCTTGACGCCCTTCGATTGTTCGACGCCGCTGCTGACATCCACGGCCCAGGGACGCAGGGCCCGGATCGCCTCCTCGACGTTCCCGGAATCCAGCCCCCCCGACAGGATCACGGGCAGCGGCAGTTCCGCCGGCACGAGGGACCAGTCGAACCGCCTGCCGCCCCCGCCGTAGCCCTCCACGTAGGCATCGAGCAGAAGCCCCGAGGCCGTCGGAAAAGCGCGCGCGCATTCTAGCAAATCGAGATCGGCTCTCACCCGCGCGGCCTTGATGTAGGGCCGCCCGAATTGCCGGCAGTAGGCCTCGTCCTCGTCGCCGTGGAACTGGAGCAGGTCGAGGGGGACGGCGGAGAGGGTGTCGCGGACGGTGCCGGGCTCCGCATTCACGAACAGGCCGACCCGGGAGACGAAGGCCGGCACGGCGGCGGAGAGTCCGGCCGCCCGTTCCAGGTCGATGAACCGCGGGCTGGGCGGGTAGAAGACGAAGCCGACGGCGTCCGCCCCGGCCGCCAGGACGGCCTGCAGATCCTGGTGCCGCGTGATGCCGCAGATCTTCGTCCTCGTCCGTCCCATGATCCCGTCCTCAGAAGGGGAGGATCATACGGTCGGTGGAGGGTAGGCGCCAGTGCGACGGGTAGGCGACGCCGGTGAGGTACAGGCCCGCCGCGGCGAAGGTGGGGGCAGCCTGCGTCCGGTCGCGGCTGGCGAGCAGTTCCGCAATCCATCCGGGAGGCCGTCGTCCGTTCCCGATCTGGACAAGGGCGCCCACGATGTTCCGCACCATGTGGTGCAGGAAGGCATTCGCCTCGAATTCGAAAACCAGGAATGCCCCCCGGCGCGTCACCGCTGCCCGGCGCAGATGCTTGACGGGGGACTTTGCCTGGCATTCCGCGGCACGGAACGCGGAGAAATCATGCTCGCCGACGAGCGTCGCCGCGGCGGCGTCCATGACTTCCGCGTCGAGGGACCGATGGTGCCAGCCGACCCGCCGGTCGGCGAGGGCCGGGCGAACCGGATCGTTCAGCAGCAGGTAGCGGTACCGCCGCCCGACCGCGCAGAAACGGGCGTGGAAATCGTCCGCCACCGGCGTGGCCCAGAGGACCGCCACATCCGGCGGCAGGTGGGCATTGACGCCGCGCACCCAGGCCGAATCCGGACGCACCACCCCGGGGTCGAAATGCACCACCTGGCCGGTGGCATGGACGCCCGCATCGGTGCGGCCGGCGCAGGTTGCCCGGACCGGCCTGCCGGCCACGCCGGCCAGGGCCGCCTCGAGGGCACCCTGGACCGTGGGGACGTCCTTCTGCAACTGCCAGCCGGCATAGGCGGAGCCGTCGTATTCGACGCCGAGGGCGAACCTCATGTCCGCATGCCCAGAGCCACGAGGAAGGCCACCAGCAGCCCGTTCCAGACCACGTCGAAGGGGCCCGCCGGCGGGCGCGGGAAGCGCGTCTCGGTGCGGTCGACAACCGTGTCGGAGGCCGCGAGCCAATGCCGCCATCCCCGGCCCTCGCCCCGCGAGTTCCCCTCCACGTACTCCAGGACGAGCAGCAGTCGAACCGCCGCCCGGTCCCTGTCGAATCCCAGCCACGAGAGGGGCAGTGCCATGCCGTGCAGGCCCGCCACGAGCCGCGGGCGGGGACAGGCCTCGAGGACCAGGGCGAGCAGCGACAACAACGCCAGGAGGCGGAGCAGGTGTTCGCCGCCCTCGTAGAGGCCGTCCCAGGTCAGACCCGACTCCCCGGCTGCGCCTTCCAGGAACTCGCCCGGCGTCGCAAACGCGTAAAGAACCACGACGGTCAGGATGAGCCAGCGCATCCGCCGCGCCAGCTGGCGCAGGTGACCGCCGGCCATCGTCGCGGCGGCGACGCAGGAGAGGCCGGCTGCGCCGGCCAGCGGCAGGCCGCCCAGATGCTGGGCGGCGACGGCCGCCACGGCCCAGCCGGCCAGCAGGCTCGCTGGATGGGGATTCACCACGGGCCGCGCGCAACGGGCGGGTCGCCCCGCCCTTGATCAGCCGAGGCGCGCCAGGCGTTCCCGGGCGGCTTCCTGCTGCGCCGGAGTGCCTTCGTTGAGGACTTCCTGGAGGAGTTCCCGGGCACCCTCCTTGTCTTCCATCTCTTCGTAGGCCTGGGCCAGTTCGAGCTTCGTGGCCACCTCCGGGTTTTCCTCGGCGGAGGTCTCACCGCCCGCGGCAGGCGCCGCGGCTTCCGGCTCGCCCAGGTCCAGGCTGATGTCCGCCAGGTCCAGAGCGGGCGGGGCCACCTCCCCGGCGGGCGCTGCGGTGGCGGAGCTGTCCAGGTCGAAGTTGAAGTCCAGCGCCTTCTCGCCCATCACGTTGGAGCGCTCGAGCTCGATGGAGGCCACCTCCTCGGCAGGCGCCGTCGCGGCCGGCGAAAGGTCCAGGTCGAAGTCGATGACGTTGCTGTCCTCGGCCGGCTTCGTCTCTTCCGCCAACTTGGGCGCCGGAATCCCGGTGTCGGTGACGGCAAAGTCGATGTCCAGGGAAGGCTCCGCCGGGGCCGGAGCCGCAGTCGCCGGTTCGGGCATCACTACGGTGGAGGTCCCCGAGAAATCAGGCTCCGCAGGCGGCGCCTTGGCCGCCGGCACGACGACGGTGGCACCCAGGTCCAGGTCGAAATCCAGTCCGGCCGCTTCCTCGGGCTGCGCGGCAACGGGCTCTTCGATCCTGGCCTCCGGGAGCTCCACCGGCGCAGGCGCGGCCTCGGGGGCCTCCGCGGCGGGCTCGCCACCGAGGTCGAGATCGAAGTCCAGGCTGGCCGCCGCCTCCTCGGCGGGCGGGGCCTCGGGCGCGGCGCCGGGCATTTCCGCCGCCTGGGCCATCTGCTGGAGTTCGCCGGGCATGGTCACGGTGTCCTTGACCTTCTCCGGCGGCGCGGAGAGGATCACCGTGGTACTCAGATCGGGGGCCGGCTTTTCGCCGGGCTTGCCGCCGTACAGGGGGTTGTCCGGATCCAGGCTGCGCCCGAGGGCAGCCGCCTTGTCCCAATCGGGCCCATTGCCCCCCGTCTGGCCATAGAGGTCCGTCGCCAGGGTCTCGAACTGCTTGACGCTCTTGCGGGCGGCATAAATCTCGAGCAGCTTGAGGTGCACCGCATGGCGTGCCGGGTCGCTCTTCAGGGCATCTAGAAGGATTTCCTCGGCCTGGGCGTCGCGGCCATAGGCCATGTAAACATCGGCCTCCGCCACCGGATCCACGCCTTCGTCGGCATCGATCGCGCCTATCCCCGACTGGCTGAAGTCCGTCTGGATGGAATTGTTGCTGGTGTCGACGCTCTGCCCGCCGGTGGTGCCGAACACCGAATTCGCCGACAGGTCACCCTCGGTGACGCCGCCGGCGCCCTTCTTCTTCTTGCGCCAGGCGTTGTAGCCGAAATAGCCGCCGAGCAGGGCCAACAGGGCACCGCCGCCGAACACGATCTCGGGATTGTCCTCGATGAAGCTGGGCTCCGGTGGCGGCGGGGGTGGCGGCGCCACGGGCTTCTTGGCCGGCGGCGGGGGCGGCGGCGGCTTGGGGGCCTCGGCCGGCTTCGCCGCTTCGGGCGCGGGCGCCGGGGCCGGCACTGCGGGCTTCGGGGGCTCGGCCACCTTTGGCGGTTCGACGGGCTTGGGAGGCTCGACGGGCTTGGCGGCTTCGACCGGTTTTTCCGGCGCCTTGGGCGCGGGCGGCGGTTCCGGGGCCTTGGCGGCCGGAGCCGGCGCCGGAGTGGGTGCTGGCGCCGGTGCGGCCGCGGGAGCCGCCGGCTTGGCGGCCTGGGCTTGCTTTTGCAACTCCGCACCGCCCTGGCTCTTCAGTTCCGCAAGCTTCTTCAAGTCGGCGAGGTTCTTCTCCAGGTCGGCGATGCGGCTGTTCGCCTCCTTGAGGGCCTTGTCCCTCGCGACCAGGTCCTCTTCCAGGGCGGCAATGCGTCCCTGGACCGCCTTGGCGTCCTTGCCCGGCTCGGTCCGCGAAACTTCCAGCTTGTCCTTGCCGGGGGCCGGGGCGGGAGCCTTGTCCTCCACCTTCGGCGTGATCTTGCCGGCCGCCTCCTGGCGGGGCGCGGTCTCCTTGGGCGCTTCGCCACCGGCCGCCACGTCCGCGAGCTTCCTGCGGTAGGCGTTGAAGTCGGCGGCGTGGGTCTGCACGACCTTGCGCGCCTCGTCGGGCTTGGTTTCGACGACGGCGGCCGCATCAGGCACGTTGAGGATGCGCCCCGCCTTCAAGCGGTTCATGTTGTTGCCGTCGAAGGCATCCTTGTTGCCCTTGAACAGCGCCACCAGCATCTGGTCGAGGCTCGCGCCCTCCGGCTTGGTCTCGCCGGCGATCCGGGCCAGGGTGTCTCCCTTCCTTACGGCGCGCGTCGCGCCGTCCGACGGCTTCTTGTCCTCACTCGCCGGCAGGGGTCGCGCCTCCGGCGCCTTCGCGGCCGGGGCAGGCTGGGCCACGGGGGCCACCGGCGCCTTCTCCGGCACGGCCACCGGAGCGGGCGCGGGACGTTGCAGGGATTCAGGCGGATCCAGCAGGAAGGTGTATTCGCGGACCAGGCGGCCGGACGCCCAGTTGAGTTCGATCAGCACGTCCAGGAAGGGATCGTTCACCGGCCTGTCCGAAACCAGCCGGAAGAACGGCGCGCCACTGGCACGCTTGTCCAGCGTGAAGCGCAGCCCGGCAAGGGCCGCCTGGTACTCGATGCCGGCCTGCTTGAAGGCCTCGGCGGGAGCGACCCGGGCCGACAGCGAACTGAGTTCCTCTCTGCTCGCAGTCAGGTCGAGTTCGGCGCGGAGGGGTTGTCCGAGGGCCGACAGGACGGTCAGTTTTCCCAGTCCGGCGGCGTTGACGGCCCCCGGCAGCGCCGCCAGGGCGGCAGCCAAAACGGACGCCTTGATCAGCTTTTGCTTGAAAGTTTGTCGCACAACGCCTCCCGGCAGGGATATTTCTCCAGTATTCAAAATAACATCATGAGCTTAGCGATGCAAGCTCAACTTCAGCATTAGAAGCCGGCCGGAATGTCAGTCGAGGAGGATACGCAACATCCTCCGCAGCGGCTCCGCGGCGCCCCAGAGCAGTTGGTCGCCGACCGTGAACGCGGACAGGTAGTCGGGCCCCATGGACAACTTGCGCAGGCGTCCGACCGGCACCGAAAGCGTCCCGGTGACCGCGGCCGGCGTCAGGTCCTGCATGGTGGCCTCCCGCTGGTTCGGCACCACCTTGACCCAGTCGTTGTGGGCCGCCAGCATGGCCTCCACATCGGCGAGGGGCACATCCCGCTTGAGCTTGATGGTCAGGGCCTGCGAATGGCAGCGCATGGCACCGATGCGCACGCACAGTCCGTCCACCGGAATCGGCGACGCGGCCAGGCCGAGGATCTTGTTGGTCTCGGCCTGCCCCTTCCACTCCTCGCGGCTCTGCCCGTTGCCCAGGTCCTTGTCGATCCACGGGATCAGGGATCCGGCCAGGGGCACTCCGAAGTTCGAGGTCGGGAAGGAATCGTCCCGGAGGATGCCGGCGACCTCTCGATCGATGTCCAGGATGGCCGAGGCGGGATCCGCCAGCAGGGTCTGGGCGACCCGGTGGGCCTCGCCCATCTGCATCAGCAACTCCCGCATGTTCTGGGCACCGGCGCCCGAGGCCGCCTGGTAGGTCATGGACGTCATCCACTCGACGAGATCCGCCTTGAACAGGCCGCCCAGCGCCATCAGCATCAGCGACACGGTGCAATTGCCGCCAATGTAGTTCTTCACGCCCCGGGCCAGCGCATCCTTGATCACGTGCCGATTGACCGGATCGAGGATGATGACTGCGTCATCCTTCATGCGCAGCGTGGAGGCGGCGTCGATCCAGTAGCCCGCCCAGCCGGCTTCGCGCAGCTTCGGGAACACTTCGGTCGTGTAGTCGCCGCCCTGGCACGAGATGATGATCTCCATCGAGCGCAGGGCCTCCAGGTCCCGCGCATCCTTCAGGGGCGGCGCGCCGGTGGCGAAATCAGGCGCCTTGCCGCCCGGATTGGAGGTGGTGAAGAACACCGGCTCGATGTGGGCGAAATCGCCCTCCTCGCGCATGCGCTGCATCAGCACGGAACCCACCATGCCGCGCCAACCGACCAGTCCGACTCTTTTCATCGCTTACCCCGTCTCGATACTGTGTGTGATGTGGTTCAAAGGGCGGCCAGGACCGCGTCGCCCATGGCGGCGGTCCCCACCGCCGTGACCCCGGGTTCGGCGATGTCGCCGGTGCGCAACCCCTGGGCCAGTACCTTGCGCACGGCCGCCTCGACCCGGTCGGCCGCCTCGCCCTGGCCGAAGCTGTAACGCAGCATCATGGCCGCGGAAAGGATGGTGGCCAGCGGGTTGGCGATGCCCTTGCCGGCAATGTCCGGCGCGGAACCGTGGATCGGCTCGTAAAGGCCGAAATTGCGCTCGTTCAGCGAGGCCGAGGGCAGCATGCCGATCGACCCCGTCAGCATGGAGGCCTCGTCCGACAGGATGTCGCCGAACATGTTGCCGGTGACGATCACGTCGAACTGCTTCGGATTCTTCAGCAGTTGCATGGCGGCGTTGTCCACGTACTGGTGGGACAGCTCCACGTCCGGATACTCCTTGCCGACCGCCGTCACCACTTCGCGCCACAGCTGCATGGTGTCCAGGACGTTGGCCTTGTCCACCGAGCACAGCCTGCGGCCCCGCTTCCGGGCGGCCTGGAAGGCGACGTGGGCGACGCGGCGGATCTCCGCCTCGGAATACCGCATCGTGTCGAAGCCTTCCCGCTCCCCGTTTTCCAGCGTCCGGATGCCCCGCGGTTGGCCGAAGTAGATGTCCCCCGTCAATTCCCGGATGATCAGGATGTCCAGGCCCGCGACCACCTCGGCCTTCAGGGTGGAGGCCTGGACAAGCTCAGGGTAGACCAGCGCCGGCCGGAAATTGGCGAACAGGTTCAGGGCCTTGCGCAGGCCGAGGATGGCCTGTTCGGGCCTGAGTTCGCGCGGCAGCGAATCCAGGCTGAAGTCGCCCACGGCGCCGAACAGGATGGCGTCCGCCTCGCGCGCGAGCTTGAGCGTGCTCTCGGGCAACGGGTGGCCGAGGGCGCGATAGCCGGCACCGCCGACGGGCGCCTCCTCCATCTCGAGCTTCGGGTCCAGGGCCCGCAACACGCGGACGGCCTGGGCGGTGATCTCGGGACCGATGCCGTCACCGGGCAGAACTGCGATCTTCATTCCATGTCCTCATGCAAAAAGCCAGGGCTGCTCGATGCGCCGGCGGGCCTCGAAATCCCGGATCTGGTCCGCGTGGCGCAGCGTGAGCCCGATATCGTCCCATCCGTTCAACAGGCATTCCCGGCGGAAAGGGTCCACTTCGAAAGCGAGCGCGCGCCCGTCGGGGCGTACCACCACCCGGGCTTCCAGATCCACCTTCAGGCGGTAACCCGGCGTCGCCGCCGTCTGGTCGAACAGGTCCTGCACCTCGGCGGCCGGAAGGCGGATGGGCAGCAGCCCGTTCTTGAAACAGTTGTTGAAGAAGATGTCCGCGAAGCTCGTCCCGATCAGGGCGCGGAAGCCGTAGTCCTCCAGCGCCCAGGGCGCATGCTCCCGAGAGGACCCGCAGCCGAAGTTGTCCCGGGTCAACAGGATGGATGCCCCCCGGTAGCGCGGCTGGTTCAGCACGAAATCCGGATTCGCGGGACGCCGACCGTTGTCCATGCCCGGCTCGCCATGGTCCAGGTAACGCCATTCGTCGAAGAGATTGGGGCCGAAGCCGCTGCGCTTGATCGACTTGAGGAACTGCTTCGGGATGATCGCGTCGGTATCCACGTTGGCCCGGTCCATGGGGGCCACGAGTCCTTCATGAACCGTGAATGCCCTCATTTGCCCGCCTTCTCGATGGCCTCGCCACCCTTCTTGATGTCCTTGCCGATACCCTGCACGGTATTGCAACCGGCGACCAGGGATGCCAGAAGGATCAGTATTGCCGCTATGCGCATGGATTCCCTCCTCACTTGAGATCGCGGACATCCGCGAAATGGCCGGCGATCGCCGCGGCGGCGGCCATCGCGGGGCTGACCAGGTGCGTCCTGCCGCCGGCTCCCTGCCGTCCCTCGAAATTCCGGTTCGATGTGGAGGCGCAACGCTCCCCCGGCTCCAGCCGGTCCGCGTTCATGGCCAGGCACATGGAACAGCCGGGCTCGCGCCACTCGAATCCCGCCGCCTGGAAGATCCGGTCCAGTCCCTCGGACTCCGCCTGGCGCTTGACGAGGCCGGATCCGGGAACCACCAGCACCTGCTTCACGTTGTCGGCCTTGCGGCGCCCCCGGGCCACCGCCGCGGCGACGCGCAGGTCCTCGATGCGGGAATTGGTGCACGAGCCGATGAACACCTTGTCCACCGGGATTGCCCGGATGGGCGTGCGGGGCTCCAGGCCCATGTACTGGAGTGCCCGCGCCACCCCCTCCCGCTTGACCGGATCCTCGAAATCCTCTGGGGCCGGCACCGCCGCGCCCACGGGCACGACCATCTCGGGCGAAGTGCCCCAGGTGACCTGTGGTTCTATCTTCGCCGCCTCTATGTCGATGACCGCGTCGAAAACCGCGTCCGGATCCGACACCAGCGTCCGCCAGTGGTCGGCCGCACGATCCCAGGTCTCGCCGGACGGAGAAAAGGGCCTTCCCTTCAGGTACTGGATCGTGGTCTCGTCGACGGCCACGAGGCCCGCCCGCGCCCCGGCCTCGATGGCCATGTTGCAAAGGGTCATCCGTCCTTCCATGGACAGGCCGCGGATGGCCGAGCCGGCAAACTCGATGGCGAACCCGGTGCCGCCCGCCGTCCCGATGCGGCCGATGACCGCCAGGGCCACGTCCTTGGCGGAGACGCCCCGGCCGAGGGCCCCCTCGACGCGGATCAGCATCGTGCGCGACTTCTTCTGCAGCAGGCACTGGGTGGCCAGCACGTGTTCCACCTCGGACGTGCCGATGCCGTGGGCCAGGCAGGCGAAGGCGCCATGGGTCGAGGTGTGCGAATCGCCGCAGACCACGGTCATGCCGGGCAGCGTCGCGCCGTTCTCCGGACCGATCACATGGACGATGCCCTGCCGCGCATCCCGGAACGGGAAATAGGCGAGCGCCCCGACCTCACGGATGTTGGCATCCAGGGTCTCCACCTGTTGCCGGGAGACGGGATCCTCGATCCCCTTCTCCCAATCGCGGGTGGGCGTGTTGTGGTCGGCGGTCGCGACGATGGAGCCGATGCGCCAGGGCTTGCGGCCGGCCAGTTTCAGGCCCTCGAAGGCCTGGGGACTCGTCACTTCATGGACCAGGTGACGGTCGATGTACAGGAGGGCCGTTCCGTCGGGCTCGGTGCGGACGACGTGGCTCTCCCAAAGCTTGTCGTAGAGGGTCTTGGCCATGGGCTGCTCCGGGGGACCGCAAATTATGGCATAGCTTCCCGCTGCAGCGCAGCAGCACGGCGTGAAATCAAGGGGTTGCGGCGACTTCCGGGGGGCCGTTTGCGGGTTCGCCGACATGCCGCAGCACCAGCACCAGCCCGAGGGCCGCGAAGCCGGCGGCAATGGTGAAGGTGATGCCGGCACCCAGCGTCTCCCAGGTGGCGCCGGCCAGCAGGCCGCCCGCCATGCCCCCGGCACCGAAGGAGACGCTGCCGTAGATGGCCTGCACCCGCGCCTGGTGGCTGGCCGGGAACCACCGGTTCAGGGCGGCCACCGCGGAGGCGTGATAGGCACCGAAGGTCACGGCGTGCATCAACTGGGCGAGCACCAGCAGGACGGCCGAGTCCGCCAGCCAGCCGATGATCAGGAAGCGCACGACGGCGACCGAGAAGCAGCCGACGAGCACGGCGCGCAACGACCACCTGCGGAGCAGCGGCGGCATGGCCAGGAACACCAGGATCTCCGCCACGACGCCGATGGACCAGAGCACCCCGACCTGCACCTTGCCGTAGCCAAGGTCCACCAGGTGGATCGAAAGGAACACGTACAGCGCGCCATGGGCGGCCGCCATCAGGAAGCAGGCGGCGAGGAGGGCCAGGACGCGCTCCCGGCCTAGCGCCGGCCCGCTCGCCGATTCCACCCGGGCCCGGGGCACCGTGGACGGCGGCAGCGACAAGGCGGCGCCGGCGATTCCCGTCAGAAGGATCAGGCAGACCGGCAGCAGGCTGCCCATGGACCGTCCTTCGAGCCACGCCCCGACGCCGATGACCGCGACGATGAAGCCGACGGACCCCCACAGCCTTATCCGGCCATAACCTTCGACGCGGCCGCGCAGGGCATCCAGGGTCTTGGCCTCCACCAGCGGCAGGGCGGCGCTCCAGAAGGCGGAGACCAGGACCATGACAGCCAGGTGCCCGGCGAACCCATCGACCAGATAGAACCCGGTGAAACCCGCCAGCGTGAGGAACGCCGAGGCCCGCACCAGGGCGTCGCGACATCCGTAGCGGTCGGCCAGCCATCCCCAGCCGGTCGGCGCCACCATGCGCATCAACTGGGTCACGGACATGAGCACCCCGATCTCCCAGGCGTTCAGGGAGCGCTGCTGCAGGTAAAGCGTGAAGAACGAGGAGAAGCCGCCGATGTAGGCGAAGTAGAAGAAATACCAGCCCGAGAGCCGCCAGTAGGCGGACATGGCGGATGATGCTCGCTGAATGGGGCGGGGTGGGCCGGGGGCGCGGCGCCGCCCCGCCGGAATCCTGGCAGGGTCAGACGGCCTTGTGCTTGACCAGGATCGTGTAGAGCTCGTCCTTCAGGTGGACGCGCTTCTTCTTCATCTCCTCGATGGTGAAATCGTCGACCGGGAGGTCCTCTTCCTCGAGGCGCTCGATCTCCGCCGTGATGCCGTTGTATTCTGCGAACAGGCGCGAGAAATTCTCGTCACCCTGCTTCAGCTGGTTGATCACGGCGGCGAACTCCGGGAACTCGTGGTCCAGGTCGTGGTGCTCGACTTGCATGTTGGCTTTCCTTCCTTGCGGTGGTTCCGTTTTTCGAATTGTATCAGCCGGTCTTTCCGGGGACCGGCGGGGTCGGGCAGCGCACGTCGCCGCATTGGGCGCGGTGGCGCAGGGCCGCGTCGATGAGGACCAGGGCCAGCATGGCCTCGGCGATGGGAGTGGCACGGATGCCGACGCAGGGATCGTGGCGGCCGTGGGTCTCCACGGTGGTGGCATGGCCGGCCAGATCGATGGAGCGGCGTGGCAGGCGGATGCTGGAGGTGGGCTTGACCGCGATGTTCACGACGATGTCCTGCCCCGTCGAAATCCCGCCCAGGATGCCCCCTGCATGATTGGTGAGGAAGCCTCCCGGGGTGATCTCGTCGCCGTGCTCGCTCCCCTTCTGGCCGACGCAGGCGAAGCCGGCCCCGATCTCCACGCCCTTGACGGCGTTGATGCCCATCATCGCGTGGGCGATCTCGGCGTCCAGCCGGTCGTATACCGGCTCGCCCCAGCCCACCGGCACGTTCTCCGCGACCACGGTGATCCGTGCGCCCACCGAATCCCCGGCCTTGCGCAGTTCGTCCATGTAGGCCTCGAGCCGCGGCACGACGGACTGATCCGGCGCGAAGAAGGGATTCGCAGCAACGGCATTCCAGTCCGTGCAGGGAATGTCGATCGGGCCCAGGCGGCTCATGTAGCCGCGCACGCGGATGCCGTAGCGTTCCGAGAGCCATTTCCTGGCCACCGCCCCCGCCGCGACCCGGACGGCGGTCTCCCGGGCGCTCGCCCGTCCGCCCCCGCGGTAATCCCGGATCCCGTACTTCTGCCAGTAGGTGTAGTCGGCATGGCCGGGCCGGAAGCTGGCGGCGATGTTGCCGTAGTCCTTGCTGCGCTGGTCCGTATTGCGGATCAGCAGGCCGATGGGCGTCCCGGTGGTCCGTCCCTCGAACACCCCGGAGAGGATCTCGACCGTGTCGGGCTCCCGGCGCTGGGTGACGTGCCTGGAGGTGCCGGGCCTGCGCCGGTCCAGGTCCCGCTGGATGTCCTCCTCGGCCAGCGCCATGCCCGGCGGGCAGCCGTCCACGATGCAGCCGATGGCCG
The DNA here is from genome assembly GCA_016791145.1 of Rhodocyclaceae bacterium. Classification (GTDB taxonomy): domain Bacteria; phylum Pseudomonadota; class Gammaproteobacteria; order Burkholderiales; family Rhodocyclaceae; genus JAEUNJ01. The sequence continues at coordinate 25,624 of JAEUNJ010000051.1, read as the reverse complement.
GGCCATGCGACTCGCCGAAGGAGGTGACCCGGAAGAGTTTGCCGATGCTGTTGCCGGACATGAAAAACCGTCCAAGGGCGGGGAAACGGGGGATGCGTGGCAGTTTAGCGTGAAAAGCCCCGGTCAGCGCACCCGGCCGCGCGCCGTGCGCCGGTCAGTCGCCCGGGCGCGAGGGGCGGTCGGATGCGTCGGGCGGGGCTATGGCCCCGGGGCCCCGGGCCCCTATCGCCGGTGCCGCCGGTCCCCGCCGGCCTGACCGGCGCGTCACCCCCCTTCCGCAGCCTTGTTCAGCCCCTCGTCCCGAAGGTCGCGGCGGAGAATCTTGCCCACGTTGGTCTTCGGCAGTTCGTCGCGGAACTCCACGTGCCTGGGCACCTTGTACCCGGTCATGCGTTCCTTGCAGAAGGCGACCACGGCCTCGGCGGTCAGGGACGGGTCACGACGCACGATGAACAGCTTCACCGCCTCGCCGGACTTCTCGTCAGGGACGCCGACGGCCGCCACTTCGAGGACACCGGGATGCGTCGCGACCTCGCCCTCGAGTTCGTTCGGATACACGTTGAAGCCGGAAACCAGGATCATGTCCTTCTTCCGGTCCACGATGCGGACGAAGCCCTGCTCGTCCATGACCGCCACGTCCCCGGTACGGAGGAAGCCGTCGGCGGTCATGACCTTCGCGGTCTCGTCCGGCCGGTTCCAGTAACCCTTCATGACCTGCGGGCCGCGCACGCAGAGCTCACCGGCCTGGCCCAGGCCCAGGTGCGCGCCCTCGTCGTCGAGGATGGCCACTTCCGTCGAGGGGATCGGCAGCCCGATCGAACCGTTGTATCCGGCCAGCGACAGCGGGTTGATCGTCGCGGCAGGCGAAGTCTCGGTAAGGCCGTAGGCCTCGATCAACGGCGTCCCGGTCACCTGCTGCCAGCGCTCCGCCACCGCGCGCTGGACGGCCATCCCGCCGCCGAGGGTCATGCGCAGTCGCGTGAAGTCCAGCTGCGCGAAACCCGGATCGTTCAGGAGGGCGTTGAACAGCGTGTTCACGCCGGTGAGGGCGGTGAACCGGTGCGTCGCGAGCACCTTCACGAAACCGGGAATGTCCCGTGGATTGGCGATCAGCACGTTGGCCGCGCCGATCTTCAGGAAGGTGAGGCAGTTCGCGGTCAGGGCGAAGATGTGGTACAGCGGCAGTGCCGTGACGATGGTCTCCTGCCCGGTGCCCAGGAAGGGCCTGAGCCAGGCGTGGGACTGCTGCAGGTTGGCGATGATGTTCCGGTGGGTCAGCATGGCGCCCTTCGCCACGCCCGTCGTGCCCCCGGTGTATTGCAGGAAGGCGATGTCCTCATGGCCCACGGCGACGGGCTCGAACGGGGTGCCGGCGCCGCTCGCCAGGGCTTTGCCGAAGGGGACGGCCGCCGGCAGGCGGAAGTCCGGGACCATCTTCTTCACGCGCTTGACCACGAAGTTGACCAGCGCCCCCTTCACGGCACCCAGCATGTCGCCGAGGCCGGTCGTCACCACGTGCTTCACGGGCGTTCGCGGCAGCACCTCCTGCAGCGTGCGGGCGAAGTTCTCGACGATGACGATCGCCTCAGCGCCGGAGTCCTTCAGTTGGTGCTCCAGTTCGCGGGCGGTATAGAGCGGATTGCAGTTGACGACCGTGTAGCCGGCGCGCAACGCCCCGAAGAGCGCGATCGGGTATTGCAGCAGGTTCGGCATCATCAGCGCGATGCGGGCACCCCGTGGCAACCCAAGGACGCCCTGGCAGTAGGCGGCGAAATCGCGCGACAGCCGGTCCAGCTCGGCGTAGCTGATGGACCGGCCCATGCTGATGTAGGCGGTCCGGTCCGCGTATCGGCCGGCGCTCTGCTCGAACAGGTCCCCCAGGGAACGGAACTCGTCCAGGTCGATGTCCGCGGGCACCCCTTCCGGGTAGCTCTTCAGCCAGATGCGTTCCATCCGCTCCTCCTCCGGGCGGGCGCGGAAACCGTCCCGCTCAGGCACCGGTCTTCTCTTCCTCCGGCCAGTCCCTGATGTAGGCCTTCAGCATCCGGTTCTCGAAGCTCTGCTCCTCGAGGACGGCCTTCGCCACGTCGTGGAAGGAGATCACCCCGAGCAGCGTGCCGGCCTCCATGATCGGCAGGTAGCGCATGTGCTGTTCGACCATCATGCGCCTGAGGTCGTCCACCTCCATCTCCGGACTTCCGGTCGCCGGGTCCCGGATCATGACATTCGCAATGGCGACGTCGAGCCAGCCCGCCCCGTGGGCGTGGACGACCTTCAGCACCTCCCGGAAGGTGAGCATCCCGACCATGCGCCCGCCGGAAAAGCACACCAGGGAGCCGACGTCCTGCTCGGTCATGGTCGCCACCGCCTCGGCCAGCTTGCGGTCCGGCGAGATGGTGAAGAGGACGGTGCCTTTGATGGCGAGGATCTCCCTGATCTGCATCCGTGGTCTCCGGTGGAAGGCGGGCGGACGCCCGGTCCGCCGATACTAGACGATGCCCCGGGGCTTGGGAAGCCTCCGGCGGCGGGCATCTTGCGCCGCGGGATGGCGTGGCGGCCACGCCCCGCCTAGAATACGGCGACCATGAGCGAGATCCACATCACGCGCCACCACGGACTGAGCCACAAGAAGGCCCGGGCCGCCGCCGAACGGGTGGCCGAGGAACTGTCCGAGGAATTCAACCTGCAGTGGGAATGGAACGGCGACGTCCTCCATTTCCACCGCGCCGGCGTCGATGGCCAGCTCGCGGTCGGGAAAAAGGAGATCGAGATCCGGGCCAGACTGGGCTTCCTGCTGTCCGCCTTCCGGTCCGGGATCGAGCAGGAAATCCACAAATTCTGCGACGAGAACTTCGGCAGCCAGTGACCCGGCGACGGGCCTCCGGCCGCCGGGGCGGTCACTTGCCTCCGAGTTTCTTGACCAGCGCCACGTACTCCTTCATCGCGGCATCGGCGGATGTCCCCTGCAGGGCCGTCCAGGCGTCGTACTTGGCCCTCCCCACCATGTCCAGCATCCCGGGGCGCTTGCCGGAGACGTCTCCGTCGGTGGCCTGCTTGTACAGGGAATAGAGCTTGAGCAGCGTCTCGTTGTCGGGGCGCTGCTTCAGGGTCTTGGACGCGGCCACCGCCGCCTCGAACTTGGACTGCAGGTCGTTCGCCATGGTCTCCTCCTTTGTTTCGGCAGCGACTATCATATGCTTTTCCCGCCGCCCGAGGATACCCAGCATGAGTCACCGCGAACGCCTGGCCCCCGTCGACAACGCCTGGTTGCGCATGGAACGGGACACCAACCGGATGATGATCGTTGGGGTGCTCGTCCTCGAGGGCCGCGTGTCGCCCGAGCAGGTCGCCCGCATCCTCGACGAGCGCCTGCGCCCCTTCCGCCGCTTCCACCAGCGGGTCGTGGACGATCTCACCGGGCGGGCCTGGCAGGACGACGACCGGTTCGACATCCGGCACCACGTGAAGCGGGCACGCCTGCCCAGGCCGGCCGACAAGCGCGCCCTGCAGCAATACGTTTCCGACATGGCTTCCCAGCCCCTCGACATGGACAGGCCCCTGTGGCAATACCACGTTATCGAGGACTTCCAGGGCGACACGGTCCTCCTGGGCCGCTACCACCATTCCCTGGCCGACGGCATCGCGCTGATCCGCGTCCTGTTGTCGATGACCGAGGATGCTGCCGGCAACGGGGTCCCGGCGCCGGCGATCGAGGAGGCCCACGCGCACCACGACGACGGGGCGGGCGGCCTGCTCGAGGCCATCTTCCACCCCTTGAGCGAGGCCGTCGAAGGTTCCATGCGATTCTCCTCGAAGCTCTGGCATCGCTACCAGTCCCTGATCGACCATCCGTCCCAGGCCAAGGACTACGCGCGGATCGCCGGCGGGGTCGCCGCCGAACTGCTGCACCTGGCCTTGCTGCCGGACGACAGCCGGACCCGGTACAAGGGAAAGCCGGGCATCGACAAGCGGGTTGCCTGGACGGACCCCCTGGGACTTCCCGAAGTCAAGGCGGTGGGCCGGGTCCTCGGCTGCTCGGTGAACGACGTGCTGCTCGCCGCGGTTTCCGGGGCGCTCCGTGCCTACCTCCTGGAAAAGGGCGACGATCCCACCGGCGTCGAGTTGCGGGCCATGATTCCCGTGAACCTGCGCAAGGAAACGGACAAGATAAGCATGGGCAACCGGTTCGGCCTCGTGGCCCTGGAACTGCCCGTGGGTTACGCGAACCCGCTTGCCCGCCTCTATGAGGTCAGGCGGCGCATGGAGGCGCTCAAGGGCTCCTTCGAGCCGCCCGTCTCCTACGGCCTGCTGATGTTCTCCGGCATCGCCCCGAAGATCGTCCAGGACATGCTGCTCGACATGCTGGCGAACAAGACCACGGCCGTGATGACCAACGTGCCGGGGCCCCAGCAGGCCCGGTATTTCTGCGGTGCCAGGCTGAAGCAGACCATGTTCTGGGTGCCCCAGTCCGGTGACATCGGCATGGGCGTGTCCATCCTCTCCTACGACGGCCAGGTCCAGTTCGGCCTGATCACCGATGCGGGCCTGGTGCCCGACCCGGAGCGGGTGATCGAGCGCTTCAAGCCGGAATTCGAGAAGCTTCTCTACGTGGTGCTCATGGAACCCTGGGACCACCCGGTGTCGGCGGCCGATTTCGAGCGCAAGCTCGCCGCCGCGGAACTGGCCGAACGCCTGGACGCCCCGGCCGCGCCGCCGGCGGCGCGCAGCCAACGGAAGGTCCGGCCCGGGCGCACGGCGGGCAGCGCCAAGGCGCCGCCCGCGAAACGGAATCCGGCGACCCCGAAGGCCCGCACTGCGAGCCGCGCGAAGCCGGCGGCGACGGCGGCAAACGCCGCGCAGGGGCCCGCCACCCGGATTCCGAAGCGCTTCCGCGGGTTGGCCTGAGGCGGCCCGGCGCGCAGGGCCTAGTCGGCCAGTTCGGCCTTCGCCAGTTCCACGTCGAGCCGCTCCATCGCATCGGCGGGCTCGCAGGCGGCCGCCTCCTCGTAGAGGGCGCCGGCCTTCGCGAGCCTGGACTTGCCGTACATCATGACCAGTCCATTGGCATACTCTATGCGGGCGATCGCCGAATCGGGGTTGAGGCTGAGGGCCTTCTCGAAATTCTTCACGCCGGCATCCTTGCTGGCCCCGTAGGTCAGGCCGCCGACCATGGCCCCCACCTTGTCGATCACCTCGGCATGGAAGGCCCCCAGGGCGATATGCGCGTCGCAGTGCTTCGAATCGACGGCGATGGCCTGTTCCAGGGCCTGCTTGACCCGCCCGCCGGTGCCCTGGGCGAGGGCCTTGGCCACCGAGATGCACTGGCTGTAGCGGCCCAGGGCCTGGGCGTAGAAGTACCAGGCGTTCACGAGCCCCGGGGCAAGCTGGATCAGTTCCTCGCCGCGCCGCGCCGCCTCCTGGAAGATCGACTCCTTGCGCTTCCGGTCGTCCTCGAGATAGGTCGCGTAGATGTTGGCGGACTTGTTCGCGACGTTGTAGCCCAGGGGGCCGACGGAAAGGCCCAGTTCCACGGCCTTGCCGAAATCGCCGCGATGGTAGGCGCGCCAGGCCTCCTGCAGCAGGCCCGCCGCCTCCTTGACCGGCATCGGCGGCGCCAGCCCCCCGCCGCCGGCCGCGAGCCGGCCCACGGTGGCCTCGTCCGGGAAGTCCTCGCAATCGCCCCGATGCAGCCGAGGCCAGTGCTTCTTCAGCGCCGGGCCCGGGTAGTCATACGCCTTGTCGGGATAGGGAAACTTCTTCCAGTTGGTCTTCGCCATGCTTGTCGGTCCTCGCAATCGGGATCAGTGGCCGTGAAGGAATCGTTGCGCCCGGTCCGCGGATTCCGGACCGCGTGGCCGGATACGAGGACCGGGGGTCCGCCCAGGCCCCGGCCGGGCACGTGCGGCAGATCCATCCACGACCGCTCAGGCCACGTATTCGGCGGCCAGCCTGTCGAAAAGCGCCCGCGACTTGGGCGCCAGGTAAGGGGCCGCCAGGGACATGACCTGGAAGGCGCCCCGCGCCAGGACGGCGCCGTCCTGCTGGGCCCTGGGGTTGCGGACGAATTCGAAGGAAAGCCAATAGGTCGCGATGACGGTCATGTTGACCGCCAGCGTCTCGATCTCCGCCCGGCTGGCACGCATCTCGCCAGCCAGTACGAGTCCGTGCATGATGGCCGCCCCGGTCCGCACCTTGTGTTCGATGATGCGCTTGAAGTGGACCTCCAGGGTGCGGTTGCGTGACAGGAGGTCGTTGATGTCGCGATACAGGAAGCGGTAGCGCCAGATCGCCTCGAACACCAGGTGCAGGAAGAGCCACACGTCCTCCACGTGGGGCGGGCGCCGCTCGGGGGCGGCGAGGGTGTCCTCGATTTCGGCCCTGAATGCCGCGAACAGGGCCTCGACGATCTCGTCCTTCGAGCGGAAGTGGTAGTAGAGATTGCCCGGGCTGATGCCCATCTCGTCGGCCACGGCCGCCGCCGGCACGCTCGGCTCCCCGTACCTGTTGAACAGTTCCAGGGCGGTGGCGAGGATGCGCTCGCGCGTTCGGCGTTTCGGCTTGCGTTCCATCGGACTGGCAACCGGAATCGGGCCAGCAGGATAGCATGGCGGCCGGCCCCTCAGCCCCCGCGGACGGCGGGACCCGGGACCTTCGCCTGGCGCAGCAAGCCCTCCAGCCTTTCCAGCGTCTGGTCCAGCTCGATGACCGCCCGACCCAGCGCCTTCGCCCGGCTGCGCCGGACGATGCGGCGCCGGCCCAGCGTGCGCTCCCGGTCCAGCAGCACGTCCCGGTCGATGGCCACCCCGTGGCGGGCGAGGACGGGCGTCAGTTCGTCGTACCTGGCCAGCAGTTCGGCCCGGGTGTTCCGGTAGGCGTGCTCCGACAGCCGGCGGCGGCTGGAGTAACTGAACACGTTGGTGAAGAACATGTCCCGATCGTCCCGGGCGGGCTCGAACAGCACCACGTCCGCACCGGGGAATTCCTTGCGATAGCGCTCCATGCCGACGCGCATCCGCGAGTAGATGATCGCCCGGAAGGTCTGGGAGAGGACCACCGGCAGGCCGCCATCCACCAGATGCTCCCGTGGGCCATCGCTGCGCCGCGCGGCGAGGGCCGCGTCGAACGGCACCAGCGGGTTCAGGCAGAGGAGCAGCCTGGCCCCTTCCTTCAACGCCACGGAGGCATGCAGGGTCTTCTTCAGGGCGCCGTCCACGTAATGCCGGTCGCCGATCCGCACCGGGGGGAAGAGGCCCGGCAGCGCGGCACTCGCCTGCACGGCGAGAGAAATGGGGACGTCGTCCCGTCCCGCGGACCCGAAGGGCACGGCAAGCCCCGTATCCAGTTCCGTGGCCACCAGGAAAAGCCGCCGTCCCAGGGACCGGAAATCGTTGCTGCGCCCCGGTACCGAAAACATCGCTTCCAGGTAGTGTCCGATCCCGGAATTGTCGAAGAGGCCCGTCGGAAGCGCCCGCGAAAGGCGCTGGAAGGATTCCGTCAGGCTGCGGCCGAAGGGATCCTCCAGATAGCTGGCCACCGCCGACCCGATCAGCCCGGGCACGGAACGCAGCCTGTCCCGGAATTCCGGCAGGGCGAGCTTGAGCAGGATGTCCGGCTCGAAGGGGTCGTCCGCCGCGTCGCTCTCGATGAAGCTCCGGTACATGGCGCGCGGGGTCAGGCCGTTGGCCAGGCCGGCGGCCAGGAAGGCCCCGGCGCTCACCCCAACATAGACGTCGAACGCGGTGAAATCGACGCCGACCAGCGCCTCTTCGAGCGCGACCAGCGCACCGATCTCGTAGATGGCCCCGATGGGACCGCCCCCGGCCAGGGCGAGACCGAACTTGTCGCTCCGGCGTTTCGGCGCGGACGCCGTCGTCGTCATGCATCACCCCCCTTGCACGAAAAGGGGCGGCACCGGCCGCCCCCTCGATGGAACGCGCCCGTGGCGGCTCAGGCCGCTTTCCGGGCGGGCCGCTTGGGCGCCGGCTTCTCGGCCGCCGCCCCGGAGAGCTTCTCCACCTGGGCGGTCAGGTCCGCGACCCGCTTGGCCAGGGCATCGATGTCCTTCTTGGTCGGAACGCCGAGGCTCGCCATGGCCCGGGCCACGCGCTCCTCGAAGACCTGCTCGAGCTTGTCCCAGGTGCCGGTGGCCTTGCCGGCCATCTCGGCCATCTTCTCCGCCGCCACCTTCTTGGTCCGGGCCTGGATCATCTCCCCTTCCTTCACGAGGGATTCGAACATCTTGTTGCCTTCATCCTGGGCCTTGGCGAAAGCGCCGAGGCCGGCCAGCCAGATCTGCTGGGCGGACTCGCGCACCGTGGCGACCAGCTGGTTCTCGGTCATGCCGCCGGCGAGGGTTTTGAGCTTCTTGACCATCACGTCCTCCGTTCGTTCATCGTCACAGGCACCATGCCTGCAGCCACATTGAAAATATATCGACTCAAATTAGAGCCCGCATCCTAAAGGGATCGGACGCCGGCCCTCATACCAAAGGCATCACCGCGCGACCGGTCAGCCGCTCCGCAAGGGCGCTCGCATTGCGGGCCGCGAGCCCGTAGATGGACAACTGCGGGTTCGCGCCGATGCTGGTCGGGAAGACGGACCCGTCCACCACCGAAAGGTTCTCCACCTGGTAATGCCGACCCAGGTCGTCCACGACGCCCTCCTCCGGCTTCGCCGCCATCCCGCACCCGCCCATCACGTGGGCGCTCACCAGGCGGAGCCGGAAGGGTTGGAGGTCCAGGGCGGCGATGCCCGCCCTGGCCTCGGCCCAGGTGTCCCAGCCCTTGCAGTCCTCGTGCACGGCGACCACCCGCCGGGCGCCCGCCGCGAACTGGATTTCGGCCATGGTGGCCAGCGCCCGCCGGGCACCGTCGAACACGACGTCGTTCAGCGGATAGTCGAGGACCGGGCTGCCGTCGCCGCGCAGCTTGACGACGCCCCCCTCGCTGCGCGGATGGAACCCGTCGCGCATCAGGGCGATCAGGGCGTGGGCGTGGCGGAACTCCTTCAACAGGGCCAGGTGCTCGGCTCCGAATCCCTGGGTGGTCGTCGAGAACAGGACCGGATGCAGCGGCGGCGCCTCCAGCTTGTAGCCCAGGGGGCCATCCACCGGCGCCACTTCCAGGAAGTGGTCCGAATAGATGGTCTGGGGCGCGCCGGCATAGCCGTCCACCGCCTCCGGCATGATCGCCGCCGACACGACCGTCGGATGCAGGAAGGTCCGCTTGCCCAGCCGCCCGTAAGGGTCCGGGGCCCGGGAACGGAGCAGCAGCGCCGGCGTGCCGATGGCGCCGCCGGCGAGCACGAAATGGCGGGCCTTCAGGCGCAACCGGACGCCGGAGGGATGCATGCCCTGGGCATCCATGGCCTCGCATTCGAGGGTCGTGGCGCGCCCCGCCTCGAACAGCAGGCGCTGGGCGCGGACGCGGTGGAAGAGCCGTGCGCCGCGCGCCAGGGCGCCGGGCAGGGTGGTCACCAGCATCGACTGCTTGGCGCCCGTGATGCAGCCCATGCCGCAGTACCCCAGGTTCCAGCAGCCCCGCACGTTGCGGCGGATCCCCGCGAACGAGATGCCGAGCTTTTCCGCACCCCGCGCCAGGACCATGTTGTTGGCGTTCGGGTCCGTCGTCCAAGGCCGGATTCCCAGCCGCCGCTCCATCAGCTCGAACCAGGGCTGCATGGCCTCCACGGTGAGGCGTCCCAGCCCGAAGCGGCTTTGCCAATGGCCGAGGGTGGCCGGCGGCGTGCGGAAGCTGCTCGTCCAGTTCACCGTCGTGGAGCCGCCGACGCTGCGGCCCTGGAGGATGTTGATGGCCTTGTCCTCGGTCTTGCGCGCCGCCGATTCCTGGTACAGATCCGGGTAGGCCCTGGACTCCTTCAACTCGAAGTCCCGGGTCGTCCGCAACGGCCCCTCCTCGACCAGGATCACCGACAGGCCCGCCGAGGACAGGATCTCGGCGGTCACGCCGCCGCCCGCCCCCGTCCCCACGATCACCACATCGGCCTCGGCGGTCAGGTCCGCCGTCAGGGCCGAACCGTCCTGGACCTTCCATCCCAGGGCCATCCCTTCCCGGAAAACGTCGACCACGTCGCTCATGGCAGCCTCGGCGGACCGGGGTAGGCAATGGTGTCCCAGGCGGCTTCCCCGGAGTACCAGGCGCCCAGGACCAGATCATGAAGGCCGGCATAGGCGCCGGCCAGCAGGCCGACGCTGGAATGCCGCCACCGTTGCAGGAAGGCGGCCGCGTCCTCGGCCGTGCATTCGGACCAGGGCGCCGCCACGCCGGCGAGCCATCGCCTTGCCGGCGCCAGGTCGAGCAGCCCGAACAGATCCGCGAGTTCCTTCTGCTGGGGCGGCGAGAGCCCGGCGATGGCGATGCCCACCCCCTCGACCACCGAGGCGATGGCCGCTTCCCGGGAGGCGCCCCCGGCGGGGATCGCCCCGGCCAGGACCGCGGGCGCGATGGCCCGGATCACGGCCCGCCCCTCCGGGCCGTAAGGCTTGACGTCGCGGCCGGCCAGCCACAGCCCGCCCCCGGCGGCGGCCAGCACGGTGCCGCCGAGCAGGCCCATCTTCAGGAATTGTCGCCTTGTCGGCATGGATACCCCTCCTGGATTTTCTTCGGCTTCCAGTCTAGGCCCGCGTTCCGCCGGGTGTTAGGCGGCGCGGTCTAAACCCCCGCACGTCCGGCGCAGGATAATCCGCATGGAGGGCGTGACATGATGGACAAGGGCGCGAAACATGCGATCGGAGAGCGGCTCCAGGCGGCGCTGGGCCGGGCCGCGGCCCTGCGGGTCGCCGCGCGGGAGGACACCGCCCGGCGGCAGGCCTGGTTCGATTTCCGCGCCTGGCAGTCGGAGCGGCTGGCCCGGACCCATGCCGACCTGCTCGCCAGCCCCCGGCATGGACCGGCGGCCGCCTTCTTCCTCGCCGACCTCTACGGTCCCAAGGAACTGTCCAAGCGCGACGCCGAGATCGCCCGCATCGTCCCGATCATGGTGCGGATGCTCCCGCCGGCGGCCCTGGAGACCCTGGCGGACGCGGTGGAGATGGACGCCCTGTCCGAGGACCTGGATGCCGCCATGGTCGCGGCCCTGGATGGCCGGGTGGCCGGCCTCGACGACGCAGCTTACGGCAGGGCCTGGCGGGCCGTCGGCCGCCGCGGCGACCGGGAGCGGCAGATCGAACTCACGCGGGGCCTGGGCGAGGCGCTCGACCGGCTGACCCGGCAGCCGCTGATCCGCACGGCGCTGCGGGTGATGCGCGGACCCGCGCACCTGGCGGGCTTCGGGGAATTGCAGGATTTCCTGGAACGGGGATTCGATGCCTTCCGGCACATGCGGGGCGCCGAGGAGTTCCTGGAGCGCATCCTGGGCCGGGAGCGCGAATTCATGGAGGCGATGTTCGCCGGCAGGCCCTTCCCGGCCGCGCCGTCGTGAGGGCCGGCCCCTCGGTCAGCGTTCCAGCAGGCCGCGCTTGTCCTTCACCTCGCGCCACTCGTCCGCGTCGGTGGGCGGTTCCCGGCGCTCGATGATGGGCTTCCATAGCTTGGCCAGTTCCGCGTTCAGGGGGATGAAATCCCGCTGGCTGGCGGGCACGTCGTCCTCGGCGAAGATGGCCTCGGCGGGACATTCGGCCACGCACAGCGTGCAGTCGATGCATTCGTCCGGATCGATGACCAGGAAGTTGGGGCCTTCCCGGAAGCAGTCCACCGGACAGACATCCACGCAATCGGTGTATTTGCACTTGATGCAGGCTTCGGTCACCACGTAAGTCATTTGCGTCCTCTCGCGGGCACCGCCCGGAATCGCGGCGGAAACGAAGTATAGGGCGGCGCCGCGGCACCGCCAACCACGCCGGCGGCAGGGTCGCAGCACCCGGGCGCGGGGATTTTTTGCTAGCATACCCACACCCTTTCGCATGGGCACCGGCCGGTCCACGGCCCCTCCCCGAACACCCCGAAGATCCCTTTCCGCCCGGCCGCGGGCGTCCAATCCGTATAGAGGCCTCCATGAGCGAACACATCAACCACGTCACCGACGCCACGTTCAAGGGTGAAGTCCTGGAATCGGCGGTTCCCGTCCTCGTCGACTACTGGGCCGAATGGTGCGGCCCCTGCAAGATGATCGCCCCCATCCTCGACGAGGTGGCCCGGGAATATGCCGGCAAGCTGAAGATCGCCAAGCTGAACATCGACGACAACCAGAAGACCCCCGGCGAGTATGGCATCCGGGGCATCCCGACCCTGATGCTGTTCAAGGGCGGCAACGTGGAGGCGACCAAGGTCGGCGCCCTGTCCAAGTCCCAACTCACCGCGTTCATTGACAGCAATCTCTGATCAAGCTACAGTCCGGCCCGGATTCCACGACAACAGGCCCTGAGCCGCTGCGGAATCCGGGACCCCCGCAGGTCCCGCCTCTCCCGACCCATCCCGTTTCGCATCGTTCCCCCCGACGCCCCCATGGCGTCCCCTGTCCCGTAGGTCCCCCATGCATCTCTCGGAGCTCAAAGCCCACCACGTCAGCCAATTGCTGGAAATGGCGGCCGTCAACCAGATCGAGGGCGCCAACCGCCTCCGCAAGCAGGAACTGATCTTCGCCCTGCTGAAGAACCAGGCCAAGAAAGGCGAAGCCATCTTTGGCGACGGCACCCTCGAAGTGCTGCCCGACGGCTTCGGCTTCCTCAGGTCCCCCGACACCTCCTACCTGGCGGGCACCGACGACATCTACGTCTCGCCGTCCCAGATCCGGCGGTTCAACCTGCACACCGGCGACACCATCGAGGGGGAGATCCGGACCCCGAAGGACGGCGAACGCTACTTCGCCCTGGTGAAACTGGACAAGGTCAACGGCGAGTCGCCGGAGGCCTGCAAGAGCAAGATCCTCTTCGAGAACCTGACGCCGCTCCATCCCTCGGCCCACCTGCGGCTCGAACGGGACATCCGGGCCGAGGAGAACATCACCAGCCGCGTCATCGACATGATCGCCCCCATCGGCAAGGGCCAGCGGGGCCTGCTGGTGGCGAGCCCGAAGAGCGGCAAGACGGTGATGATGCAGCACATCGCCCACGCCATCACAGCCAACCACCCGGACGTGGTGATGATCGTCCTGCTCATCGACGAGCGTCCCGAGGAAGTGACGGAGATGACCCGCACCGTGCGCGGGGAAGTCGTGGCCTCCACCTTCGACGAGCCGGCCACCCGCCACGTACAGGTGGCGGAGATGGTCATCGAGAAGGCCAAGCGCCTGACCGAGCACAAGAAGGACGTGGTGATCCTGCTCGACTCCATCACCCGCCTCGCCCGGGCCTACAACACCGTGCAGCCCGCCTCCGGCAAGGTGCTCACCGGCGGCGTCGATGCGAACGCCCTGCAGAAACCCAAGCGCTTCTTCGGCGCCGCCCGCAACATCGAGGAAGGCGGCTCCCTGACCATCATCGCCACGGCCCTGATCGACACCGGCTCCCGGATGGACGACGTGATCTACGAGGAGTTCAAGGGCACCGGCAACATGGAAATCCACCTGGACCGGCGCATGGCCGAGAAGCGCATCTACCCGGCCATCAACGTGAACCGTTCCGGCACCCGCCGGGAGGAACTGCTGCTGAAGCCGGACGTGCTCCAGAAGATGTGGATCCTGCGCAAGCTGCTCTACAACATGGACGATCTGGAAGCCATGGAATTCCTGCTCGACAAGGTGAAGGCCACGAAGAGCAACGGCGAATTCTTCGACGCCATGCGGCGCGGATAGACCCTCCGACCCGGTCAGGAACCGGCGCGGCGCCCCCGGGGCCCGCGCCGGTTTTTTTTCGGCCAAGCTGGCGGGAAACTGACAAATGTCATTTACCGCAACGCACAAGAAGGGGAGGATGAATCTTCATCGGGCGGGATCGCCGGAGGCATGCGCCGGGCGCCGAAACACCGCGGGCCGCGGAACGCGCGCGGCGGGCAGGAGCGCAGGCAGGCCCCGGGAGGTTTCCGATGACCGTTGCGCGACGGTGATCGGGATGGGCCGTCCGGCACCCATGTCCCAGGGGAGGAGATCATGCTCATCAACGGTACCGCAGGCAACGACACCCTGCTCGGAACGGCCCTCGAAGACGAAATCCAGGGTTTCGCCGGAAACGACGACCTGGACGGCAAGGCCGGCACGGACCTCCTCGCCGGCGGCGAGGGCAACGATACCTACCGGGTGGACGACCCCGAGGACGCGGTCGTCGAACTGGACGGCGAGGGCCGCGACCAGGTCATCGCGACCTTCGCGCTGGCCGATTCGGTCTTCGCCCTCCCCGATTTCGTCGAGGACCTGGTCCTCGCCGGCACGCTGGCGACGGACGGGGCCGGGAACCTGCTGGACAACCGGCTCGCCGGCAACGGCGCCGCCAACCTGCTGGTCGGCGGCGAGGGGAACGACACGCTGGAGGGCGGCGGCGGGGCCGACATCCTCGCCGGCGGCACCGGCAACGACGTTTACCTGGCCGACCTGGCCGACGATATCGCGGAAGGCTGGGACGAAGGAACGGACACCGTCCAGGCCTCCGTCACCTACACCCTTCCGGAGAACGTGGAGCGCCTGGTCCTGGCCGGGGCCTCGGCGATCAACGGCACCGGCAACGAACTCGACAACGTCCTGACCGGCAACGGGGCCGCGAACCGCCTGGACGGGGCGGCCGGCAACGACACCCTGGACGGGGGCGGCGGCAACGATACCTACGTGGTGGATAGCGCCGGCGACGCCGTCATTGAGGACGGCGACGGCGGCACCGATGCCGTCGAGGCCTCGGTGTCCTGCGCGCTGCCCGACGAGGTGGAGCGGCTCACCCTGACCGGCACGGCGGACATCGACGCAACCGGCAACGGCCTCGCCAACGCCCTGACGGGCAACGCCGGCGCCAACCGCCTGGACGGCGGGGCGGGCAACGACACCCTCGCCGGCGGCGTCGGCGACGACAGCTACATCGTCGATTCCGCCGGCGACCAGGTGAGCGAAGCCCCGCTCGCCGGCACCGACACGGTGTACGCCTCGGTCGCGTACGTGCTGCCCCTGAACCTGGAAGACCTCGTCCTCACCGGCGCCGGCGCCATTTCCGGCACCGGGAACATCCTGCCCAACTCGCTGACCGGCAACGATGGCGCCAACACGCTGGACGGCGCGGCCGGCAACGACACCCTGGCCGGCGCGGGCGGCAACGATGTCTATCTCGTGGACTCGGCCGGCGACCAGGTGGTGGAGGGCGCCGACGGCGGCGAAGACACCGCCCGGACGGCGGTCACCTGGACCCTGCCCTCCCAGGTCGAGCACCTGGTCCTCCTGGGTGCCGGCGCCATCGACGGCACCGGCAACGCCCTGGACAACCGCATCACCGGCAATGCCGGCGCCAACCGCCTGGACGGCGCCCTCGGCACCGACACCCTGGAGGGCGCCGCCGGCAACGACACCTACGTGGTCGAACGGGCCGGCGACCTGGCCATCGAGACCGCTCCCGGCGGCACCGGGGATGGCGTGGAGGCATCCCTGGACTACCAGCTTCCCGACTACCTGGAGCGCCTGTCCCTGACCGGCACGGCGGACCTGGACGGATGGGGCAACGGGCTGGCCAACAGCCTGAACGGCAATGCCGGGGCCAACCGGCTGGATGGCGGGGCGGGCGCCGACACCATGACCGGCGGCGCCGGCAACGACACCTATCGGGTGGACGTGGCCGCGGACCGGGTCGTCGAGGCGGCGGACGGGGGCGAGGACACGGTGATCACCACCGCCATCTACGCCCTGCCGGCCCAGGTCGAAAACCTGGTCCTCGCCGGCAGCACCGCCCTGCATGGCACCGGCAACGCGCTCCCCAACCGGATCACCGGCAACGACGCGGCCAACGTGCTGGACGGCGGCGCCGGCGCCGACACCCTGGCCGGCGGAGCGGGCAACGACACCTATGCCGTGGACGAACCCGCCGACCGGGTGATCGAACTGCCCGACGGCGGCACGGACACGGTGCGGACCACCTTCAGCCTCGCCCTGCCGGACGACACGGAGATCCTCGTCCTGACCCGGGGCGGCCTCGTCGGCACCGGCAACGACCAGGACAACGTCCTGTCCGACCTGACCGGGAACAGCACCTTCGCCGGCGGTGCCGGCAACGACACCTACTACGTGAATGGCGCCGACAAGGTGATCGAGGCGGCCGGCAACGGCATCGACACGGTGATCGCCTCGGTCTCCCTGGCGCTTCCCGCCGAAGTGGAGAACCTGAGCCTGACCGGGCTGGCCCTGCGCGGGACCGGCAATGCCCTGCCCAACATCCTGACCGGCAACGCGCTGCCCAACACGCTGACCGGCGGAGCCGGCAACGACACCCTGGACGGCGCGGGCGGAAACGACGTGCTGGCCGGCGGCGCCGGCGACGACCTCTACGTCGTCGGCCCCGGCGCGGGCCAGGACCGGATCGTCGAACTGGCCGGCGAGGGGACCGACACCGTGCGCTCCGACGCCAGCTTCAGCCTGGCCGCGCGGCCCTACGTGGAGAACCTGAGCCTGGCCGGGAGCGCCCTCGCGGGCACCGGAAACAACCTCGCCAACCTGCTGACCGGAAATGCGGTCGCCAACGCCCTCTCCGGCGGGGCCGGCAACGACACCCTGGCCGGCCAGGCCGGCGCCGATGCCCTGGCGGGCGGCACCGGGGCGGACGTCTTCCGCTATGTGGCCGCCGCCGACTCGACCGTCGCCGGCGCGGACACGATCGGCGATTTCGTTTCCGGCACGGACCGGATCGAATTCGCGGGCATGGTATGCGGATACGACCCGACCCCCTATGCCTGGGGCGGATCCGTCGCCGCCACGGTGGCGGCCATCGCGGCGGACGGCGCCAAGGCCGATCACCTGGTCTTCTTCACCGACGGCACCGACGGCTGGCTCCACGTGAGCGGCCCGGGCTTCGGCGCGAGCTTCGACGGCACCCTCGTGAAGCTCGCCGGTCGGGCGACGGCCCCGGCCGCCGGCGACATCCTCGGCATCCTGCCGGGCAGCCTGGTCAATGGCACGGAGGACGACGACAACCTGGCCGGCACGGCCGAGGCGGACGTCATCAGCGGGCGCGGCGGGAACGACACCCTGGACGGCCTGGCCGGAAACGACACCCTGGTGGGCGGCACGGGGAACGACCAGATGGCGGGCGGGGAAGGCGACGACGTCTATTTCGTGGACATCCCCGACGACAGCGTCACCGAGGACGGCGACGAAGGCACCGACCTGGTCCAGGCGTCCGTCACCTACGCCCTCGCCGATCCCGACGTGGAGAACCTGACCCTCACCGGCGCCGCCGCGATCGACGGCACCGGCAACGCGGCCGCCAACCTCCTGGTCGGCAACGGCGGCGCCAACCGGCTCGACGGCCTGGGTGGGGCGGACACCATGGCGGGCGGCGCCGGGGACGACACCTACGTGGTGGACGACGCGGGCGACGCGGTGAGCGAAGGTCCGGGCGAGGGGACCGATCTGGTCGAGTCCTCGGTCACCTACGCCCTGGCGGACCCGGACATCGAGGACCTGGTCCTGACGGGCTCCGCCGACCTGGACGGCGCCGGCAACGACAACGCCAACGCCCTGACCGGCAACCCCGGCAGCAACCTGCTTGCGGGCGGCGGCGGCAATGACACGCTGGCGGGGGGCGGCGGTACCGACACCCTGGACGGCGGCACCGGCGCCGACGCGCTGGCGGGCGGCGACGGCGGCGACGACTACATCGTGGACGACCCGGGCGACACGGTGAGCGAGGATCCGGGCGACGGAACCGACGCGGTCCAGTCCTCCATCGACTTCGTGCTCCCGGACGAAGTCGAGCAACTGCAGCTCACCGGCGGCGCGGCCATCGACGGCACCGGCAACGCCCTGCCCAACCAGATCGACGGCAACGATGCGGCCAACCGCCTGTCCGGCGATGCCGGCGACGACGTGCTGTTCGGCTTTGGCGGCGACGACACCCTGGACGGCGGCACGGGCGGCGACGAGATGAACGGCGGCGCCGGCAACGACACCTACCTTGTGGACGACCGGACCGATTCCGTCGGCGAGGGCCCCGGCGAAGGGACGGATGCGGTGGTCTCCTCCGTGAGCTACGACCTGCCCGCGGAGGTCGAAATCCTCACCCTGGCCGGCACGGCCGCCATCGACGGCGGCGGCGGCGCCGGCGCCGAATCGCTCCACGGCAACGTGGCGGCCAACGTCCTGACCGGCCGCGCCGGCGCGGACACCCTGGAAGGCGGCGATGGCCAGGACAGCTTCCGGTACCTGGGGTTCGCCGATTCCACCCTCGCGGCGCCGGACACGATCGCCGACTTCGTCCCGGGCACCGACCGGATCGAGTTCGATGGCATGGCGGCGGTCGCCTATTCGACGACGCCCCAGGCCTGGGACGGCGACGCGGCGGCGACGGTCGCCGCCATCGAGGCCGACGCGGGGATCGTCGACCGGGTGGTCTTCTTCACGAACGGCACGGACGGCTGGCTGTACGTGAAGGGCGCCGGCCTGGGCACCGACTTCGGCGGCACGCTGATCCGCCTCGCCGGCCTGGCCGCGGCCCCGGCCGCCGACGACCTGCGCGGCATCCTGACCGGAACGCTGACCACGGGAACCGGGGACGGGGACACGCTGACGGGCACCTCGGGCGCCGACGCCATGTACGGCCTCGCCGGCGACGATTCGATCTCGGGACTCGCCGGCAACGACATCCTGTCGGGAGGCACGGGCAACGACAGCCTGGACGGGGGCGCCGGGGCGGACAACCTGGCCGGCGGCGACGGCGATGACACCTACATCGTCGACGACCCGGGCGACGCGATTTCCGACAGCGGCGGCGCGGACCTGGTGCGGGCCGTCATCGGCTATGCGCTGCCCGACGGCGTGGAACGGCTTACCCTTGTCGGCTACGGCAACATCGCGGGCACCGGCAACGCCCTGGCCAATGTCCTGAACGGGAACGACGGCGACAACCTGCTCGACGGCGGCGCGGGGGCAGATGCCCTGTTCGGCGGCCTCGGCAATGACACCTACGTCGTGGACGACGCGGGCGACACCATCGGGGAAGACCCCGGGAAGGGCACCGACCTGGTGCTGGCCGGGATCTCCTTCACCCTGCCCGACAACGTGGAGAACCTGCATCTGACCGGCCATGCGATGCCGACGGGCACCGGCAATGCGCTCGACAACCTGATCACCGGTTCGGGTGGCGGCTACATGCTGCTGGGCGGCGCGGGCAATGACACGCTGGACGGCGGCGGGACGGGCGTGGACACGATGCAGGGCGGCAGCGGGAACGACCTTTTCATCGTCAACACGGCCTCCGACCTGGTGGCCGAGAACGCCGCGGAAGGCGACGACACCGTGAACGCATCGGTGAGCTACGCCCTCGCCGACCCGGACGTGGAGAACCTGGTCCTGACCGGCACCGCCTCCCTGGCGGGCACCGGCAACGCGGTCGCCAACCGGCTCACCGGCAACGACGGGGACAACACCCTGGACGGCGGCGCCGGCGCCGACACCCTGGCCGGAGGGCTGGGCAACGACGTCTATCTCGTGGACGACGGCCTGGATGCGGTCCAGGAGTATCCGTCCGGCGGCGAGGACACCATCGTCACCATGATCGGCGGCAGCCTCGCCGCGCTCCCGGCCGTGGAGAACCTGACGCTTTCCGACGCGCCGGGAAACCTCGCCTTCACCGGCAGCGGCAACGGGCTGGACAACCGGCTGACCGGCAACGCCCACCTGAACAGCCTTTACGGCGACGCCGGCAACGACACGCTGCTGGGTGGCAGCGGCGACAACCCGAACGACCACGACACCCTGGACGGCGGCACGGGCACCGACTCCATGGCCGGGGGCGCCGGCAACGACGTCTATTGGGTCGACAATGCCAGCGACATGGTCTTCGAAGCGGCTGGCCAGGGCACGGACACGGTACGCGCGGCCATCAACTACGTGCTGGGCGCGGAACTGGAGAACCTCGTGCTGACGGGGGCTGCGCTCACCGGCACGGGAACCACGCTCGACAACGAACTGACCGGCAACGGCCTCAACAACCTGCTGACCGGCCTGGCCGGCCACGACACCCTCACCGGGGCCGGAGGGAACGACAGCATGGCGGGAGGAACCGGCAACGATACCTATTACGTGGAACAGGCCGGCGACCTGGTGACCGAGAGCGCCGCCGAGGGCATCGACACGGTGATCGCCAGCGTCTTCTACACGCTGGCCGACAAGCCGAACCTGGAGAACCTGACCCTCGCGGGCAGCGACGTGAATCTGACGGGCAACGCCGCCGCCAACGTCCTGACGGGCAATGCCGCGAACAACGTGATCGACGGCGGCGCCGGCGCCGACACGATGGCCGGCGGGACGGGGAACGACACCTACTGGGTGGACAACGCCGGCGACCTCGTCACGGAGGGTTCGGACGCCGGCGGGACGGACGACGTCCGGGCGGCGGTGAGCCACGCCCTGGCCGCCAACGTGGAGAACCTGACGCTGACCGGCACGGCCTCCACGAGCGCCACCGGCAACGGGCTGGGCAACCTGCTGACGGGGAACGCCGGCAACAACACCCTCGACGGGGGTGCCGGCGCCGACACGCTGAACGGCGGCGCCGGCAATGACACCTACGTCGTGGACAATGCGGCCGATACCGTGAACGAGGCGGCCGGGGAAGGCACCGATACCGTCCTCGCCTCCGTTGCCTTCAGCCTGGGTTCCTTGGCGGCCGTCGAAAACCTCACGCTGACGGGATCCGGCGACATTTCGGCGACGGGAAACGCGGCCGCCAACGTCCTGATCGGGAATGCGGGCGCCAACGTCCTGGATGGCGGGGCCGGCAACGACACCATGACCGGCGGCGGCGGAAACGACGCCTACGTCCTCGATTCGGCGGGCGACCTTCCGGTCGAATCGGCGGGCGGCGGGACCGATTCCGTCACCGTACCCTTCACCTACGGCCTGCTGGCCAATTTCGAGAACCTGACCCTCACCGGGACAGGGAACATCAACGGAACCGGAAACGCAACGTCCAACGTCATCCATGGCAACAACTACGACAACATACTCGACGGGGGAGGTTCCGGAGCGGATCTTCTGAGCGGCAACGACGGCAACGATTCCCTTTATGGGGGTGCGGACCCCGACCTGCTGTTCGGCGGAAACGGAAACGACCTGATGGACGGCGATGCGGGCGCCGACACCATGACCGGGGGCAACGGGAACGACACCTATCTGGTCGACCATGCCTCGGATCAGGTGAATGAAAGCCTGAGCACCGGCTTCGATGTCGTGATCTCCTCGGTGGATTACACCCTTGCCGACCCCGGCGTGGAGAAGCTCGTGCTGACCGATCCCGGCGGCGCCGTCGGACAAGGCAATTCGACGGGCAACTGGATCGTCGGAAACGTCGGCGGGGATGCGCTCCTGGGACT
Organism: Rhodocyclaceae bacterium; assembly: GCA_016791145.1. Taxonomy (GTDB): domain Bacteria; phylum Pseudomonadota; class Gammaproteobacteria; order Burkholderiales; family Rhodocyclaceae; genus JAEUNJ01. The sequence continues at coordinate 4,175 of JAEUNJ010000051.1, read as the reverse complement.
GGAAGGTGACGACACACTGGATGGCGGAGCGGGATCCGACACCCTCACCGGTTACGTCGGCGACGACGTGTACGTGGTCGATGACGCCGGCGATGTGGTGGTCGAGTCGGGCCCGGAGTTCGACTATGACGCGGTGTGGGCGTACATCAGTCATTCCCTCGCCGCGCCGATTGAGCGCCTGATTCTCCAGGGGACGGCGAACATCGACGGTACGGGCAACGCGCGGGACAACTGGGTCGAAGGCAACGCCGGGAACAACCTCCTCGACGGCGGCTTCGGCAACGACCGGCTGAACGGCGGGGGAGGCAACGATACCTTGATGGGCGGCCTGGGCGACACCCTGAACGGCGGGGCCGGCAATGACGTATACATCGTGGACGACACGAGCGCGACCGTCGAGGAATCGGCGTCCGCGGGCATCGATCTCGTGCAATCCTCCGTCAGTTTCGCGATCTCCGATCCCGACGTGGAGAACCTGACCCTGACGGGTTCGTCCGTCGCCAACGGCACGGGCAACGACGCCGCAAACGTGCTGACGGGGAACAACGGCGCCAACGTGTTGGACGGCCTGGGGGGCGCCGACACCATGGCCGGCGGCGCCGGCAACGATACCTACGTGGTGGACAACCCGTCCGATGCGGTCACCGAATCCGCCGGCGCGGGCACGGACCTGGTCCAGACCTCAGTCACCTATGCCCTCACCGATCCGGACGTGGAGAACCTGACCCTCCTGGGCGCCGCCGCCATCAACGGCACCGGCAACGCGTCGGCGAACGTCCTCACCGGGAACGGCGCCGACAACGTCCTGAGCGGCCTGGGCGGTGCCGACACCATGGCCGGCGGCGCCGGCAACGACACCTTCGTGGTGGACGACGTGGGCGACAGCGTGGCCGAAGCGGCCGGCGAGGGCACGGACCTGGTCCAGGCGTCCGTCACCTATGCCCTCGCCGACGCCGACGTGGAGAACCTGACCCTGACCGGTGCCGCCGCGATCAACGGCACCGGCAACGCCTCGGCCAACCTCCTCACCGGCAACACCGGCAACAACTCCCTGTCGGGAGGCGGCGGCAACGACACGCTGAACGGCGGCACCGGCGCCGACAGCCTCGCCGGCGGCGGCGGCGACGACCTGTTCCAGGTGGATAACACCGGCGACACGGTGTCCGAGAACGCCGGCGAGGGCACGGATCACGTCCAGTCGTCCGTCACCTGGACACTCTCCGACGTGGATGTGGAGAACCTGACCCTCACGGGCACCGCGGCCATCCACGGCACCGGCAACACCGCGGCCAATTACCTGATCGGCAATACCGGCAACAACTCCCTGTCCGGCGGTGGCGGCAACGACACCCTCGACGGCGGCGCCGGAGCGGACAGCCTCGTCGGCGGTGCCGGCGACGACTGGTTCTACGTGGACAGCGCGACGGACACGGTCTCCGAGAATGCCGGCGAGGGCACGGACCTGGTGCGCGCCTCCGTGACCTACACCCTGTCCGATGCCGACGTGGAGAACCTGACGCTGGCGGGTTCCGCCGCCATCAACGGCACGGGCAATGCCGGCGACAATACCCTCGTGGGCAACACCGGCGCCAACGTCCTGCAGGGGGCCGCGGGCAGCGACAGCCTTTCCGGCGGCAGCGGCAACGACAGCCTCTACGGCGGGGCGGGCAACGACACGCTCTCCGGAGGCAACGGCACCGACGGCTTCGTCTTCAACACCGCCCTCGGCAGCAGCAACGTGGACGACGTCCTGGACTTCACGCCCGGCACCGACGGCATCGGCCTGGAGAACGCCATCTTCACGACCCTCGCCGTGGGTGCGCTGCCGGCGGCCGCCTTCTACGCCGGTTCGGCGGCCCACGACAGCAGCGACCGCATCATCTTCAACGCCGGCACCGGGGCCCTGTACTACGACGCCGACGGCAGCGGATTCCTGCACCTGCAGGTCCAGTTCGCCACCCTGGACCGGGGCCTCACCCTGGCGGCGGACGACTTCCTGGTGGTGTGAAGGGCGCGAAAGGGCGGAACAGCCGGACCAGCCCCCGGCTGTTCCGGCCTTGCCGCGCGCCGGCTTCGCGGATCATGGCGGCTTGTCCTGCCGGAGTTCGCGATGCGCCCCAGCGCCTTCTTCCGATTCGTCGGCCCCCGAGGTTTCCGCGTCGCGGTCCGCGCCGCCTTGGCCGTCCTGGCCGCACTGGTCCTCCCGGCCGTCCTGGCGGGCTGGTCCCCGGCCGCCGACGCGGCGCCCCGGAAGTCCCACGCGGCCGCCAAGCCGGCTGCCAAGAAAGGCAAGGCCGTCGCCAAGCCCCGCTACCTCCGGGCCGCCCCCAGGCCGGCCAGGAAGCCCGGCGCCCCGCGGGCGCAGAACCCGCGCCCGGTCACGGCGACTCCGCTCGCCGCTCCGCCCCTCGCCCGCCCCGACCCGCTCCGGACGCGGCGCCCGGCGGCCACCGTCAAGGATCCCGGAACCCGGGACGAGGGCCCTTCCGCGCGGGTCGCCTGCGAGCGCGACGGCCGCATCTACCTGCTGGCCGACTGCGCCCGGCCGGACCTGCCGCCGCTGCGCCCGAGCGAGGCCCTGGCCGAAGCCCGCTGAGCGCCGGGTCGCCGGCGCCCCGCCGCTTCCGCCCGCGCCGCAAAACCTCGCGGGCGCTTGCCAGGGACATGGGTTTCGGGGATAATGCCCGGCTTTTCCAGGTCCGCCACTCTCACGGGCCGCCAGAACCGAGGACCCCGACATGAAAGACGGAATTCATCCCAAGTACGCGGAAATCGACGTGACGTGCAGCTGCGGCAACACCTTCAAGACCCGCTCCACGAACCCGAAGCCGCTGCACATCGAAGTCTGCTCCTCCTGCCACCCCTTCTACACGGGCAAGCAGAAGATCGTGGACACGGCCGGCCGCGTCGAGCGCTTCCGCCAGAAGTACGGCAAGCGCGCCGGTGCCGGTGCCTGAGTTCCACGCGCCGCCGGGAAAGGCAGCTTCGGCTGCCTTTTTTGTTTTCTCCGCCGGCCGGCCCTGAACCATGCCGCGTTCGGCCTCCGCCCTGCCCCTCTTCGGCTGGCCCCTGTGGCTCACCTGCGGGCTGTTCCTGTTCGCCGGTGCCTTCGGCCACGATCCCTGGAAGACGGACGATGCGGTGCACCTGGGCGTCGCCTGGGGCTTCCTGCGCGACGGCATCGGCCTGGTGCCCCGACTGGCGGGCGAGGCCTGGACCGGCGGCACCCCGCTGTTCCACTGGCTCGCGGCGGCCACGGGCTGGCTGTTCCAGTGGCTGCTGCCCTTCCATGACGGGGCACGGCTCGCCTCGCCCCTCCTCGGCGCCCTGACCCTGGTGCTGGTGGCCGGCGCCGCCCGGCGCTGGCTCGGCCGCGAGGCGGGACTCGCCGCGCCCCTGCTGCTGCTCGGCTGCCTCGGCTGGCTGGTGCCGCTGCACGAGGCGCAGCCGGCGAACCTGGTCCTCGCCGCCCACGCGGCCGCCTATTGGAGCGTCGCCCTGCGCGGCGGCATCCCGGCCGGCGCCGTCCTCGGCGCCGCGCTGGCCGGGAGCTTCCTGGCCGGCGGCGCGGACGGCCCGCTGCCGATCGCCTGGCTGCTGCTGGTGCCGGTCTTCCGCCGGCAATGGACGATGGCCGGCGCGGCAATCCTGGTCGCCGGCGCGGCGGGGGCCGCCTGGCCCCTGGCGCTGGCCGGCCACTCGCCCGACTACCTGGCGGCCTGGTGGAAGGCGGAGGTGGCCGGCCTGTTCGCCGACGGCGGGCCCGCCCGCGGCCACGCCCAGCTCCTCGCCTGGTTCACCTGGCCGCTGCTGCCGCTGGCCGCCTGGGCCCTGTGGCTGCAGCGGCGGCAATGGACGGGTCCCGAGACCCTGCTGCCCCTGCTGGGCGCCGCCGTCTGCCTCGGCCTGTTCCTGGCCGGCGACGACCGGCCGCTCCTCGCGATGCCGCTCCTGGTCCCCCTGACGCTGCTGGCGGCGGCGGCGGCCGGGCGGCTGCGCCGGGGCGCCGCCAACGCCTTCGACTGGTTCGGCAGCATGACCTTCACCCTGGTGGCGGCGCTGGTCTGGCTGGGCGGCGTGGCCATGCTGACGGGATGGCCGGCGCAGATCGCGCGCAATTTCGCCAAGCTGGAGCCCGGCTTCGAGGCCCGGCTCTCCATCCCGGCCCTGGTCAT
>JAEUNJ010000047.1 GCA_016791145.1 Rhodocyclaceae bacterium | reverse complement strand
ACCGGCACGGGCTCGAAGCGGCCCGCAATCGCGTTAGTGCCTGACCGCCCCCGGGGTTGTCGGGATGGTTGTCCCCGGCCGTGCCCGCGGGTCCTTCCCGGGTTGCGTTGATACGGGCTCGAAGCGGCGCCGGCCCGCCTTAGTTGTGGCCCCGATCCCAAGGGGTTATTTCCCGCCGGGGGCGGGAGCGCCGCCCCGCCTGGGGAGGGGGGGTTAAATCTCTACGGGTCCCGGCCCGGGACCGTGCGCATAGGCAGATTTTTTCGCCCGCAGGTTTCGGGGGAGGGGGGGTAGGCATCGGGTGCATAATTCGCCCCTTCGGCCTGGACGCAGGCCGGCACCCAAGGGGATTGAAATTGCGGAAGCGGGTATCTGAGCGGGTATCGTCGGCAATTCGGCGTAATGCAATTGGCTTATCTCTCGTAACGGCGCGGGTTTCCGGGCAACCGTTCCGCTTCAACGTATGAGTGCGAATCCCCTCGTGCGATTGCTCGCGACGGCCGCGCTGGCCTCGCTCGGCGCCGCCTGCTCGGACAAGCCGGCGCCCATCGTCCTCAACCCGGAGGAACGGGCCCGCTACGTCTACGAGATCATCGAGCCGCGGGCGGCCTGCGAGCCGCTGCGCCGGAAGTTGCAAGGGAAGTTCGACAGCCGCCAGGCGGTGGACGCCCTCTACGAGGAGGCGAAGAAGACGGGCTGCCTGCGGCGCGAGGTCTGAGCGGCCCGTCCGGGACGTCAGGCGTCGTCGCCCTGCTTGGCGATCTCGGCCCGGACCTCGTCCATGTCCAGGGCCTTCACCTGGTCGATCAGCTGGTCGAAGGCAGCCGGCGGCAGGGCACCCGCCTCGGCGTAGAGGATGATCTGGTCCCGGAACACCATCAGGGTCGGGATGGAGCGGATGTTGAAGGCACCCGCCAGTTCCTGCTGTTCCTCGGTATTGACCTTGGCGAACACCACGTCCGGATGCTTTTCCGAGGCGGCCTCGAAGGTCGGCGCGAAGGACCGGCACGGCGCGCACCAGGAGGCCCAGAAGTCGATGATGACCGTGGGATTGTCACCGATGGTCTGCTTGAAGTTCTCGGTGGTGAGTTCGAGGGTGGCCATGGGGGCTCCAGTACGGGGTCGGGATGGAAGGGCCCTGTCATGCGATGCCGGGCCTCGGGTGCCGCGCCCGCCGGGCGGCGGGAAGCGGGGCCACATCCTACCCCTTCGCCGCTGGCCGTGCTATGAATTCGCCTGATGAGCGCATCGCCCGCCTATCGGGGCCGCTTCGCCCCCAGTCCCACGGGTCCCCTGCATTTCGGGTCCCTGGTGGCGGCCGTGGGCAGCTTCCTGGAGGCCCGCAGCCACGGCGGGGAGTGGCTGCTGCGCATGGAGGACGTGGATGAGCCCCGCTGCCCGCCTGGAAACGACGTCCTGATCCTGCGCGCCCTCGAGGCGCACGGCTTCGCATGGGACGGGGAAATCCTCGTCCAGTCCCGGCGCAAGGCCCGCTATCGGGAATGCCTCGACGCGCTGGTGGAGGCCGGCAGCGTCTTCCCCTGCGCCTGCACCCGGGCCGACCTGGCCGGCGCGCCGGCCGGCATCGACGGCGCTCACGTCTACCCGGGCACCTGCCGCGGCGGCCTGCCGGCGGGGCGGGAGGCCCGGGCCTGGCGCCTGAGGGTTCCCGAGGGCGAACTGGCCGTCGACGACGCGGTCCAGGGCCGCATCGCGCAGGACCTTGCCCGGGACGTGGGCGACTTCGTATTGCTGCGGGCCGACGGTTATTTCGCCTACCAGCTCGCCGTGGTGGTGGACGACGCGGACCAGGGGATCACCCACGTCGTGCGCGGGGCCGACCTGCTGGATTCCACCGCGCGCCAGGCATTCCTGCAGCGTTGCCTCGGCGTCGCGACGCCGGAATATGCCCATCTGCCGGTCGCGGTGAATAGCGCCGGCGAGAAGCTGTCGAAGCAGACCCTGGCCCGAGCCCTGGACGAGGCCTCGCCGGGGCCGGCCCTCGTGGCGGCGCTCGGCTTCCTGGGCCAGGCGCCGCCCGAGGCCTTTCGGCGTGCGTCGGTGCCGGAAATCTGGTCCTGGGCCCTCGCCCACTGGCAGCTCGACCGGGTGCCGCGACGGCGGACCCTGCCGGCGCCGGGGCTAGAATCAGCGGGCGAGGAGGAACGCTCATGATCGTGGACGACGTGGCCGGCCTGCGCCGGGTACTCGATGACAACCGGGTGATCGCCGTGGTCGGCCTGTCGGCGAGCTGGAACCGGCCCAGCTATTTCGCCGCCAAGTACATGCTGGAACACGGCTACACGGTGATCCCGGTGAATCCGGGCCAGCGGGAGATCCTCGGGCAGAAATGCTACCCGCGCCTGGCCGATATACCGGACCGGGTCGACATCGTGGATTGCTTCCGGCGGGTCGAGGACATTCCGCCGCTGGCCGAGGAGGCCATCGCCATCGGGGCGCGCGTATTGTGGCTGCAGCTCGGGATACGCCACGACGTGGCGGCGGACCGGGCCTCGGCGGCGGGCCTGGACGTGGTGATGGACCGCTGCGTCAAGATCGAACACGCACGGCTCTTCGGCGGCCTGCACTGGGCCGGCGTCAATACGCGCATCGTCTCCGCCAGGCGGCCGGGTTGTCCGCCGCTGCCGCGGCCCGCCGGCGGACGCTGATCATTCCCGGTATTCGCGGCCCCCATAGCCGGAGAACCCGACCAGCAGCCGCACCAGGCCATAGGCGAGCCAGCGGGCCAGGCGCACGGGCCAGGCGGCCTTCTTCCAGTCCTCGGCGCGGATTTCCTCGGCGCCTTCGGCCATCGCCTTCTCCAGGCTGGCCTGGAGCGTCGCCGCGAAGGCCCCGTCCCGGACGACCACGTTGGCCTCCCGGGCCAGGAGCAGGCTGAAGGGATCGATGTTGGACGACCCGACCGTCGCCCACCAACCGTCCACGACGGCGACCTTGGCGTGCAGGAAGCTCCTCCGGTATTCAAAGATGCGGATGCCCTCGCCCAGCAGGGCGCCGTAGAGGGCCTGGGTCGCGAAGTGCTGCAGCAGGTATTCCACCCGCCCCTGCACCAGCAGGGTCACGGCCACGCCGCGCCGGGCGGCTTCCACCAGTCGCCTCCGGAAGCGCCGGCCGGGGAGGAAATAGGCGTTGGCGATGACGACCCGCGAGCGGGCGGCGGCCAGGGCCGCCAGATAGGCCGCCTCGATGTCGCGCCGGTGGCGGAAGTTGTCGCGCAGCGCGAGGGCCGCCTCCACGCCCCCCGGCGTTCCCGGACTGGGGGCCACCGGTTCGAAGGCCGGGCGCCGGCGCAAGCTCGCCCAGCGGACCAGCCGCCACAGGTGCACCGCCGCCGAATGGACCCGGGCCACCAGCGGTCCCTCGATCAGGACCGCATAATCGTGGCGCGGTTCCGGGCCCGTCCCGCCATCCACGTCGGCCAGCACGTTGATGCCGCCGACGAAGGCGAGGCGCCCGTCGATGACGGCCGTCTTGCGGTGCAGGCGGCGCAGGCGGTTGCGGCGCAGCCGGAGGCCCCCCACCTCGGGCCGGAAGACCTGGAACTGGGCGCCCGCCGCGGCCAGCCGCGGACCCAGGCCGGCGGGGAAATTCCGGGCCCCGAAGCCATCCACGAGGACGCGGACGACGACGCCGCGCCGCGCCGCCGCCACCAGCGCGTCGGCGACCTTCCGTCCCGTGTCGTCGTCGGCGAAGATGTAGGTTTCGAGGCGGACCTCGATCCGGGCCCCGGCGATCGCGTCCAGCAGGGTGGGAAAGAACTCGCCGCCCCGCTCCAGCAGCGTGACCCGGTTGCCGGGAAGGAATTCTGGCCGCATGCGCCGGCCTTCCTCAGCGCGGGGCGAGTTGCGCCGTCAGGGCGGCGTGGTCGGAAATCCGCGACCAGGGCGGCCCGAAATGCACCTCCGTGGCGAGGACGGAAAAGCCGCGGATGTAGATGCGGTCGAGCCGGAACACCGGCAGGGTGGCGGGGAAGCTGCGCGCGGGCTGGCCCTCCGCCGCGCCGAAGGCTTCCTGCAGTCCGAGCCGCTCGGCCAGGATGTCGTGGGCCCGGTTGCGCCAGTCGTTGAAGTCGCCGGCGATGACCAGCGGGGCCCCTTCCGGCACCAGTTCGTCGATGCGGTCCGCGAGGGCCTCCATCTGGTGCCGCCGGGAGCGGCCGAACAGGGAGAGATGGACGCAGACGCAATGCACCGGCGTCCCCAATCCGGGGACCTGGATGCGGCAATGGAGCAGTCCCCGCCTCTCGAAGCGGAGATGGGTGACGTCCTGGTTGTGGCTTTGCAGGATGGGGAAGCGCGACAGCACCGCGTTGCCGTGGTGGCCGTGGTCGTAGATGACGTTGCGCCCGTAGGCGGCGTTGTCCCACACGTCTTCCGCGAGGAATTCGTGCTGGGGCCGGTCCGGCCAGTCGGCGTGGCGCTCGGCGTGCAGGTGGTGCAGGCCCTGGACCTCCTGCAGGAACACGATGTCCGGCGCAAGTCCCCGCAGCTGTTCGCGCAGCTCGTGGACGACCATGCGCTGGTTGAACTGGGAAAACCCCTTGTGGATGTTGTAGGTGGTGATCCGCAGCGGATTCATCGGCGCCCTTCGCGCGCTGCCCCGCTCAGGATGCCTCCAGCATCCGCTCCAGGGCGACCCTGGCGAGCACCGCCTCGTGCTCGGGCACGCTGATCCTGTTCACCACGTTCCCCTCGGCGAGATTCTCCAGCGTCCAGGCCAGGTGCTGGGGGTCGATGCGCTGCATCGTCGAGCACATGCAGATGGTGGTGGCCATGAACTGGACGATCTTGCCCTGGTCCTTGACCTCCTGGGCCAGGCGCTCCACCAGGTTCAGCTCCGTGCCCACCAGCCAGCGGGTGTTGGGCGCCGCCTCCTTGACCACCCGGATGATCGTCTCCGTGGAACCCACGTAGTCGGACTGGCGGCAGACCTCGAAGCTGCATTCCGGATGGGAGATGACCTTGCCTTCGGGATACTGGTTGCGGAACTTGAGGATGTGGGCCGGCTGGAACATCTGGTGCACCGAACAGAAGCCGTGCCAGAGGATGATCTTCGCATTGGCGATCTGTTCCCGGGTCAGGCCGCCCATCTCCTGGTCGGGGTTCCAGAGCACCATCTGGTCCAGCGGAATGCCCATCTTGTGGCCGCTCCAGCGACCCAGGTGCTGGTCCGGGAAGAAGAGGACCTTCCCGCGCCGCCGGAAGGCCCAGTCGAGGATCTTCGGGGCGTTGGACGAGGTGCAGACGATGCCGCCGTGCTCGCCGCAGAAGGCCTTCAGGTCGGCCGCCGAGTTGATGTAGGTGACCGGCGTGACCGATTCATCCGGATCGAGTGCCGTCGAGAGCTCCCGCCAGCAGCGCTCCACCTTCGCCAGGCTCGCCATGTCGGCCATGGAACAGCCGGCCGCCAGGTCGGGGAGGATCGATATCTGCTCGGGCTTGGACAGGATGTCGGCCACCTCGGCCATGAAGTGGACGCCGCAGAACACGATGTATTCGGCATCGCTCTGGCCGGCCAGGCGGGAAAGCTTCAGGGAGTCGCCCGTCAGGTCGGCGTGCTGGTAGACATCGGCCCGCTGGTAGTGGTGGCACAGGAGCACGGCGCGACTGCCGAGCCGCGCCTTGGCGGCCCGGATGCGCGCCTCGGCCTCCCTGTCGGCCAGGGCGTTGAAGGCATCGAAGTGGATGGGGGCGGTCTGTACGCTGGACATGACGTTTTCCTGGAAGGGCGCGCCCGGCGGGTCCGGGCGGGGCATCAACTCTGCTGCCAGGGCAGGCCGGCGCGGCGCCAGCCGCCCACCTTGTTGCGCTGGCCCGCGGCGTCCTTGTCGCCCTCGAAGCCCTCGAGCACGTTGTAGCAATCCGCGAAGCCCGCCTCGGTGGCGGCCCGCGCGGCGTGGTGGGAGCGGTGCCCGCTGCGGCAGATGAACATCAGCAGGGACTCGGCATCGACGGCATGCCTCAGTTCCACGATGAACTGCGGGTTCAGCGCGTTCCCCGGGTAGCGCAGCCACTCGATCTCGACGGCGCCGGGAATCCGCCCGACCCAGTCCAGTTCGGCCCGGGTGCGCACGTCCACGAGCTTCGCCCTGAAGGTCAGTTGCCCGAGTTCCCAGGCTTCGCGGGGCGTCAGGGCGCCTTCGTAGGGAAGTTGCAGTTCCCGCGCCCGGGCCTGGGCCAGTTGCAGGAGTTCGTTGAGGCGACCCATGGAGGTGCGTGGTGCCCTGCCGGCTAATGGATAATCGGGCTGTCGAGTATAGCGAGTTTGCGCGTGTCCGATTTCCCGAGTCCCGAGCCCACAAGCGTCGATAAGGCGCGATTCGCCGAGGGGCGGCGCATTACCTGGGTCAGCGTGGGGGTGAACGTGCTGCTCACCGCCATGCAGGTGACCGTCGGCCTCCTGGCGCATTCCCAGGCGCTGATCGCCGATGCCATGCATACCCTGTCGGACATCGTCGCCGACGCCTTCGTGCTTTACGCGAACCGCAAGGGCGCCGATCCCGCCGACGAGCGGCATCCCTACGGGCATGGCCGTTTCGAGACCGCGGCCTCCCTCGTCCTGGGCATCCTCCTTGCCATCACCGGCGCGGGCATCCTGGTTTCGGCCGCGTCGCGGCTGGAGGCCGGTGGTCCCCTGCCGCCCGTGGGCGCCGCGGCGTTCTGGGCGGCGGCCGTCACGCTCCTCGGCAAGGAGGGCCTGTTCCGCTACATGCTGCGGGTGGCCGAGCGGCTGCGTTCGCCGATGCTGGTGGCGAACGCCTGGCATGCCCGGGCCGATGCCCTGTCCTCCCTCGTCGTGGCGGCCGGGGTCGCCGGCAGCCTCGCCGGCTACGGTTTCGCCGATGCGGTGGCCGCCCTCATCGTCGGCGCCATGATCGTCAAGGCCGGCGCGAGCTTCGCCTGGGATGCCCTGAGCGAATTGATCGACACCGGGCTGTCCGCCGAGGAAACGGCCCGCATCCGGGCCACCATCGCCGCAGCGCCCGGGGTGGTGGACATGCATGAACTGCGCACCCGCCGCATGGCCCACCAGGTGCTGGTGGATGCGCATATCCGGGTGGCGCCGCGGATCAGCGTTTCCGAAGGCCACAGGATCGCGGAATCCGCGCGGCGGCGGGTCCTCGCCGGCCACCCGGAAGTCCTGGACGTGCTCGTGCATGTGGATTCCGAGGACGATTCGGACCCGGCCAACCGCCATGGACATCTGCCCGACCGGCCGGAACTGGAGGCGCGCCTGGCCACCCTGCTGGGCGATCTGGACGCGCGGCCAGAACGAATCGTCCTGCACTATCTTGGGGAGCGGGTGGAAGCCGAAGTGGTCTTCGGGCCGGATTCGGCGGCGGCCATCGGGGATTTCGGCCTCCTCCGGTCCCGTATCGAGAGGAATCTGGCCGGCGACCCCCATTTCCGGTCCATCTCGGTGCAGTTGCGGGTGCACCAGTTTGGTGCCTGATCGAGGCTGAATGCCCTGTTTTGGTGCCGGCCTCCGCCGTGAACGACGGGGTCGGGCTTGTGGCACAATACTTTTTCTTTTGCGTCGCGTGGCATGGAACCTGCTAATTCCGTGGGCCAGCGATTTCCCCATCCAGCGGTTTCGCTCGATATCCCGTCTTAACTCGTTAGGAGAGCACCTCATGACGCCCCAAGAAGTGATGAAAATGGTCCAGGAGCGCGACGTCAAGTTCGTCGACTTCCGGTTCACCGATACCCGCGGCAAGGAACAGCACGTGGGCGTGCCGGTCTCCGCCTTCGGCCTCGAGAAGTTCGAAGACGGCCATGCCTTCGACGGTTCCTCCATCGCCGGTTGGAAGGGCATCCAGGCCTCCGACATGCAGTTGATGCCCGATCCCGCGACGGCCTACGTGGACCCCTTCATGGACGAAACCACCCTGGTCCTGTCCTGCGACGTGGTCGAGCCGTCCGACGGCAAGGGATATGACCGCGACCCGCGTTCCATCGCCAAGCGCGGCGAGGCCTACCTGAAGAGTTCCGGCCTCGGCGACACCGCCTATTTCGGTCCCGAACCCGAGTTCTTCATCTTCGACTCCGTCGAGTGGAAGGTGGATATGTCCGGTTCCTATTGCAAGGTCTTTTCCGAGGAAGCCGCCTGGGCGACCGCCGAGAAGTTCGATGGCGGCAACACCGGCCACCGGCCCACGGTCAAGGGCGGCTACTTCCCCGTTCCCCCGGTCGACAGCCTGAACGACATCCGCGCCGCCATGGTCCTGGCGCTGGAATCCTGCGGCGTGCCCGTGGAAGTGCATCACCACGAGGT
>JAEUNJ010000043.1 GCA_016791145.1 Rhodocyclaceae bacterium | reverse complement strand
GGGACGCCTGGTGACGCCCCTGCCGAACCTGGTGATCCAGCCCCTGGAGACTTCGCTGATCCAGGCCATCGACGTGCGGGTGGGCCAGGTGGTGCGGAAGGGCCAGCGCCTGGCCGCCCTCGATCCCACCTTCACCGGCGCGGACCTGGCCCAGTTGCGGCAGCGCTACCAGAGCCTCGACACCCAGGCCCGGCGCCTGGAACAGGAACTGGGCCGCCCCGGCCGGGCGGAAGGCCGCGCCGGCAAGGGCGGCGCCGATGCGGACAGCATCACCCAGGCCCGACTGCAAGAGGAGCGCCAGGCCAACTACCGGGCGCAGCTCACGCGGCTGGACGAGACCGTCGAGCGCCTGAAGGCCGCCGCCGAGACCAACCGCCGCGACCAGCGGGTGCTGGAGGCCCGGGTCAAGTCCCTCGGCGAGATCGAGGCGATGCAGGAGAAGCTCCTCGCCCAGCAGTTCGGCTCCCGCTCGCGCCTGCTGGAGGCCCGGGAGAAGCGGCTGGAGGTGGAGCGGGACATGCAGCAGGCGAACAACCGGGAGGCCGAGATCCGCCGCGAACTGGCCGCCGCCGAGGCGGAGCGGGCGGCCTTCGTGAAGGGCTGGCGGCAGAAGGCCTTTGAAGACCTGCTCAACACCCAGCGGGACCGGGACGCCGCCTCCGAGCAGTTGCAGAAGGCCGGCAAGCGCAGCGAACTGGTGGTCCTGACCGCCCCGGTCGATGCCGTGGTCCTGGAGATCGCCAAGCGGTCCGTGGGTTCCGTGGTCAAGGAGGCCGAACCCCTGTTCTCGCTGGTGCCCCTGGACGCGGAACTGGAGGCGGAGGTGCAGGTGGATTCCGGCGATATCGGCTACCTGAAGCTGGGCGATCCGTCGCGGATCAAGCTCGATGCCTTCCCCTTCCAGCAGCACGGGACCCTACCCGGGCAGGTCCGCACCCTGTCCGAGGACGCCTTCCGGCGCGAGACGCCGGCCGCCGCGGCGGCCGGCCCCGGGGCCGACGCCTACTACATGGCCCGTGTCGGCCTGCTGCAGACCCGCGTCAAGGGCATGGAAGCCCGGCACCGGCTGCTGCCCGGCATGACCGTCACCGCCGAGGTCGTCGTCGGCAAGCGCACGGTCATCTCCTACCTGCTGTGGCCGCTGACGAAGGCCATGGACGAGGCGATCCGGGAACCGTGATCTTCCGGCGACCCGATTCTTCAACGCAAAGGCGCGAAGGCGCGAAGGACGCGAAGGGAAGCATGAAATCGAGGCGCGAAAGGCAGGCGGGGCGGTCGGCGCGGGCGGCGAGCCTTCCCCGGCCGGGAAGGATGGCTTTGCGCCCCTTTGCGCCTTTGCGCCGTCGCGGTGGGCCTGCGTCGTTTTCCGCCGCCCTCGGAAGGAGCCTCACGGCATGGTGAAGAAGCACGACGACACCCGCGAATCCCCCGCCCGCTCGGGGGGCAGGACGCCGACGCGGCCCATCGCCCAGGCCGGGGCGCGGGGCGGCAACCGCCTGAAACCGGCGGCCCGGGAGGTGGCGACGCCCCAGGTAATCCCGCCGCCGCCGCCGGGTCCCCAGGACCTGTCGGCCATCCTGAACCGGGCCGTGGCCCTGCACCAGGCGGACCGGCGGGAGGAGGCGATGGGCCTCTACCGGCAGGTCCTGGCCGTGGCGCCCGACCAGGTGGATGCGCTGCACCTGATGGGCGTCGCCCACTGCCAGGCGCGGGAGTACGAGCAGTCCCTGCCCTTCTTCGACCGCGCGCTGAAGCTGAAGCCGGACTTCGCCGATGCCCACAACAACCTGGGCAAGGCCCTGAAGAGCCTGAACCGCCTGCCGGAAGCCGAGACCGCCTTCCGCCGCGCCACCGAACTGGCGCCGAAGATGGCCGAGGCCTGGACCAACCTGGGCCGGCTGCGCCGCCGCCTGGGCGACAGCGACGGGTCCGTGGAGTGCTACCGGCAGGCCCTGGCCGCCGGTTCGGGGGATGCGGAAGCCCACCATTTCCTCGGCGTGACCCTGAAGGACGCGGGCCGCCTGGACGAGGCCATCGCCGAGTACCGCAAGGCCCTGGACCTCAACCCGGAATATGCCGAGGCCCTGAACAACCTGGCCGCGGCCCTGCGCGACAAGGCTGACCTGAAGGGGGCCATCGAAACCTACGAGCGGGCCGTCGCCGTGAAGCCCGACTTCGCCGCGGCCCTCACGAACCTGGGCAACGCCTACCAGGAGGCCGGGCGGCTCGATGACGCCATCGCCCACCACAAGCGGGCCATCGAGCTGCAGCCGGACCTGGTGGAGGCCCACAACAACCTGGGCGCCCTCTACATGGGCGAGGAAAAGGCGGAGGAGGCGATCGCCTGCTTCGAGCGGGCCCTCCAGTGCAACCCGGATTTCGCGCCGGCCTGGAGCAACCTGGGCAACATCCGGGTCAGCCAGGAACAGATCGACGAGGCGCGCCGCTGCTACGCCGAGGCCCTGCGCATCAAGCCGGACTTCGTGGAGGCCCTGACCAACCTGGGCAACCTGCTGCAGGACTTCGTCAGCCTCGAGGACGGCCTCGCCAGCTACGAGAAGGCCCTCGCCATCAACCCGAACTTCGCGGGGGCCCGCTTCGGCCATTCCCTGGTCAAGCTGATGATGGGCGACCTGAAGGCGGGCTTCGCCGAATACGAGTCCCGCTGGGAGGGCTCCGACCAGGCCAAGAAGGTGAAGCCGCCCCGCTTTCCCTGTCCCCAGTGGAAGGGCGAGCCGGCGGGCCGCGATGCCCGCATCATCGTCTACTACGAGCAGGGCTTCGGCGACACGATCCAGTTCTGCCGCTACGCGCCGATGCTGCTGGAGCGCTTCCGCCACGTGACCTTTGTGGTCCAGAACGAGCTCTACCGGCTCGTCCAACAGAGCATGGGGGACCGGGTGCGGGTGGTGCCCGGCGAGCATGCCCAACCCTTCGTGCGGGAACGCTACGACTTCCATTGTCCCGCCATGAGCCTGCCCATGGCCTTCGGGACCGACCTCCCCACGGTACCCGCCCAGGTGCCCTACCTCCACGCCGGCACCGCCGCCCACGCGGCCTGGCGCGAGCGCTTCGCCGCCGAGAAGCGGCCCCGGGTGGGCCTGGTCTGGTACGGCTCCCGGGGCTTCCGCGGCGACCGCTACCGCAGCATCGCGCTGGAGGCCTTCCGGCCCCTGCTGGAGCGGGAGGACGTGGCCTGGATCAGCCTGCAGAAGGTGCGTCCCGACGGGCCGGTGCCCGCCGAACTGACCTCCCACATCATCGATCCCATGGGCGACGTGAAGGACTTCGCCGACACGGCGGCCCTGATGGCGGAACTGGACCTGGTGATCTGCGTGGACACGGGCGTCGCCCATCTGGCCGGCGCCCTGGGCCGGCCGGTGTGGATGCTCAACCGGTTCAACAGCGAGTGGCGCTGGATGCGCGGCCGGGACGACAGCCCCTGGTATCCGACCATGCGCCTGTTCCAGCAGGAGAAGCCGGCGGTATGGGAGCCGGTGCTGGCGGAGGTGGCGGCGGCGCTGCCGGCCTGGCTGGCCGGGCGGCGCAATCGCATCGTCCGGACCCGGCCCGACGCCCGCCCGTTCCAGCCGGCCGCCATCGAGGTCGTCACGGCCGACCGCTACCAGCTGGCCGGAGAGGCGGCGCGCAGCGACCGGATCCAGGTGGCGGCCACGGGGGACGCGCAGGGGGCGGCGCGCCGCCACGCGGAGGCGGAGGCCGCCCTGCACGCGGGCTTCGCCGCCCACCAGGCGGGGCGCCTGGACGAGGCCCAGGCCGCCTACCGGAAGGTGCTGGAGCTGGAACCCGAGCACCCGGACGCCTGGCACCTGACCGGCGTGATCCACGGCGCCCGCAAGGCCCACGAGCCGGCCATCGCGGCCATCCGCCGGGCCCTCGCGGCGAAGCCCGGCGACCCGGTCTACCTGGGCAACCTGGGCATCGCGCTGGCGGGGGCGGGACGCCACGCCGAGGCCGCCGATGCCTACCGGGAGGCGCTGGCCGGCGACCCCTCGGCCTCCGGCATCGCCTACAACCTGGGCAACGCGCTCACCGAGGAGTACCGCTTCGAGGAGGCGGCCGCCGCCTACCGCAAGGCCATCGAACTCCGGCCCGACTACCTGGCTGCCTGGCTCAACCTGGGCAACGCGCTGCGCGAGAAGGGCGCCTTCGAGGAGGCCCTGGCGGCCTACGGGAAGGTGCTGTCCCTGCAGCCCGACCACTCGGGCGGCCTCCTCAACCTGGGCAACCTGCGCCGGGAATTGGGCGAGCCCCTGGCGGCGCGGGAACTGCTGCAGAAGGTGACCGAGCGGGAGCCGGCCAACTTCCGCGCCTGGAACAACCTGGGCAGCACGCTGCGGGAACTGGGGGACCTGCAGGGTGCCCTCGCGGCCTACCGGCGTTGCCTGGAAATCGCCCCGGAGCACGCCGAGGGCCACCTGAACCTGGCCATGGCGCTGCTCGCCGCCGGTGATTTCGAGGACGGCTGGCGCGAGTACGAATGGCGCTGGGAGGGGGCCGCCGAGGCACGCCGGCACCGCCGCCACTTCCCGATGCCCCAGTGGAAGGGCGAGCCCATCGCCGGCCGAACCATCATCCTCCACGCGGAGCAGGGCCTGGGGGACGCGCTCCAGTTCGTGCGCTACGCGGAGATGGTCGCCCGCCGCGGCGCCCGGGTGATCGTCGAGTGCCATCCGCCGCTCAAGCGTCTGTTCGACCTGCTGCCCGGCATCGAGCGGGTGGTGCCCCAGGGCGAGGGCCTGCCGCTCACCGATTTCCACTGCTCGTTCATGAGCCTCCCCCTCGCCTTCGGGACACGGCCGGCGACGATCCCCGCGGCGACCCCCTACCTGTGGGCGGACCCGGTCCTGGTCCGGAATTGGGCGGCCCGCCTGGCCGGCGACCCGCGGCCCCGGGTCGGCATCGTCTGGGCCGGAAACCCGCGGCGCAGCGATCCCGGCGCCCACCTGCTGGACCGGCGGCGCAGCCTGTCCGCCTCCGCCCTGGCCCCGCTGCTCGCCGTGGAGGGCATCCGCTTCCTCAGCCTGCAGAAGGGCGAGGGTTCGTCGGACCTGCCCGCGGCGGTGGAGGATCCCACCGGGGACCTGCACGACTTCGCCGACACGGCGGCCCTGGTGCGCAACCTGGACCTGGTGGTCACCGTGGACACCTCGGTGGCCCACCTGGCCGGGGGACTGGGCGTGCCGGTCTGGACGCTCTCCCGCTTCGACGCGTGCTGGCGCTGGCTCACCGGCCGCGACGACACGCCGTGGTACCCGACGATGCGGCTGCTGCGCCAGGAGGCCTACGGCGAGTGGGGTCCCGTGATCGCGCGGGCGGCGAAGGAACTGGCGGCATGGCGGGACGGCCGGGTGGCATGAACCCGGGCGCTCCGACCACGCGACCGGGTCCCGCGGCACCGGGATGCCGGGGAACCGGGGGCAGAGGCGGGAGAGGCGCGGGAAACGACGGCGAATGCCCGATTCGGCGGCCCGCTCCGGGCCTTCCCGACCGGGTTTCCGGGTTGAACGAAGCCCCTGCCCGGGCGGGAACCGGGGCCGGTGGGCTCAAGGCCGCGGCCTATAATGCCGTTATGTATCCATTCTCCGATCGGAGGCATTCCGTGGCTATGCAATTCAGGTTTCTCCTCGCCGTGGCGCTGTCCGCGACCGCCGGGCAGGCGGGTGCCGAGGTGGCGCGGGCCGATTTCGTGAATGGCACGGTCGCCGTGGTCGGCGCGGACGGGGCCCGCCGGGCCCTGGCCAAGGGCGGCGAACTGAACAACGGCGAACTGGTGGCCACCGGCGACGGCCGGGCGCAACTCAAATTCACCGACGGCGCCCTCGTTTCCCTGCAGCCGCGCACCGAGTTCAAGGTGGACGAGTACCGGTTCCAGGGCGCCAACGACGGGTCCGAGCGCGGCTTCTTCAGCCTGTTCAAGGGCGCTTTCCGCACGGTGACGGGCTTGATCGGCAAGGGCAAGCGGGATGCCTACCTGGTCCGCACCGAGGTGGCGACCATCGGCATCCGCGGCACCGAGTACGGGGCCGAACTGGACAACGGCCTGCGGGTGACGACCACCGGCGGCGAGATCGAGGTCTGCAACCAGGCCGGGTGCACGCCGGTCGGCGCCGGCCAGTCCGCCTACACCCCCAACGCGAACACCAAGCCGGAATACACGACGGACAAGGTGAGCGGCACGCCCACCCCGCCGCCGCCCGATCCGAAGCTTTATCCGGAGAAACCGCCGGTCGCCGTGCTGACCTCCGGCACCGGCTTCGGCGTCGTCTATTCGACCTACGACGTATCCTCGCCACCCCCGCTGGGGGCCACCGGCCACGTTTCCGACGCGACGGCCACCTTCGACGAGCTGGGCGGCCTGTCCGGCCTGTCCGCGGCCAGCGGCGCGCCGGTCGCCCCGGCTGCCGGCGCGCCCACCGCCCATGCCGAACGGGCCACGGACGGCAGCGGCGTGATTGCCTGGGGCCGCTGGGCGTCCGGCACCTTCGCCGCCATACCCGTCAGCCAGTTCCATTACGTCGCGGGCATCCCGACGCCGAGTTCGGATCTGGCCGCGCTGAGCGGCATCAAGGCCACCTACGCCCTCGTCGGCGCCACGACCCCCACGGCGGCCAGCGGCGCGCTCGGCGGCATCGTCACCGGATCGCTTTCCGTGCAGTTCGGCGCGACCACCCACATCGCCACGCTGCTCAACGTGCCCATCGGCGGCGGTTCCTTCACGCTGTCCGGCTCCGGCATCACCGGGTTCCCGGCCTTCACCGATTCCGCCGTGACCCTGAGCTGCTCGCCCTGTCCGGTGGGCGCCGGTCCCGGTTCGGCGACGGTCAACGGAATGTTCTTCGGGTCCGGCGCATCCCACGCCGGCATGACCTACCTGTTCAACGGAGGCGGCACCCTCGGCGACGTGACCGGGGCCGCGGCCTTCCGCCGCTAGACGGAAACCGACCATGCGCATTCCGAATCTCCTGGCCGCCCTGGCGGCGGCCTTTCTCGCCTCGGGCGCCGCCCTGGCCGACGCCCGGCTCGACGAGGCGCGCCGCCTGCTGGATGCGGGCGACGGGGCGAAGGCCTACGCCCTGCTGGTCGGCGCCGAGAGCGAGCGGGCCGGCGACCCGGCCTTCGACCTGCTCCTCGGCATCGCGGCCCTGGAGGCCGGCGAGAACACCCGGGCGATCTTCGCCCTGGAAAGGGCGGTGACGGTCGATCCGGGCAACGCGCGGGCCCGGGCGGAACTGGCGCGGGCCTACCTGGCCGCCGGCGAGACCGACGCCGCCCGCCGCGAGTTCGAACGCGTGCGCAGGCAGGACGTGCCGGCGGACGTGAAGCGCACCATCGACCGCTTCCTGTCCACGGCGGACCTGCTCGACGACAGGACGCGGCCCACCTTGCGCGGCCACCTGGAAGGCGGCTTCGGCATCGACAGCAACGTGAACAGCGCGGTGGGCAGCGCCAGCCTGGCGATTCCCGCCTTCGGGGGCAACGCCACCCTGGACCCGCGCAGCGTGCGCACCGGCGACAGCTTCTACAGCCTCGGCGGCGGCCTGCGCTACCGCCATCCGCTGGGCGAGGGCCTCTACGTCAACGCCGGCGGGACGGCCGGCCTGCGCACCCATCGCAACGACGACGTCTGGGACCAGGGCAACCTGGACGGCCATGCCGGCCTTGCCTGGGAGCGGGGAGCGGACACCTGGTCCCTGGGCTACCAGCACAACGACCTCTGGCTGCAGAGCGACCGCTATCGCAGCGCCAACGGCCTGACCGGCCAATGGCAGCGGCAACTCGGCGGGCAGGACCAGGTGGCGGCGTTCCTCCAGTACTCGAACCTCTACTATCCGAACCAGCGGCTGCGCGACGCCGACCGCTGGGTGCTGGGCGGCGCCCTGGGCCACGGCTTCGGCAACGGCCTGACGGGCTACGCCGGCCTCTACGCCGGTACCGAACGGGAGCAGGCAGCCGGGGTGCCCCACCTCGGGCATCGCCTGGCCGGCTTGCGTCTGGGCGGGGAGTGGGCGCTCACGGGTGCGGCGGCCCTGTTCGCCAACCTGTCCTACGAGCACCGCCGCTACGGTGGCACCGAGCCCCTGTTCCTGGTGGGGCGGCGGGACGACCAGTGGAACGTGCAGGTGGGGGCCAACATCACGCTGGCCCGCAACTGGCTGCTCACGCCCCAGGTCAGCGTGATCCGCAACGACTCCAACGTCGCCCTCTACGATTACAACCGCCGGGTCGCCTCGGTGAACCTGAGGCGGGATTTCTGATCCGCCACCGGCCGGCCGCCGGACCGGGCGGCCGGAAGCGGCCGGTATAATCCCGGCCTCGCTGCCGCAGCTCATTCCCCTCATGCCATGAACCAGGATCCCAAGGCCCTGCTGTCCGACCTGCTGACGGCCGCCCTGCATCGCGTTGCCCCCGGCGCCGCCGCCGAAATCCAGCTCGAACGCCCCCGGGATGCCTCCCACGGCGATTTCGCCACCAACCTGGCCATGCAGCTCGCGCGGGCCATGAAGGCCAACCCGCGCGAGGTCGCCGGGCGCCTCGTCGCGGCCCTGCCGCGCTCCGATTCGGTGGCCAGGGCGGAGATCGCCGGACCGGGATTCATCAATTTCACCCTGGCCGGTCGTGCCAAGACCGGCGTCGTGCCGGCGGTGCTTTCGGCCGGCGACGGCTACGGCCGCGGCCGCGTGGAGGGCCGCCCGAAGGTGCAGGTCGAGTTCGTCTCGGCGAACCCCACCGGCCCCCTGCACGTGGGCCACGGGCGGGGCGCCGCCTACGGGGCCAGCCTCGCCTCCCTGCTCGCCTACGCCGGCTACGACGTGGTGCGCGAGTACTACGTGAACGATGCCGGCCGGCAGATGGACATCCTCGGGGTTTCCACCTGGCTGCGCTACCTGGAGCTCTTCGACGAATACGTGCCCTTCCCGCCCAACGCCTACCAGGGCGGCTACGTGCGGGAGATGGCGGAGCAGATCAAGGGCGCCCACCAGGACCGCTACGCGCATCCGGCCGCCGCCGTCCTCGCCTGCGTGCCGCCGGCGCCGGCGGCGCGGGAGGACGGGAGCTGGACCGCCGAGGAGAAGGAGCAGCTCGAGACCCACCTGGACGGGCTCATCGCCGCCGCCAAGGACCTGCTGGGCGAGGAATGGGCCTACGTGCACCAGCATGCCCTCACGGAGCAGCTGGCCGACTGCCGCGAGGACCTGGAGGAGTTCGGCGTCCATTTCGACGTCTGGTTCTCGGAGCGTTCCCTCTACGACACGGGCATGGTGGCGAAGGCGGTGGAGGAACTGGAGCGGCGCGGCCACATCTACGTCCAGGACGGCGCCAAGTGGTTCCGCTCGACCGCCTTCGGCGACGAGAAGGACCGGGTCGTCCAGCGGGAGAACGGGCTCTACACCTACTTCGCCTCCGACATCGCCTACCACGCCAACAAGTTCGAGCGCGGCTTCGCCCGGGTCGTCGATGTCTGGGGCGCCGACCACCACGGCTACATCCCGCGGGTGAAAGGGGCGCTGCAGGCCCTGGAACGGGATGCCGACCGCCTCGACGTGGCCCTGGTCCAGTTCGTGAGCCTGTTCCGGGAGGGCGCCAAGGTCTCCATGTCCACCCGGGCCGGCGAATACGTCACCCTGCGCCAGTTGCGCGCG
>JAEUNJ010000016.1 GCA_016791145.1 Rhodocyclaceae bacterium | reverse complement strand
GGAGAGCCCCAGCCAGGGAATCTGCCGCGGGAAGGCCTCGGCGAGCCGCTTGTCGCGGGTGCGCACCACCATGCGCAGGTAGACCTCGTTCAGCTCGTCGGCCCGCGACGTGTCGGCCAGGGGGCCGAGCAGGGAGTCCAGGCCCAGCAGTTCGGTGTGTATGTCGTCGTACTGGAGCCGGCGCTCGGCGAGCAGTTTCCGGACGACGGATTCCGTCGTACGCGCCTTCTTCACCGCGTCGGGCCAACAGTAGCCGATCATGGCCGTGCCGGCCCAGCCGTCGTCGTAGCCGGCGACGATCTTGAGGCTTTCCGGCGCCGGCAGGCCCGTGGCGCCGGTCACCCGAACGCGATCGTCGCCCAGGTCGTCGAGGCGCAGGGTGCCCATGTCGAGGATTACGTCCGGGCTCAGGTAGCGGCGGGGGTTGTGCACCTCGTAGAGCAGCTGCTGGCGCAGGGTGTCGAAGCTCACCCGCCCGCCAGTCCCGGGGGCCTTGGTGATGACGGCCGCGCCGTCCTCGGAGACCTCGGCGATGGGAAAGCCGAGGTGGGCGTAATCGGGGATGGCCTCCCAGCCGCCGCCAAAGGCCGGGCCGTAGGCGTTGAAGTTACCGCCGCTGCCCTGGCCGGAGCATTCCATCAGGTGGCCCACGGTAAGGGCCTGGGCGAGGCGCGGCCAGTCGTCCCAGCCCCAGCGGAACTCGTGGATCAGCGGCGCCATGAACAGGGCCGCGTCGGCGACTCGGCCGGAGATCACGATGTCGGCGCCTTCGTCCAGGGCCTGCACCAGGGGCCGGGCGCCGAGATAGGCGTTGGCGAAGAGCAGCCGGTCGCGGACGTCCGCGATGTCGGCGCCGCTGTCCAGGTGGGCCAGGGGCTCGCCGGCAGCGCGCAATTCGTCCATCCGGTCGAGGACCGCGTCGCCGGTGACGCAGGCAATGCGCGCCGGCCAGCCTCGGCGCGCGAACTCGGCGGCCAGGGTCGCCGCCGCACCCTGCGGGTTCAGGCCGCCGGCATTGAGCAGGAAGCGCACGCTGCGCCTCGCCGCCAGGGGCCAGAGGGCCGTCATCATCGGGATCAGGTCCCGGGTATATCCCAGGGCCGGGTCCCGCTGCCGGTCCTTCTGCAGGATGGCCAGGGTCAGTTCGGCCAGGTGGTCCGAGGCGACGTACTGGACCTCGCCCCGTTCCAGGGTGGTTGCCACCGGCGCCCAGGAGTCGCCGTAGAAGCCAAGGCCGGCACCTATTCGTACGGTCTTCATGGAAGAAGCCCAAATCCACCGCAGAGGCGCAAAGGCGCAGAGGGTCGCAAAGAAAGCCGGAGGCAATGCCCGGTCACGGTGTTCCCCGGGAAAAGGTCCTCCTTTGCGCGGCTTTGCGCCTTTGCGCCTTTGCGGCGAAGCATTTCCTTGAGGCCCATCACACCGGCCAGGCCCGTTGCAGGATGGCGTCGAAGCCGCTGTTGCCCGGCAGGGTGCCGAAGGCGCCGCCACCGAAGGCCGCATCGGCCAGCCGGGTGGCGCAGAAGGCCTCGGCGACCGGTTGCGGTGCGAAGCGGACCAGCAGGGCGCCCTGGACGGCCAGGGCGACGGCCTGGGTGACCTGGCGGGAGCGGGCTTCCAGGTCCTCCGGCTTGCGCAGGCCGTCCTGCAGCCGGCCGATGAAGGCGTCCAGGCGCCGGTCCCGGCCCAGGGCGGGAGCCACCTCGGCGGCCAGGGCCTCCAGGCAGCGGGGATGCTTGGCCATGGCGCGCAGCATGTCCAGGCACATGACGTTGCCCGAGCCCTCCCAGATGGAATTGAGGGGCATCTGGCGGTAGACGCGGGCCATGATGCCGTCCTCGACGTAGCCGTTGCCGCCGAGCACCTCCATGGCTTCGGCGCCGACCATGGGGCCGCGCTTGCAGATCCAGTACTTGGCGGCGGGCGTCAGCACCCGGCGCAGCAGGGATTCCTGCTCGTCCTCGCCGCCGTCGAAGGCACGGGCGAGGCGCAGGGCCAGGGCCTGGGCGGCCTCGGTCTCCACCGCCAGGTCGGCCAGCACGTTGCGCATCAGGGGCTGCTCCACCAGCCGCCGGCCGAAGGCGCTCCGATGGTGGGCGTGGTGCATGGCCTGGGACAGGGAATGGCGCATCAGGCCGGCGGTGCCCAGGGCGCAATCCAGGCGGCAATAGGTGCCCATCTCCATGATGGTGGGCACGCCGCGTCCTTCCTCTCCCACGAGCCAGGCCCGGGCGCCCCAGAACTCCACCTCGGAGCCGGCGTTGGACTTGTCGCCCATCTTGTCCTTCAGGCGCTGGAGGCGGATGTCGTTGCGCTTCCCGTCGGGCGTCCAGCGCGGCAGGAAGAAGCAGGAGAGCCCGCCCGGCGCCTGGGCGAGGATCAGGAAGGCGTCGCACATGGGCGCCGAGAAGAACCATTTGTGGCCGACGATGCGGTACTCGCGGCCGCCCACCGGCTCGGCCCGGGTGGTGTTGGCGCGCACGTCCGAGCCGCCCTGCTTCTCGGTCATGCCCATGCCCAGGGTGACGCCGCGCTTGCCCTCGGCCGGGAGGAAGCGC
>JAEUNJ010000305.1 GCA_016791145.1 Rhodocyclaceae bacterium | reverse complement strand
CGTGGATGCGGACGTGGCCGCCCTGGACGACGCCCTGCTGCTGGAGGACCTGCGCCGCCAGGCCGGTCCCCAGGCGGAGGCCATCGCGGCCGCCCTGGCCGGCCGGCGGGGCCCCGAGCGGCTGCTCGACCTGGCGCTGCGTTCCGGACCCCATGGCGACCGCTTCGGCATGAAACCCGGCGGGCTCACCCTGGACCGGGTCGCCGCGGCGCCGGCGGGCATCGACCTGGGGCCCCTGGCGCCGCGCATCCCCGAGATGCTGAGGACGCCCAGCGGCAAGGTGGAACTGGCGCCGCCGATGCTGCTGGCCGACCTGGCGAGGCCCCTGGCCGACCTGGACGGCCCGGCCTCCGAACTGGTGATCGTCGGCCGCCGGCCGGTGCGCTCCAACAACAGCTGGATGCACAACCTGCCGGTGCTCGCCAAGGGCCCGAACCTGTGCACGCTCAAGGTGCATCCGGCGGATGCCGGCCGGCTGGGCGTGGCCACCGGCGACCGGGTGCGCATCGAGGGGGGCCGCGGGGCGGCCATCGAGGCGCCGGTCGAGGTCAGCGACGAGATGATGCCCGGGGTGGTGTCCCTGCCCCACGGCTACGGCCACGACCTGCCGGGCCTCCGCCTGGCGGTGGCCGGCGCGCGGCCGGGGGCGAACCTGAACGCGCTGTTCGACGCATCGGCCAGGGACCCGCTTTCCGGAAACGCCGTCCTCGGCGGCGTGCCGGTGACCATCGTCCGCCGGGAGGGATGAAGGGCGGGACGCGGTGTTTCCGCGCCTCCCTTCGGGCCGGCGAAGCGCGCGCGGGAATGGTTGCGACATCGTGAATTGTGGCCGCCGAGGGACCACGGCCAGATGAATCCCCGGAGGGGCTGGCGGCCGGCGGGTTACAATTCGCGCGCGTATAACTTTAGGCAAGTCCCGGGGGTGTCCGGGGGCGAGTTGGCGGGGAGGATTTCCCGACGGCCGGCCGGGCGGTTGGACAGCCACGCGTTGCAGAAGACGGGGCAAGGCGCCGGGAACGAATGCAGTCGCCGGAAATCCGGTCGGGTCTCCCGCGGGAGGACCCGCCGGGCGATGGGCGAAAGACAGGGGAAGAAGTCATGGAAGCGAAGAACAGGCATGCGTGCCGCGCCGCGCTGGCGGCCTTGGGCACCCTATTGGCCGGGGCCGCGCAGGCGGTCGATGCGGAGGCCATCGACCTGAGCCTGGAGGACCTGCTCAAGGCGGATGTCATGACCGCCTCGCGCAAGGCGCAGCGCCTGAGCGACGTGGCCGCGGCGGTCTTCGTGGTCACCCGGGAGGACATCGAGCGGTCGGGCGCCACCAGCATTCCGGATGCCCTGCGCATGGTGCCCGGGGTCCAGGTGGCCAAGCTCGCCAACAACCGCTGGGCGGTCAGCGTCCGCGGGTTCAACGGGCGCTTTGCCAACAAGCTGCTGGTGCTCATGGACGGGCGCAGCATCTACTCCCCGCTCTTCTCCGGCGTCTTCTGGGAAGCGGAGGACACCCTCCTGGAGGACATCGACCGGATCGAGGTGATCCGCGGCCCGGGCGCGGCCCTGTGGGGCGCCAATGCGGTCAACGGGGTGATCAACATCATCACGCGGAAGACGCGCGACACGCAGGGTACGCTGGTCGCCGCCAGTGCCGGCACGGACCGGGACGGGGCGCTTGCGGCCCGGTACGGCGGGCAGGCCGGCGACGGCCATTTCCGCGTCTGGGCCAAGGGGTTCCGGCGCGGGGAGTCCGTGGGACTCACCGGCGTTGCCGGCAACGACCACTGGCGGGCCACGCGCGCGGGATTCCGCGGCGACTGGAACACCGATGCGGGAGGCCGGCTCACGGTCAGCGGCGGCTTCCACGACAGCACCACCGGCGACCGCTGGAACCTGGCCGACCTGACCTCGCCGGCCGGATTCACGGCCACTCCCATGAGCCAGTCCAATCGGGGCGCCCATCTGCTGGGCCGCCACGAGTGGTTTTCCGAAGGGGGCGACGAGTCGGTGCTCCAGGCTTCCGTCGACCAGACGGAACTGATCGTCCGGAACGCGATCCGCGAGCATCGGACGACGGCGGACCTGGATTTCCAGCGGCGTGCCCGGTTCGCCGACCGGCATGACCTGGTGTGGGGCCTGGGCTACCGCCACTCGCGGGACAGCGTGGACACGCAGGGCGTCTTCCTTGCCCTCCAGCCGACGCAGCGCACCTACCGGCTGATAAGCGCCTTCGTCCACGACGAGATCACCCTGGTCCCGGAATCCCTGCGGCTGATCCTCGGCGAGCGCCTGGAGCACAACAATTTCACCGGTTTCGAGTCCCAGCCGACGGCGCGCCTCATGTGGACGCCCAATCCGTCGCAGGCGGTCTGGGGGGCGCTCTCCCGCGCCGTGCGCACGCCGTCGCGGGCGGAGGGCGACGCCCTGGTCAATCTGTCGGTGACGCCGGCCAGCCCGCCGGCGATTCCGCTGCCGGTCCTGCTGCGCAACCTGCCGCGCCCCGACCACACCATGCAGTCGGAAACCGTCAAGGCGCTGGAGTTCGGCTACCGGCACCAGTTCCACGGCGGGCTCTCCCTCGACGCCACGGTGTTCCGCAACGATTACAGCCGCCTGCGCTCCGCGACAATGAGCACGCAGCAACTGGTCCTCGTGCCGCCGTTCCACTTCGTCCAGAACATCATTCCGGGCAACGTGCTGGAAGCCAGGACCCACGGTTTTGAGCTGGCAGCGGATTGGCATGCCCTGACATGGTGGCGGCTGCAGCCCAGCTATACCTACCTGCGGGTCCGGGAGGTGGGTAGCTACGCCGATCCCGTCACCCGGGCGGAAGCGGCGCGGCTGAAGGATTCGGCGCCCCGCCACCAGTTGTCCCTGCGGTCGTCCATGACCCTTTCCGGGCGCAGCCAGTTCGACCTGTGGCTGCGGCACGTGGCGGGCTACGGGGCCCCTGGCGCCGCCGCGATCCCTTCCTACACGACCGTCGACCTCCGCTACGCCTGGCGTCCGGTCGCAGGGCTCGAACTCTCCGTCGTCGGGCAGAACCTCCTCGACCGCCGGCACCCCGAGATCGTGCCCGACCTGCTTCCCTCCGAAACCCTGCAGATCCAGCGCAGCCTCTACGTGAAGGCCAAGTGGCAGTTCTGAGATACGGCCGTCCGGGCCCGCTGCTGGCGAGGCTCCTCGGCATCCTGATCCTGTTCGGCGTGCTGGGCGCGCCGGGGTCGGTGCGCGCCCAGATCTCGGAGGCCCAGGCGAAGGTCGCGTTCCTGTTGAACTTCGCCCGCTACGTGGAGTGGCCCGAACGGGCCTTCCCGTCCCGGGAGGCCCCCCTGGTCTTCTGCGTCGTCGGCCGCGACAGCCTGGGCACGGCGATCCAGTCCCTGGAAACCCGGCAGGTGCAGGGACGGCCGGTGAGATTGCGACGCGGCGTCACCACCGAGGATGCCCGCGGCTGCCATGTCGTGTTCGTGGCCGACTCGGAGGAGCGCCGCCTCGTCCCCACCCTGCGCGCGCTGGCCGGCCAGCCGGTGCTGACCGTCGGCGACGTGGAAGGCTTCATCGATGCCGGCGGGGCGATCGGCATCGTGGCCGGCGATGATCGCCTGCAGTTCGAGATCAACCGGGCGGCCCTAGAACAGGCCCAATTGAAGGCCGGTTCCCAGTTGCTGAAGCTTGCCCGGAATCTCGCCGACGCCAGGTCGCGCTGACATGCGATTCCCCGATCGCCCCCTGAAGCAGAAGCTGATGGCGATCATTGCCGTCGCCACGGGCACCGGCCTGCTGCTTGCCCTGGCGATGTTCACGGCCCAGGAGATACGCCGGAGCCACGAGGCGACCCTGTCCCAATTGACGGCACTGGCCCAGGTGATCGCCGCCAACAGCACCTCGGCCATCGTCTTCCGGGACCCGCGGGCCGCGGCCTACACGCTCTCGGCGCTCCAGGCGCGCCCGGAGATCGTCGCGGCAACCATCGTCCTCGCCGATGGGAGTTTCCTGGCCAGCCATCCGGTCGCGGGTCCGCGCATGCCTGTGCGCCGGGCAGGCGGCGACGCGGCCCGGGTCGAAGGCGGATACTGGAGCACCCGGCTGGAACTGGAATACCCGGTGCGCCAGGAGAACGAGGTGGTGGGGACGGTGGCCCTGGAAGCCGATCTCCTGCCCATGTGGCGCGATGCGCTGGCCGACCTGGCGCTGGCGGGACTGGGCACGGGGGGCGCCTTTCTCGTCGCCTTCCTGCTGGCTGCCCGCCTCCAGTCGCGCATTTCGGGGCCGATCCTCGACCTGGCGGCCATGGCCCGCCAGGTGGGCGAGGACAGGGACTACTCGCGGCGGGTGCCGGTGGACCAGAGGGACGAGGTCGGGACCCTGCTGTCGGGTTTCAACGACATGCTGGCGCAGATCCAGGCCAGGGACGAGGAACTGCGCGACTACCGCGACCACCTGGAACAGCAGGTGGAGTCCCGGACGGCGGAACTGCGGCTGGCGAAGGAACAGGCCGAGGCGGCCAACGTGGCGAAATCCCGTTTCCTCGCCAACATGAGCCACGAGATTCGCACCCCGATGAATGGCGTCATAGGCATGGCCGACCTGCTGCTCGAATCGGGGCTTTCCGATCGGCAGCGGCGATTCGCCGACACCCTGAAGGTGTCGGCCCAGTCCCTCCTGCACCTGATCAACGACATCCTGGACCTTTCCAAGATCGAGGCCGGAAAGCTGGAACTGGAGCATGCTCCGTTCGATCCACGGCTGGTCGCCGAGGAGGTGGCTCTGCAGTTCGCGGAACCCGCCTTCGCCAAGGGCCTCGAACTGGTCTGCCGGGTGGACGATTGCGTGCCGCCGGTCGTGGAGGGGGATTTCCACCGGGTGAAGCAGATCGTCAGCAACCTGGTCAGCAATGCGGTGAAATTCACCGAGCGCGGCCAGATCCTGCTGACGCTGAACTGCACGTGCGGCGTCGATCCGGGGAGCGGGAGGCGATCCCGGTGCGAACTCCGCTACAGCGTGGCGGACACCGGCGTGGGCGTGTCGCCCGAGGCCAGGGCAAGGCTGTTCTCCCCTTTCACCCAGGCCGACAACTCGACCACCCGCCGTTTCGGCGGGACCGGACTGGGGCTCGCCATCGTCCGTCAGCTGGCCGAGCACATGGGCGGCGCGGTGGACTTCGAGAGCATCGCCGGCCAGGGCTCCACCTTCTGGTTCGCGAAGCCCTTCGACCATTGCGATGGCCACCAGGCGGCCCATCCGTCGCCGATCGCGGCGGGGACGCCGATGCTCGTCGTGGTCCGCAACGCCGCGGCCAGGGAAGTGCTGGAAGCGGAGCTGTCGGCTCTCGGTGCCCGGGTGGTCGCAGCGGCGGGGGCCGGCGAGGCCGGGGATGTCCTGGCGGCGGCGAACGGCCCAGCGCCGGAATACCTCTGGCGCGATGCCGACCTGCCGTCCGGGGAATGCAATGCCCTGGTCGAGCGCCTGCGGTCCGGGCGCGGCGGCGCAATGCATGTCGTGCTGCTGGGTGTCTTCGGCCGGGACCTGGAGTCGGGCCCGGAGGCCGGGGAGGCCGACGCGGTGCTGTTCAAGCCCGTCACCCGGTCCGAACTGCTGCGGGTCCTCACGCGGCTGGTCCACGGCGTCACCGGCGCATCCGCCACG
>JAEUNJ010000278.1 GCA_016791145.1 Rhodocyclaceae bacterium | reverse complement strand
TTGCCGGCGCCGCCGAAGATCTGGTCGGCGCCGCCGTTGCCCTGGCCCTGGTCGTCGCCCTCGCCGCCGAAGATCACGTCATCGCCGTCTCCGGCGGCGATGACGTCATTGCCGGCGCCGCCGTCGAGGAAGTCGCCTTCGTCGGTTGCGAAATGGGGGTTCTCGCGCCAGTTCGACAGGCGAAGCGTGCCATCGGGGTCCCGGGCAATCCACCATTGCTGGCCACGGGCGAGGACCGCCGCGCCAGCGGGCACGGCCGGGAGGGAGCCGCCAACGGGGGCCCAGCCGGATGAACCCTCCAGGTAATCGTCGCCGGCACCGCCTTCCAGCACGTCCGAACCGCTGCCGCCGGCCAGCCAGTCGGCGCCGTCGCCGCCGTCGAGGAGGTCGTCGTCGGCACCGCCCTGGAGCGCGTCGTTGTCCGTGCCGCCGTAGAGTTCGTCGTCGCCGGCGCTGGCAATGAGGACGTCGTCCCCCTCCTCGCCATAGAGCTTCTGGTCGCCGTCGCCGTTGCTGATCCAGTCCCGCCCCGGGCCGCCCCAGCCTTCGGCATCGGCCAGGGAGACGGTGATGCGATCGTCGCCGGCCAGGCCGAACACCCGCTCCTTCGGCGCCGAGGCGGTGAGGACGTCGGCGGCGCCGGTGCCGGTCTGCGTGCTCTTGGCAATGACGGGACGCGCACCGAGGGTCAGGCCCAGTTCGCCGGACTTCCAGGCCATGACCTTGATCTCGTGACCCGCTTCCCCGGCCGGGTCGGTGATGGTCAGCAGGCCGCGCTTGCCGGGGGTGCCATTGAATCGGAAGATCAGCCCGAAGCCCGTCCACGTCTGCCCGTCCGCGGGGTCGGCGGTCAGCAAACCTTCCAGGAGGTTGCCGGCGTAGCGGATGCGCCCCTGCCCGTCACCCTCCTCGTCGCGGTTGCTGAAGAGGGCCAATAAGGGCGACAGCGCGCCTTCGTCGGCGAAGTCGGTGATGACGTCGATGCCGCTGTTGCGGCCGATCCAGTATTGGTCGATGCCTTCGCCGCCGTGCAGGCGGTCCCCGTCGGCGCCGCCGTCGAGCAGGTCGGCATCCTTGCCGCCGCGGAGCCTGTCCCGGCCGGCTCCGCCGATCAGGGAATCGCCCCCCTTGCCGCCCCGCAACTGGTCGTCACCCAACCCTCCCTCCAGGACATCCGCGCTGGTGCCGCCGAGCAGGCTGTCGTTGCCCTCCATGCCGTAGAAATGGACCCGGTCGCCCCGGGTGTGGGTGAAGGCAATGGATTCGCCGGCATCCCTGCCGAAGATGACGCCCACTTGGGGCAGGGAATTGGGGCCGAGGGCCAGCCCGCGGGCCAGGTCCTTGTAGGCGATGTCGCCACCGATCCGGTTATCGGTGCGGTCGGCGACGTTGCGCGCGAGGACGGCGGCCAACAGGCCCGCCCGGTCGGCAAGCCAGTCCGTGCTCAGGGCGCCGGCGCCGGTCGCGGGGTCGTACAGGTCCAGTTCGCCGGCAGCATTGAAGCGGCCGTAGTCGGCGCCCAGCAGGGCGAAGGGATTCAACGCCTGGAGGGCGTAGCGGGTGGCGATCATGTCGGGGTCGGACGCAATTGCCCTGATCTCCCCGGCCGTCATGTTGGCGAGCGAGACCACGGTGAAGGTCTTGCCGGCAATGGCGGTGTGAAGTTCGGCAAGATGGGTGTACAGGTCTTCGCGAGTCGTCGCGACAGGGGCGTAGCTCTTGTCGAGGAGCGTGCCCACGGCGGCGACAACCGATTCAAGGGTGTTGCTGGCAATGGCGGACGAGGCCTTGAATATGGCCCCGATCGATTCGAGCGTGACGGTGGCGTCCATCTTGGCAAGCAGCGCATGGACGGCCAAGGCATCCACGAGCACCTGCTGACTGTGATTCAGGGCCGCTGGGGCATCCCGTATCGCGAGCTGGTTTTCGATGGCGATCGGAATCGGGGTGCCCCATGCAACGCCCAGGCCGGCTATCGGCGAGATTCCCGCATCGGCACGAAGGTTCGATACCTTGACGAGATCGATGACGTCGACTGGACGGCCGAGCAGGGTTTGAACCGCTTGCGTCAGCGTTGCCGCAACGCCGCCAACGCCGGGTGCGTTGTAGAGGAAGACGTGTTCGATCTGGCCGCGGAAATCCGCCAACAATGCGCCTGCGAGAAAACCACCCAGCGAATGACCGGTGACGGTAAACCCGGACGTGAGCGTTCCATTCGCCAACCAGCTCTGCACCTTTGACTTAAGGCTTGCATACTGACCCTGATGCTCGGACATTCCGAGAATGGAGATATCGACGATGTCGGTCCAGACATCCGACAGGCTCTGCGTGCTCCGCACGGCGAGGTAGCGCCTGCCCGTTTCGACCTCCTGGAAGACCGTGGCGGATAGCGCGTCGCTCTGGGTGTATTCGCCAGTCGGATGGTTGAACTCGTCCAGTACCGGAATCGGCTCGCCGTTGTATTGCTCGACGACACGCCACTGCTCCGCGAAAGCCTGCGCCTGTTTCTCTGACATGCCCGCTCGCCTAAGTTCCGTCTGGTCTGGCACAGGCGAAGATAGATTGGCATAAGCAGCAAATGCCAATTGAGAC
>JAEUNJ010000239.1 GCA_016791145.1 Rhodocyclaceae bacterium | reverse complement strand
ATGTCTTGCGGATGCGGAGAATGGGGTCGATAATCTCCGCATGAACAGCGGAGATTGCACTTACATCTGGCAGGCTGCCGACTGGCCCCGGTGGCGCTACGACCTGGCCGCGCTGGCGGGCGCCCTGGCCGAGGTCAGTCGCGCGCAAGGCCTGTTGGTGGGGCGCCTGGCCGATGTCGGCATGGCCTTGCGGGATCAGGCGAGCCTGGCGGCGCTCACCGAGGACGTGGTCAACACCAGCGAGATCGAGGGCGAGCGGCTGGATGTGGCGTCCGTGCGCTCGAGCATCGCCCGCCGCCTGGGCGTGGACATCGGTGCCCTGGCGCCGGTGGATCGCCACGTCGAGGGCGTCGTCGCGATGGTGCTCGATGCCACGGCCCACTGTGCGGCGCCGGTGACCGGGGAACGCCTGTTCGGCTGGCACGCCGCGCTGTTCCCGACCGGCTACTCGGGTCTCGACAGGATCCGGGTGGGCGGCTGGCGGGACGATGCCGGCGGCCCCATGCAGGTGGTCTCCGGTCCCGTCGGCCGTCGGCGCGTGCATTTCGAGGCGCCGCCGGCCGGCCGCCTGCAGGCCGAGACGGGCCGCTTCCTCGACTGGATCAACGGGGAGACGGGCGAACCGCCGCTCATCAAGGCCGGGCTCGCCCATCTGTGGTTCGTCACCCTGCATCCCTTCGACGACGGCAACGGCCGCATCGCCCGCGCCCTCGGCGACCTGCTGCTGGCGCGCGCCGACGGCAGCCCGCAGCGCTTCTACAGCCTTTCGGCGCAGATCCAGCGCGAGCGCGAGGCCTATTACGACACCCTCGAGCGCGCCCAGAAAGGCACGCTCGACGTGACCGCGTGGCTTTCCTGGTTCCTCGCCGCATTGCACCGCGCCGTCGATCAGGCCCGGCATGGCCTGGACCGGATCCTGGCCAAGGCGCGGTTCTGGCACCGGTTCGCCGGAACGCCGATGAACGAGCGGCAGGTGAAACTCCTCAACCGGCTGCTCGACGGCTTCGAAGGCGGACTGACCACCCGCAAGTGGGGGGCCATCGCCGCCTGCTCGCCGGACACGGCCCTGCGGGACATCAACGAACTGCTGGCCCGCGGCGTCCTGCGGAAATGTGCCGCCGGCGGGCGCAGTACCCGTTATGAGTTGAACGAGCCGCCGCCGGCGTGAAGGGGTGATCCCGCCCGCCGGGGGCCGCTCCGGAGCCCCCTCCGGAGCCCCCTCCGGGGCCCCATCCCCGCCGTGCTACCATCCTCCGCCCCATGGCCGACCTCGACCGCATATTCGCCGCAGACGGACCCCTGGCCCGGTCCATCCCCGGCTTCCGGGTGCGGCCCCAGCAGATCGAGATGGCCGGGCGCATCGCCGCCGCCATCGAGGGCAACAAGGCCCTGATCGCCGAGGCGGGCACGGGCACCGGCAAGACCTTCGCCTACCTGGTGCCGGCCCTGCGCTCCGGCGGCAAGGTCATCGTCTCCACCGGCACCAAGACCCTGCAGGACCAGCTCTTCAAGCGCGACCTGCCGACGGTGCGCGACGCCCTCGGCCTGCCCCTCGCCATCGCCCTGCTGAAGGGCCGCGCCAACTACGTCTGCCACTACCACCTGGAGCGGGCCGCCAGGGGGGGGCAGTTCGCCTCCCGGGAGGAGGCGGGCCACATCCAGACCATCGCCCGCTTCGCCAAGGCCACCCGCACCGGCGACAAGGCCGAGCTGGCGGCCGTGCCGGAGGATTCCGGCGCCTGGGCCCAGGCCACCTCGACGCGGGAGAACTGCCTGGGGCAGGACTGCCCGAACGCCAAGGAATGCTTCGTCTCCGCCGCCCGCCGGGAGGCCATGACTGCCGACGTGGTGGTGGTGAACCACCACCTCTTCTTCGCCGACCTGATGCTGCGCGACGACGGCATGGGCGAGCTGCTGCCGGCCTGCAACACGGTGATCTTCGACGAGGCCCACCAGCTGCCCGAGGTGGCGGGCCTCTTCTTCGGCGAATCGGTGGGCACCGGGCAGGTGGTGGACCTGGCCCGGGACACGCGGCTGGAGGCCGTGGCCTCGGCCCGGGACTACGCGCCGCTGCAGGATGCCTGCCGCTCCCTGGAGAAGGCGGCCCGGGACCTGCGGCTGGTCTTCCACCGGGAGCCGGTGCGCCTGTCGGCGCCCCAGCTCGAGGCCCGGGCCGGCTTCGCCGACGCGCTGGGCGCGCTGATGGGGGAGTTCGAGCTCCTGGACCGCCACCTGGAATCCCAGGCCGGCCGCTCCGAGGGGCTGGGCAACTGCCTGCGCCGGCTGCAGGAGCTGATGCCGCGCTTCGGCCGCTGGCGCAAGGCCGCCACGCCGGAGGAGGAGGGCTTCGTGCGCTGGGCGGACGTGACGACCCATTCGGTGACCCTGAACCTCACGCCGCTCTCGGTGGCGGAGATCTTCCAGCGCCAGATGGAAGGCCACCCGCGGGCCTGGATCTTCACCTCGGCCACCCTCTCGGTGGCCGGCGACTTCGCCCACTACCGGGGCGAGATGGGCCTGCTGGAGGCCGAGACCGGGAGCTGGGGCAGCCCCTTCGACTACGAGTCCCACGCGCTGCTCTACTGCCCCGGCGGCCTGCCGGACCCGAACAGCCCCCTGTACCACGAGGCCGTGGCCGAGGCCGCCTGGCCGGCGATCCGGGCTTCCGGCGGGCGGGCCTTCGTGCTGTGCACCAGCCTGCGCGCCATGCGCCGCATCCACGAGCTGCTGCGGGAGCGGATGGACACGGAGGGCGAGGAGTACCCGCTGCTGCTGCAGGGGGAGGGCTCGCGCTCCGAGCTGCTGGAGCGCTTCCGCCGCCTGGGCAACGCGGTGCTGGTGGCGAGCCAGAGCTTCTGGGAAGGCGTGGACGTGCGCGGCGAGGCCCTCTCGCTCGTCATCATCGACAAGCTGCCCTTCGCGCCGCCGGACGACCCGGTGCTCTCCGCCCGCATCGAGCACCTGAAGAAGCAGGGCCGCAACGCCTTCTTCGAATACCAGCTCCCCCGGGCGGTGATCAGCATGAAGCAGGGCGCCGGGCGGCTGATCCGCGACGAGGGGGACCGGGGCGTGCTGATGGTCTGCGACCCGCGCCTGGTGGATAAGCCCTACGGCAGGAGGGTCTGGCAGTCCCTGCCGCCCATGCGCCG
>JAEUNJ010000236.1 GCA_016791145.1 Rhodocyclaceae bacterium | reverse complement strand
GCCCTCCATGCGATGCTTCACTGGGCGACCCGCGAGGGCTTCGATCTGGCGAACGATTTCCTGATCAGACATGGGAAACCTCCAATTGCAGGGCAGAAATCCAGCGATCGAGGGTCGGCCAGTCCAGTTGCGGCAGGCTGTCCATGGAGAGGCTGGTAAAGACCAGTTGGCCGCCACGATTTCCCAGAAGGCGCTGCACTTTGTCGGCGGCACCGTAACCCCAGTCATCGAAACCGTAGTAGTTCCCCAGTTCGATCACCACGAAGCGTCGCAGCGGCAACGCAGTTCGGACCAGAAACGTCTCCATCGCGGCCTGGATTTCGCCGTCCCCATAGTTCGGCACAACGATGATCCAGGTCGTTTCAGGTTCCATGGGAATTTCGGCATCATCGACGTGGAAACCGGGGATGCCAATCCGATCGCGGACATGCTGCGCCACCCGCATCGAGTTGCTGTTTGGATTGGCACTGTGAAGGACGGCGATGTTCATGCGTGATCAGCCTTTCTGCCGAAGCAATAAAGAGAGCCACAAAGATCCGGATGCTGCCTCCCAAGCTCAAAAAAGGCCTCCGCATGGGCCTCGGTCAGGAAACTGCCTCCGTAAAGCTGGTCCAGCTGGAAGTCCGCCAGTATCTTGAGGATCAGGCCGCCTTTGTCCACCACCGTGAGCCCCGATGCCTCGAAATCCGCCGCAAGACTGCCGATGTCGTAAACGCGCCGGTGGCCGTGATGGAGGTCGTTCTCTGTCAGGTCGTAGGGAGATTTCAGGTATCCCATCGCAACGGCGATCTGCCGCGAGAGGGCGTTGGCGTTGGGGACGAGGCCGTAGAAGACGCCCCCGTCTTTCAGGAACCGGCTGGTGTGTCGGATGATTGCCCGCGCGTCGATAACGTGCTCGAGGACGTAGCCGGCGACCACGAGGTCAAAGCGCTCGTCGGTTTCGAAGGTCTCGAACAGGCTATCGGCTACCTCCACATTGGGCAGGCCGCGGGCGCGCAGCTTCTCAGCGAACGTGCGTGACCCTTCCACCGAAACCACGCGCCGCACCTTTCCTGCCAACTGATCGGTAAGCCAGCCGTCCGAGCAGCCAAGTTCGAGGATGCTTGCCTCCTGTGTCAGGTACGGCGCCAGAACGCGAAGGGAATAGCGCCGCATGATCCGGTCCTGGATGGACACCTCTGTGCGGTAGGTGCTCGCGGCACGCTCCAGAAACTCACGCTCTTTGCCAATCAGGTCATTCACTGGTGTGCTCCAAGAGAAGGTATTCCGCTGGGAATCGGCACGCCGGCCCGACATCTCCGGGGGGGGATGACCGCCGCCGCGCCCCGCTGCTGCGTTCTGTCTGGAACGGCGCACTATTTGAAAGGACATTCATTGCATTTGCAAGCAATTCGTCGCGGAACGTGCCCCAAAGCGTGAAATCTTCCTGCAATTCCCGGGCGGCACCGATGGGGCGCGGCGGGGTGAAACGAGAACAAGTGCGCGGCCAGGGGGTCGCGAATCCGGGGCGGGGGCCTTTTTGCTGGCAGAATTCGCCACCGCCTAGACGGGGCTTTCCTGGCGCCTAGGCTTCTGGAAACAGAGTTCGACGAAAGGGAAGACATGATCCTCGTGACCGGCGGTGCCGGGTTCATCGGTGCCAATTTCGTGCTGGACTGGCTGCGCGGCAGCGATGAACCGGTGATCAACCTCGATTGCCTTACCTATGCGGGCAATCTGGAGAACCTTGTCTCCCTGGCCGGGGATCCCCGCCACGTCTTCGTGCGCGGCGACATCTGCGACACCGCCCTGCTTGCGGATTTGTTTTCCCGGCACCGACCCCGGGCGGTCATCCATTTCGCCGCCGAGAGCCACGTCGATCGCTCGATCCACGGCCCTGGAGCCTTCATCCGGACCAATGTGGAAGGAACTTTCTCGCTGCTGCAGGCGGCGCGCGCCCATTGGCAATCCCTGGCGGGGCCGGAACGCGGGGCGTTTCGTTTCCTGCATGTCTCCACCGACGAGGTCTACGGCTCCCTGGGGCCGACCGATCCACCGTTCGTGGAAACCCGGGCCTACGAGCCCAACAGCCCCTATTCGGCCTCGAAGGCGGCTTCCGATCACCTGGTGCGCGCCTGGCACCATACGTACGGATTGCCGGTGCTCACCACGAACTGCTCGAACAACTACGGACCGTTCCAGTTCCCAGAAAAGCTGATTCCCCTCGTCATCGCGAATGCGCTGGCGGGGAAGCCGCTTCCCATCTACGGGGATGGAATGAACGTGAGGGACTGGCTGTACGTGGGCGACCACTGCGCGGCAATCCGCGCCGTGCTGGAGCGCGGGCGGCCCGGCGAGACCTACAACATAGGGGGCTGGAACGAGATGCCCAACCTGGAGATCGTGCGAACGATCTGCGGGTTGCTGGATGAACTGCATCCGGATTCGCCGGTCCGTCCCCACGCCGACCTGATGACATTCGTCGCGGACCGGCCAGGCCATGACCGCCGTTACGCGATCGATGCCCGGAAGATCGAAAGGGAACTGGGCTGGCGGCCCGCGGAGACATTCGCCACGGGCATCCGCAAGACCGTTGAGTGGTACCTGGAGAACCGGAACTGGGTGGAACATGTGCAAAGCGGCGCCTACAGGGAGTGGGTGCAGCAGAATTACGGAGAGCGGACATGACCGCACGCAAAGGCATCATTCTGGCCGGCGGCTCAGGCACGCGGCTTTACCCGGCGACCTTGTCGGTGTCCAAGCAGCTGCTGCCGATCTACGACAAGCCGATGATCTACTATCCGCTGAGCACGCTGATGCTGTCGGGCATTCGCGACATCCTGGTGATCTCGACACCCCAGGACACGCCGCGCTTCGAGCAGCTCCTGGGAAATGGCAGCCAATGGGGGATGAACCTGTCCTACGCAGTGCAGCCGGAGCCGGGCGGCCTGGCGCAGGCCTACCTGATCGGGGCCCCATTCGTCGGAAACGGTCCGTCGGCCCTGATCCTCGGCGACAACATCTTCTACGGGACCCAGTTGGCGACTCACCTGGCCAGGGCCGATGCGAAGCAGGAAGGCGCCACGGTCTTCGCCTACGCGGTGAACGATCCGGAGCGGTACGGCGTCGTGGAATTCGACAAGGCGTGGCGAGCTGTCTCCATCGAGGAGAAGCCGGCCAAGCCCCGGTCACGCTATGCGGTGACCGGCCTCTACTTCTATGATGCCGAGGTGGTGGGCATTGCCCGCGCGCTGAAGCCTTCCGCCCGCGGCGAACTGGAGATCACCGACGTCAATCGGGTGTATCTGGAGCAGGGCCGGCTCGCGGTGGAAACGCTCGGGCGGGGATTCGCCTGGCTCGACACCGGCACCCACGACTCGATGCTCGAGGCGAGTCATTTCATCGCAACCATCGAGAATCGGCAGGGCTTCAAGGTCGCCTCGCCGGAGGAGATCGCCTGGCGGGCCGGCTGGATCGACGACGAGGCCCTGGGGCGCCTCGCCCGACCCCTGGCGAAGACCGGCTATGGCCGTTACCTGCTGGGCCTGATGTCCGACCAGTAGGGCCCGACCATCCCGTTTGCCGGTCCGCCGGGGGATTTGGAGCGGACTCTGTCCCGGCGTCCCGCGGCCGCCCGGTTACAATACGCCCTGCACCAGGCGGAACGGGTGGGGATGAAAGTACTGATAACGGGGGTCGCGGGTTTCATCGGGATGCACGTCGCCCGGCGTTTGCTGGAGCGCGGCGACCGGGTGGTCGGCATCGACAACTTCGATCCCTACTACGATGTCCGCCTGAAGCGGGACCGGGTGGCAAGCCTCGGCGGCGGCACCATTTCCCCGCTGGAGCTGGATGTGGCCGACCGGGAGGCGGTCGAGCGCGTCTTCGCCACCGAAGGCGTGGACGCCGTACTTCACTTGGCAGCCCAGGCGGGAGTCCGGCATTCACTGCGCGATCCGCATGCCTACGTGCGGGCCAACCTGGTCGGATTCCATAATGTTCTCGACGCGGCCCGCCATGCGGGGGTGCGCCATTTCGTCTACGCAAGCAGTTCCAGCGTCTATGGCGGCAACGCCAAGACGCCATTCGCGGAGGCGGATGCCGTCGATCACCCGTTCAGCATCTATGCGGCGACCAAGCGCAGCAATGAACTGATCGCCCACAGCTACAGCCACCTCTACGGATTGCCGACGACGGGCTTGCGGTTTTTTACCGTATATGGTCCCTGGGGCAGGCCGGACATGGCGCTTTTCCTGTTCACCAAGGCCATCCTGGAGGATCGCCCCATCGACGTGTTCAACCACGGCCGGATGCGACGCGATTTCACCTACATTGACGACATCGCGGAAGGCGTGGTGAGGGTTCTGGACCGGCCGGCGACACCGGACGAAACCCACGACCCGAAGAGACCCGTTCCCGCCGGTTCGGACGCGCCCTTCCGCCTGCTCAATATCGGCAACCACGCGTCCGTTCCGCTGATGGACTTCATCCGGGCCATCGAGGTGGCCACCGGGCGCGAGGCCCGCAAGAACTTCCTGCCGATGCAGGATGGCGACGTGCCGGATACATTCGCCGATGTGGAGCGAATAGCGCGCTGGACAGGGTTCCGTCCCCAGACCCGAGTCGAGGAGGGGGTCGGAAATTTCGTCGCCTGGTATCGCGGGTACTATGGCATTTGAATCGAAGGCGCCGGGCCGTGCCCGCTGCGCGCGGGGAAACCGGAAATGAAGATCACGGTCATTGGAACGGGCTACGTCGGCCTGGTGAGCGGCGCCTGCCTGGCGGAAGTCGGCAACGACGTCCTGTGCCTGGACGTTGATGCGGAGAAGGTCCGCATCCTCGAATCCGGGGGAATCCCCATCCACGAGCCGGGCCTGGCCGAGATTGTCCGGCGCAACGTGGCCGCCGGGCGGCTCCGGTTCACGACGGACCCCGTCCGGGCCGCTCTTTTCGGAACAATACAGTTCATTGCCGTCGGGACCCCGCCGGACGAGGATGGCTCGGCGGATCTCCGGCACGTGCTGGCGGCGGCCGCCGGGGTTGGCCGCCACATGGACGGCTATCGCGTCATCGTGGACAAGAGCACGGTCCCGGTCGGCACAGCCGACAAGGTGCGTGCCGCCGTGGCT
The DNA here is from genome assembly GCA_016791145.1 of Rhodocyclaceae bacterium. Lineage (GTDB taxonomy): Bacteria > Pseudomonadota > Gammaproteobacteria > Burkholderiales > Rhodocyclaceae > JAEUNJ01. Next base: position 5,657 of record JAEUNJ010000236.1, on the reverse strand, counting down.
GCCGAACTTGCGGCGCGCGGCGTGGGCCTGGCGTTCAGCGTCGTGTCCAATCCCGAGTTCCTGAAGGAAGGCGCGGCCGTGGACGATTTCATGCGCCCGGACCGCATTGTCATCGGCGCCGACGACGATCGTGCCGTCGCGCTGATGCGGGCCCTCTATGCCCCGTTCCAGCGGAATCACGAGCGCCTGATCTTGATGGATGTGCGCAGCGCCGAACTGACCAAGTATGCGGCCAATGCGATGCTGGCCACGCGCATCAGCTTCATGAACGAGCTCGCTAACCTGGCGGAGAGGCTGGGCGCGGACATCGAGCTCGTCCGGCAGGGCATCGGATCGGACCCCCGCATCGGCTACCACTTCCTGTACCCGGGGTGCGGTTACGGCGGCTCGTGCTTTCCAAAGGACGTCCAGGCCCTGATCCGGACGGCGACTGAGGATGGCGGCATGGACCTGCGGATCCTGTCGGCCGTGGAGGCCGCGAATGCCGAGCAGAAGGGCGTCCTGGCCGCCAAGGTGCTCGGCCGATTCGGACGGGACCTGACGGGTCGGCGATTCGCCCTGTGGGGGCTGGCGTTCAAGCCGAACACCGATGACATGCGGGAGGCGCCGAGCCGGACCGTGATCGCCGACCTCCTGGCGGCGGGTGCCACGGTGAGCGCCTATGACCCGGTCGCCATGGCAGAGGCCCGCCGGATCTACGCCGGGGAGCCCGGGGTCTCGTTCGCCTCCGGCCCCATGGCCGCGCTCTCCGGTGCCGATGCACTGGTCATCGTGACGGAGTGGAAGGAATTCCGCAGCCCGGATTTCGAGGCCATCCGGTCGGCGCTGCGCCATCCCGTGATCTTCGACGGACGCAATCTCTACGATCCCGTTCTCGTGGCGGCCGGCGGCCTCGAGTACCATGGCATAGGCCGCGGGTCGGGCAAGGCCTGAAGGCCCGTGACCCCTTGCTCCTTGGAGGGGGTCGGCGCTGGCGCGCGGATCTATCCGGTGATCCTGTGCGGGGGACTGGGAACGCGCCTCTGGCCGCTTTCGCACCCCGCGATGCCCAAGCCCTTCCTGCCCCTCCTGTCGCGCCGGAGCGTGTTCCAGGAAACCCTCCTCCGGCAGGCGGGAATCCCCGGGCTCATGCCGCCCGTGGTGGTCTGCAACGAAGCCCATGAAGAGTTGGCCAACAGGCAGATGCGGGACATCGATTGCGAGCCCTTCATGACGATTCTCGAACCCTGCCGACGCAATACCGGCCCGGCGGCCGTCCTGGCTGCCCTGGCCCTGGCGGAAGAGGATCGGGAGGCCGTGGTGCTCATCCTGCCCGCCGATCACAGGATCGGGGACCACGCTGCCTACCGGGGGGCCGTGGCCGCCGGTTTGCCGGCGGCTGCCGCCGGACGCGTCGTCGCTTTGGGGGCCCCGGCCCGGTCACCGGATCCGGCGCTCGGCTATATACTCGCCGGCCAACCGATTGGGGATTGCGGTGCGAGGCAGATGGATGGATTCGTGGAAAAGCCGCAGGCAAGCGAAGCCGCCGAGTTGCTCGCCACCGGCCGGTGGCGCTGGAATTGCGGCATCTATGTTGCCACCGCCAATGGGTTGGCAGCGCAGTGCGCCAGGCATTGCCCCGACATCCTGTCGAATTGCCACGCGGCGATGGGCGGCGCGGGGCGGTGCGGCCGGGTAATCCGCCCGGCTGCCCGACCTTTCGGGATGTGCCGCAGCGTCTCGTTCGATGATGCGGTCATGGCGGTGACCGAAGCGGGAGCCATCGTGGGGGTCGACATGGATTGGGAAGACATCGGAAACGCGGACGCCCTGGCGCGCGCCAGGTCCGTTGCAGGGGCCGGCTGACATGAAAGCGATTGCCGTCGAGGTCGAGGGGCCCCTGATCCTGGAACCGCGGGTATTCGAGGATGCCCGTGGTGCTTTCTTCGAGAGCTACCATGCCGCCCGCTTCGCGGAGACGATCGGGAGGGAGGTTGCCTTCGTCCAGGACAACCATTCCCATTCGCGATGTGATGTCCTTCGCGGACTCCATTTCCAGACCGGGCGGGAGCAGGCGAAGCTGGTCCGCGTCGTGTCGGGCGCCATCTGGGATGTTGCCGTGGATCTGCGGCGGAACTCCCGGACCTTCGGACAGCATTCGGCCGTCGTCCTGTCGGCGGAAAACCGGCGGCAGTTATGGATTCCCGAAGGATTCGCCCACGGTTTCCTGGTGGTGTCGGATTCGGCCGACGTGCTCTACAAGACGAGCGACTACTGGGCCCCGGAGTGCGAATGTTGCCTCGCCTGGAACGATCCCGACCTCTCGATTCCCTGGCCGCTGGGGGAACGGGAGCCCATTCTTTCCGAAAAGGACCGGCGCGGGCGGCCGTTCCGTGAAATCCCAACGTTCGGGTGAGCGGACGGGCCTCTAGAATGAGCAAGTTTGGTAGGGGCCATGGGCCCCAGGATCAGCAGATGTCCCCGCAAAAAATCATTGTCACTGGCGGTGCCGGCTACATCGGATCCCATACGGCGGTCGAGCTGCTGGCTGCCGGTCACCAGGTGCTGGTGGTGGACAATCTCAGCAATTCCTCGGTCCGGGTGATCGACCGCATCGAAGCCATCACCGGGCGGCGCCCGGGCTTCGTCGAAGCCGACATACGGGACGCAGGGGCCCTGCGGACGATCTTCGCCGACTTCGCCGCCGATGCGGTCATCCATTTCGCCGGTCTCAAGGCGGTCGGCGAATCCGTGGCCAAGCCGCTGCTCTACTACGACAACAACGTGGCCGGTACGGTATGCCTGCTGGAGGCGATGCGCGATGCCGGCGTGCGCAGGATCGTTTTCAGCTCGTCCGCCACGGTCTACGGCGACCCGCAGCGGGTCCCGATCCGGGAGGACGCGCCCTTGTCGGCGACCAATCCCTACGGTCGCAGCAAGCTGATGATCGAGGAGATGCTGCGCGATCTCGCGCGTGCCGACCCCGATTGGGGAATCGCCCTCCTGCGTTACTTCAACCCCGCCGGTGCCCACGAAAGCGGCCTGATCGGCGAGGATCCACGGGGTATCCCGAACAACCTGATGCCCTATCTGGCCCAGGTGGCGGTCGGACGATTGGACGAGCTTTTCGTGTTCGGGCGCGACTACCCGACCCCGGACGGAACCGGCGTGCGCGATTACATCCATGTCGTGGATCTTGCGCGCGGACACCTGGCCGCCCTAACGGCGCCCGCGGCCGCCCGCGGCGTCCTGACCGTCAATCTCGGCACCGGGCGCGGCTACAGCGTACTCGACCTGGTGGCCGCCTTCTCCCGCGCCAGCGACCGCGAGATCCGCTATCGTTTCGCACCCCGCCGTCCCGGAGATATTGCAACCTGCTTTGCCGATCCGGCCCTGGCCGAAGAACTGCTCGGCTGGCGGGCCGAGCGCGATCTGGATTGCATGTGCCGGGACGCCTGGCGGTGGCAATCCGAGAATCCCGGCGGTTACGACCGCTGAATCAGTCGGAGGTTCACAGATGAAGAAAGTCAGGAAGGCCATTTTCCCCGTTGCCGGCCTCGGCACCCGCTTCCTTCCGGCTACCAAGGCCAGTCCGAAGGAGATGCTGCCAATCGTCGACAAGCCCTTGATCCAGTACGCAGTCGAGGAAGCCGTGGCTGCCGGCGTGACCGACATGATCTTCGTGACGGGCCGCAGCAAGCGGGCGATCGAGGACCATTTCGACAAGGCCTACGAACTGGAGACGGAACTCTCCCTGAAGTCCAAGACCGAGATGCTGGAAATCGTCCAGAACATCCTGCCGAAGCATGTCAATTGCATTTACATCCGACAGGCCGAGCCGCTGGGCTTGGGTCATGCGGTTCTTTGCGCGCGGCCGATCGTGAACGACGAGCCCTTCGCGGTGCTGCTGGCCGACGATCTGCTGGACGGGGATCCGCCGGTCCTCCGACAGATGGTCGATGCGTTCGACTACTACCGCTGCTCCGTCCTCGGCGTGCAGGATGTGCCGCGGGAGCAGACGCGGAGCTACGGCATCGTCGCCAGTCGGCCGATGGGCGAGCGGATCGAGCAGGTGGCGGGAATCGTCGAGAAACCGCATCCCGACCAGGCCCCGTCGACCCTGGGCGTGGTCGGCCGCTATATCCTTACGCCGCGGATCTTCCACCATCTGGAAAACGTCACGCCCGGGTCGGGGGGGGAGATTCAACTCACGGACGGCATTGCCGCGTTGCTGCACGAGGAACAGGTCCTGGCCTACCGCTATTCAGGAGTCCGCTATGATTGCGGCTCGAAACTGGGTTACCTCCAGGCCACCATACGGCTGGGCCTGCGACACCCCGAAGTGGGGGCCGATCTGCGGCGATTCCTCGCGGAGGTCGCCGCCGAGGAGGAGACAAGGGGCTGACCGTCCGCCGGATTCAAACGAGAAAGGCGGTTGGGTTGGACCAACGGGCCTCGTAGATCAGGGAGGAACTCCGGGATCTGGGGAGCGGTGGTTGCGTTTCCGACGGGCGCCCCGTAGGTGATGCACAACGCCGTTGGACGCTCCCGGCCCCCGAGTGTTCCGACATGGATTCCTGCAGGTACTACGGGCCGGCTCGACTCCGGTTCCCGTGAGGCCGTTGCGGCAGTCCCGCCGCCGGCCCGCGACGGTGCTACGGGGGATCAGTCGGCGACCGGCCCGCCGGCCCGCCGGAAACCCGCGATCAAATCGGGATTGACCCGGGTTCCGTCGAGATACACCGCCGACCGGAACTTTTGTTCCAGCTTGAGTTCCGGCAACTTCCATTCGGCGTACTTGGCCAGGACGGCCGGTACATAGGCCTTGGTTTCCCGGTACGGAGGAACCGCCTTGTAGCGCATCACCGCTCCTTCGCCCGCGTTGTAGGCGGCCAGCACCAGGTCGAGCTTGCCGTCGAACATCTCGAGGAGATCCTTCAAATAGCGCGTCCCCGCCTTCAGGTTCTCCTCGGCGGACTTGGCGGGGGCCTTGACGCCGTAACGCTGCGCGGTGGCCGGCATGACCTGCATCAACCCGATGGCGCCCTTCGGTGACACGGCTTCCTGCCGGTGCCTGGACTCCACATGGACGATGGCGTGCACGAGCGCCGGATCGACCTTTGCGTCACGCGCCGATGTTTCGATCTCGCGGGCGAAAGGTTTTTCGGCCAGCGAAGCCGCAACCTCCCGGACGGGTTCCGGCGGCGGTGCGGGACGGTACCGGGCGTCGAGCCGATACGGATTGGCGGCGGAATCCGCCGTCGCTCCACCTGGAACCTGCAGGACGTAAGGCGACGGCGCCACGGGCGGCACCGTGGCGTGCGCACCGGCTGCCTGGGCCGTCGCGGCCGTCAGGCAGGCGGCCGTGGAGAGAATCGATGCCGGGACTCGCATGGGAAGCAGGACCGTCAATGGGACCATTTCAGGTTAGCACCCGGGTTTCACCTCGGGAAGCGGCGATTCCCGCGGCACGTGATCCGGGTCACGTGGGCCGGTCTTCCCCGTTGCCCAGCCCCGTAGCCGATTCCCGCATCCCCCTTTCCCGCCACAAGGCGCCGCCGAAGATCTTCCAGACCGGCCCGCCATGGACTTCCATGCCATCGGCGGCGCATTCCCCCATCACCTTGATCATCAATTGGGCGAGGCCGAAGAGTTCGAGCTTGGCGAGGGACCTCGGG
>JAEUNJ010000235.1 GCA_016791145.1 Rhodocyclaceae bacterium | reverse complement strand
CTTGCCCTGCAGGTCCTCCACGGACTGGAAGGGTGAATCCTCCTTGGCCGCCATGACCCAGCGCACCACGCCGTAGTTGGGCCAGGGTGCCCGCAGGTCGGCCAGCTCGGCCACCTCGGCGCCGGTTTCCAGGATCCAGTCGAGCCCCGTGATGGCGCAGTCGATGATGCCCTGGCCCACGTAGCGGGCCATCTCCTGGGGCCGGATCAGGATGCACTCGATCTCCGCGTCGTCGATGCTCGGGTAATAGGAGCGGCCCGAGATGCGCAGGTCGAAGCCCGCATGGGAAAACAGCTTCTGGGTGGTGTCCTGGAGGCTTCCCTTGGGAATGCCGAGGCGTAGGGTATGGGTCATGGTCTGCCGGCTCGAATGGGTGAGGTTCTGCTCCGGGGGGAGGTGCGCAGCATACTCCGGGCGGGGCAGGGTCTGGTCTCATGCAGTCGGCGGGTGCGTTGCCGTCCAATGCGGATGATCGCGCGAAGCGAGGCGAAGCGAAGGGTGGCTCCCCTTCGCGAGACTCGCGACAAAGCGAGCGCCGCATTTGACGACGACCCGAAGGGCCGGCTCCTGGCGCACATGTCGCCTGTATGAGAACAGACCCTAGAGCAGCACCCGTTCGATGCCGCCCGCGTTGGCGGCCTTCAGGTAGTCGGCCAGCCAGTCCTCGCCCAGCAGGTGGCGGGCCATCTCGACGACCACGTAGTCCGCCTTCACCTCCGCATCGGGCTCGAAGCGAGACAGGCCCTGCAAGCAACTTGGGCAGGAAGTAAGGATCTTCACCGGTCCCGCGAATCCGTCGCCCCGCAGCGTGTCCGCCCCGGCTTCGATCTCCTGCTGCTTGCGGAAGCGCACCTGGGTGGAGACGTCGGGCCGCGTGACCGCCAGCGTTCCGGATTCGCCGCAGCAGCGGTCGGAAAGCGGCACGTCCTGGCCCATCAGCCTGCCCACCACCTTGGCCGGGTTGTGGGCCTTCATGGGGGTGTGGCAGGGATCGTGGTACAGGTACTTCGCGCCGGTGACGCCTTCCAGCCGCAGGCCCTTCTCCATCAGGTACTCGTGGATGTCGAGCAGCCGGCAGCCGGGGAAGATCTTGTCGAACTCGTACTTCAGCAACTGGTCCATGCAGGTGCCGCAGGAGACGACGACGGTCTTGATGTCCAGGTAGTTGAGGGTGTTGGCGACCCGGTGGAAGAGTACGCGGTTGCGGGTGGTGATGGCCTGGCCCTGGTCCTCGTCGCCGTTGGAGGTCTGCGGATAGCCGCAGCACAGGTAGCCGGGCGGCAACACGGTGACGGCGCCCGCGTGGTACAGCATGGCCTGGGTGGCGAGGCCCACCTGGGAGAACAGGCGTTCCGAGCCGCAGCCGGGGAAATAGAAGACGGCGTCGGATTCCTCGGTCGTCTTCGCCGGATCGCGGATCACCGGGATCAGGGTCTCGTCCTCGATGTCGAGCAGGGCCCGGGAAGTCCGGGCCGGCACCCCGGCCGGCATCGGCTTGTTGATGAAGTGGATGACCTGGGTCTTCAGGTCGGGCCGCCCCAGCGTGGCCGGCGGATGGCGCACGCTGTCGCGCACCAGGCCGATCGTGCGCCCGAAGCGGTAGGCCAGCCGCTGGGCCCGGTAGCCCAGCCCGATCATGCCGGCGCGCATCAGCTTGATGGTGGACGGGTCGGTGGCGGTGAGGAAGCCCATGGCCAGGGCCGTGCCGGGACTGGTCTTCTTCCGGCCCTGGCGGCGCAGGAAGTTGCGCATGGCGATGGACACGTCGCCGAAGTCGATGTCCACCGGGCAGGGCTTCACGCAGCGGTGGCAGACCGTGCAGTGGTCGGCCACGTCGTTGAACTCGTCGAAATGCTGCAGGGATACGCCGCGCCGGGTCTGCTCCTCGTAGAGGAAGGCCTCCACCAGCAGGCCCGTGCCGAGGATCTTGTTGCGCGGGCTGTAGGGCAGGTTGGCCCGCGGCACGTGGGTCGAGCAGACCGGCTTGCACTTGCCGCAGCGCAGGCAGTCCTTGACCATGTTCGAGATGCCGCCGATCTCCGACTGCTCCATGATCAGGGACTCGACGCCTAGCAGGGCGAAGGACGGCGTGTAGGCATTGCGGAGGTCCGCCCCCTCCATCAGCTTGCCCTTGTTGAACCGTCCCTCGGGGTCGATGCGCCGCTTGTAGTCGCGGAAGGGGCGGATCTCCTCCTCGCCCAGGAACTCCAGCTTGGTGATGCCGATGCCGTGCTCGCCGGAGATCACGCCGCCCAGGGAACGGGCCAGGTGCATGATGCGCTCGACGGCCCGGTAGGCCGTCTGCAGCATCTCGTAGCGGTCCGAGTTCACCGGGATGTTGGTGTGCACGTTGCCGTCGCCGGCATGCATGTGCAGGGCGACGAAGACCCGGCTCTTCAGGACATCTGCATGAATCGCGTCGATGCGGGCCAGGATGGGCCGGTAGGCATTGCCGTCGAAGACGGTTTCCAGCAGCGGCTTCAGCTCCGCCTTCCAGGAAACCCGCAGCGAGTGGTCCTGCAGCTTGTGGAACACGGTGGTGCCTGGCCGCACCACCGGCCGCGGATGCCAGGCCTTGACCGGGACGGGGGGCGGCGGCGGCAGGGGCACCGGATGCCAGCGGCGCACCACGGCCGGCGCGGGCGCCAGGGGCCAGGGATCGTCCATCCGGTCGAGGAGCTGCTGCCACCGGGCGCGCACCTCGGCCACCGCCTCCCGGGCCTGGTCGCGCCGGTCGCCGATAATTTCCTGCGGGTCCAGGCCCTCGTCCGGCAGGTGCAGCGGCAGGTCGCCGGCCAGGAAGCCGGCCAGCGCATCGCAGAGCGCCAGCTTGTTGGCCACGGAGAGCTCGATGTTGATGCGCTCGATGCCGTCGCAATAGTCGCCCATGCGCGGCAGCGGTATCACCACGTCCTCGTTCACCTTGAAGGCATTGGTGTGCTTGGAGATGGCGGCGGTGCGGGCCCGGTCCAGCCAGAAGGTCTTGCGCGCCTCGGCGCTGACGGCGACGAAGCCCTCGCCGCCGCGGGCATTGGCGATGCGCACCACCTCGGAGGTGGCCTGGGCCACCGCCCGGTCGCTCTCGCCGACGATGTCGCCGACCAGGACCATCTTGGGCCGCCCGTGGCGCTTGGCCTTGGTGGAATAGCCGACGGCCTTCACGTAGCGCTCGTCCAGGTGCTCCAGGCCGGCCAGGATGGCGCCGCCGGGCCGCGCCTTCAGGTATTCGGTGATCTCGACGATGGAGGGTACGGCGTCGCGCACCTGGCCGAAGAACTCCAGGCAGAAGGTGCGCACCGCCGGCGGCATCCGATGGAGGATCCAGACCGCCGAGGTGATGATGCCGTCGCAGCCCTCCTTCTGCACGCCGGGGAGTCCGGCCAGGAACTTGTCCGTCACGTCCTTGCCGAGGCCGGTCTTGCGGAAGCTGCGGCCCGGGATGGAGAGGAACTCCTCGCCTTCCTGGCGGCGGCCGTCCTCGTCCAGGCGCTTGATGCGGAAGGTGGCCGTTTCCTGGTCGTGGATCTTGCCCAGGTTGTGGCCGATGCGCTCCACCTCGATCCACTTGCCGTCCGGCGTCACCATGCGCCAGGAGGCCAGGTTGTCCAGGGCCGTGCCCCAGAGGACGGCCTTCTTGCCGCCGGCGTTCATGGCGATGTTGCCGCCGATGCAGGAGGCATCGGCGGAGGTCGGATCGCAGGCGAACACCAGGCCGGCATCCTCGGCCCGCTCCATGACCCGGCGGGTGACCACGCCGGCGCCGGTGCGCACCGTCCCGTAGGGCCGGTCCACGCCCGGCAGCGCGGTCTGCTCCACCGGGCCCATGTCGATCAGCTTCTCGGTATTGATGACGACGGACTTGGGCGTCAGGGGTACGGCGCCGCCCGTGTAGCCGGTGCCGCCGCCACGCGGGATGATGGTGAGGCCCAGTTCGATGCAGCCGCGCACCAGGGGGGCCACCTCCTCCTCGGTATCCGGGTTCAGGACGACGAAGGGATACTCGACGCGCCAGTCGGTGGCGTCGGTCACGTGGGAAACGCGGGCCAGGCCGTCGAAGCGGATGTTGTCCTTCCGGGTGTGTCGGGACAGGACCCGCAGGGCCTTCCGGCGCAATTCCCGGGTCTCCCCGAACCAGGCTTCGAAGGCCTCGACGGCCTGGCGGGCCCGTTCCAGCAGGAAGGCCACCTGCTCATTGCCGGCGCGCCGCTTCTCGATCTCCCGCAACCGATGGCGCAGGGCCTCGACCAGGGCTTCGCGACGCTGCCGGTTCTCCAGCAGGTCGTCCTCCAGGTAGGGATTGCGGCGCAGGACCCAGATGTCGCCGAGGACCTCGTAAAGCATGCGCGCCGAACGGCCGGTGACCCGCTGGTCGCGCAATTCGGCGAGCACCCGCCACGCCTCCTCGCCCAGCAGGCGGATGACGATCTCCCGGTCGGAGAAGGAGGTGTAGTTGTAGGGAATCTCGCGCAGGCGGGTCATGCGGGACGAGGCAGAAACTGCAGAACCGCGTATTGTAGGTTATCGCAACGCAGCAAAAAGCCATGGCGCTGCCTGGGCCGCACCCGCCCTCCGCGGAGCGTGCGACCGGCAACGGGCCCCGGAGCCCGGCGAACTATTACCAAAGTGTTAAAATTCGGGTGCACGGTGCAGTCGTATCGGAAGAGGGGATGGCGATGTTTCGTGTTCTTCGGCGGTGCTTGCTGGCCCTGTTGTCGTGGGCGGTCGCCGGCGGAACGTTCGGCGCGGAACCCCTGCGCCTGGGCATCATGCCCTTCAACAGCGCATTGGCGCTCCTCAAGACCCACCAGCCGCTGCGCAATCACCTTCAGGCCCGCCTCGACCGGCCCGTGGAAATCTTCACCTCGGCCGACTATTTCACCTTCCTGAACGAGACCCAGGCGGGGAGCTTCGACCTCGTGATCACCGGTCCCCATTTCGGTGTCATGGCCATCGAAAAGGGCTATCAGCCCCTCGTCCAGTACAAGGCGGTGCTGCAGCCGGTCTTCGTCGTCCGCCGCGACGGCGGCATCCGGGAACTGGACGACCTGCGCGGCAAGCGCATCGGGCTTTCGAGCCGGCTCTCCATGTCCTCCATCGGGGGCGTCAAGTGGCTCCAGGACCGCGGAATGACGGTCGGGCGGGATTTCTCCCTCTATGAGCGGGCCACCCACGGCGCCGCCATCGCGGCCGTCGCCGTCGGGGACCTGGATGCCGCGCTGACCACCCATACGCCCCTGCGCCAGGTACCCGAGGACGTCCGCGCGAAGGTGGTGGTGTTGCCGCTCGACGTGGCCACGCCCCACCTGATGACCCTGGCGAACAAGCGCCTGGGCAAGCCGGCGATCGATCGGGTCCGCCAGGCCCTGTACGATTTCCCGGCGACGCAGGAAGGCCAGGCCTTCTTCCAGGAGACCGGCTACCAGGGCTACCGGGAGGTGGTTCCCGCCGACCTGAAGGTGCTGGTGCCCTATCTGGACCTGACCCGCAAGGTGATGTCCCGGAGCGAATGAACTCCCCCCGCCGCTCCCTGCGCCGCAGGCTGCTGTTGGCCAGCCTGGCGGTGGAAGTGCTGATGCTGGCCCTGCTCGTCGCCAACAGCGTCCGCCTCGTGCAGCATCACCTGCTGGACCAGACGGACGCCCGCGTCTCGGCCATCGAGCTCGCCTACAAGACAGCCGTCGCCGGTCCCCTGGCCGCCCGCGACTACGCCACGCTGCGTGACATCCTGGACGGCTGGCGGCGGGCCGAGGACGTGGCCTACATCGCGGTCACCGATCCGGCGGGAAAGGTGCTGGCCGCCTCCGGCTGGGACGCGGCCAGCACCCTTCCGGAACCCACGAAGACCGTCGAACCCGGTGCGGTGCTGCATGTGGCTTTTCCGGTGGACGTCCTGGGCCAGGTCTACGGTCGCGTCCAGTACGGCCTGTCCACGAGTTTCCTGGCGGCGGCGCGGCGGGAACTCTTCACCCAGTCCGTCAGCATCGCCCTGGCCGAGCTGGTCTCGTCCTTCGTCCTGCTGTCGATCCTCGCCTTCTGGTTGACGCGGCACCTGGAGGCGCTCACCGTCGCCAGCGGCCGCATTGCCGACGGCGAATTCGCCACCCGCATCCACATCCCCGCCAAGGACGAGGTCGGCGCCCTGGCCGCCAATTTCAATGCCATGGCGGCCGCCATCGAATCCCACGTGGCCGAACTCGCCTATGAGGCGAACCACGATTCCCTGACGGGGCTCCACAACCGGCGCGCCTTCGAGGGCGAGTTGCGGCGCCTGCTCCCGGTCGGCCCCGACCGGTCCCTGTTCATCCTTTACCTGGACCTGGACCAGTTCAAGGTGGTCAACGACACCTGCGGGCATGCGGCCGGCGACGTGCTGCTGCAAACCCTGACCCGGGCGCTGCAGCGGCATCCCGGATTCCTCGCCCGCCTGGGCGGGGACGAGTTCGGCATCATCCTGGACGGCTACCACCAGTCGGAGGCCCTGAGTTGCGCCCAGGCCATGATCGAGGACGTGCGGGCCCGCCCCTTCGTCTGGGAGGGCCGAACCTTCCGGATCGGCGCCAGCGTCGGCGTGGTGCAGGCCACCGACCACCTGGACACGGTCGTCGCGCTGCTCATCGCCGCGGACACCGCCTGCTACGCTGCCAAGGAGCGGGGCCGCAACCGCGTCGAGATATTCGCCCCCGAGAGCACCTACTTCCGGCAGCGCCGGCAGGAGTTCGAGTCACTTCCCGACATCACGGCCGCCCTCCAGGAGGGGCGCTTCGTCCTATACCACCAGCGAATCCGGAGCCTGCGCCCCGGGACCGCGGACCATGCCGAGGTGCTGGTGCGCATGCTCGACCGCGGCGGCGCCCTGATCCCGCCGGCCCGGTTCATTCCGGCCGCCGAACGCTACAACATGATGGGCTTCATAGACCGCTGGGTCATCGAGGCGACCCTGAGCCACATGGAACGGATGGCCGCCCTGGGCAGGCCGATGCCGTGGCACCACCTGGCCATCAACCTCTCCGGCGCCACCCTGGCCGACGAGGACCTGCCGGGCTTCCTGCAGAACTGCCTTGCGATGCATCCGGTGGACCCGCGGCAACTTTGCTTCGAAATCACCGAGAGCAGTGCCATCGCCAGCGTGGAGCCGGCTCTTGCCTTCATCCGGTGGGCGCGGTCGGTGGGCGCCCACGTGGCCCTGGACGACTTCGGCAGCGGCCTTTCGTCCTTCGGCTACCTGAAGCGCTTCCGCGTCGATTACCTGAAGATCGACGGCCAGTTCATCCAGCACCTGGACCAGGACGCGACGGACAAGGCGGTCGTCGAAGCGATGGTGCGCCTCGCCGGGGCCCACGGCTTGAAGACCATCGCCGAGTTCGTGGCGACGCCCGGCCTGCTCGCCGAGGTGGAACGCCTGGGCATCGACTTCGCCCAGGGTTACGGGGTGCACGAGCCTTCGCCACTCGCGGAGGCCTGAAGGACTGCCGGCCCCTCCGGGTCGCTGGCCTGACCATCCGGGCCAGCGCTGCCCATCGTCCATAATGCCCGGATGATGCTGCGCGAACTCTACCGCCTGGCCTGGCCGGTGCTCGTGGCACAACTGGCGGTGATGGCCAATGGCGTCGCGGACACCATGATGGCCGGACGCCTGTCGGCCGAGGACCTGGCCGCGGTCGGCGTCGGGGCCAGCGTCTACATCACCGTGTTCGTGACAGCCATGGGCGTCCTCCTCGCCCTGTCGCCCGTGGTCGCCCACCATTACGGGGCGGGACGCCGGGAGGAAATCGGCGCCGACATCCGCCAGGCGGCCTGGCTCGCCATGTTCCTCGCCGTCGCGGTGGTCCTGCTGCTGCGCTTTCCGGATCCCTTCCTCGCGCTCTCCCGGCTGCGCCCCGACGTGGACGCCAAGGTCCGCGACTACCTCGACGCCGTCTCCTGGAGCGCCGCGCCGATGCTGATGTTCCGCGTGTTCTACGGGTTCTCCTCGGGCATCGGGCAGCCGCGGCCGGTCATGCTGCTCAACCTGCTCGGCCTGCTCCTGAAGGTGCCCCTCAATGCCGTGCTCATGTTCGGCCTGCTCGGCGCCCCCCGGCTCGGCGGGCCGGGTTGCGCCGTCGCCAGTGCCATCACCGGTTGGCTCGTGTTCCTCGCTGCCCTGTGGTGGTGCCGGCGCAACCCGGAATACGCGCCCTACGGCCTGTTCGCCCGCTTCGAGGCGCCGTCGTGGATGGCGATGAAGCCGCTGGTCTCCCTGGGCCTGCCCATCGGCGCCACCTTCCTCGTGGATGTGACCGCCTTCACCTTCATGGCCCTGTTCGTGGCGCGCCTGGGGCCGGAGGTTTCCGGTGCCCACCAGATCGCCTCCAACCTGGCGGCCCTGGCCTTCATGCTGCCGATGGCCCTGGGCAATGCCACCGGCGTCCTGGCGGGCCACGCGCTCGGGGCCGGGGACCGCCCCAGGGCGCGACAGGCAGCCCTGGCCGGCCTCGGCGTCGGTTTCGCGATGGCACTGGTGGCGGCTGCGGCCATCGCCCTGTTCTCCCGGCAGATCGTCGCCCTCTACACTCCGGATGCCACGGTGGGGGCCATCGCCGGGAGCCTGCTGCTGTGGGTTGCCCTCTACCACGTGTTCGACGGCGTCCAGGCGGTGGCCGTCAACGTCCTGCGGGGTTACAAGAAGGCGACCGTGCCGATGGTGATCTATGCGGTATCCCTGTGGGGCATCGGCCTCGGCGGCGGGTACGTCCTCGGGCTCACCGACCTGGCGGGCCCGGCCCGCGGCGCGGTCGGCTACTGGCAGGCGGCCGGCGCGAGCCTGGCGATGGCGGGCGTCCTGGTGACCCTGTACCTGCTGCGCATCTCCGCCTATCCGAGCCCCGCGCCGGCAAGGACAACGGCATAACGCGCGCCCTTGCCCAGGGCCATCCAGAGGGCGCAGGCCGGCCAGGGCAGGCGCAGCCAGCCGGCCGCCGCGCAGAGGGCATCCCCGACCACGGGTGCCCAGGCGAACACCAGGATCGGGCTGCCCCGGCGGCGGACTGCCGCCAGCCTCGCCAGGTCGGCCTTCGCGGGGACCAGCCGGCCCATCGCGTAGGTCGTCATGCCGCCGAGGGTGTTGCCCGCCGTGGCCAGCAGTACCGCGGCGGCAGCCTGGTCCGGATGGAGTTTCAGCACCGCGAAGAGGATGGCTTCCGATCCGCCCGGCAAGAGGGTGGCGGAGAGGAAGCTGGCCAGGAAGAGGCCCGCGAGGCCGGCCTCCGGACCGGCGAGGGCGGCGGGAAGGAAATCCATCCGCCCATGTTACCCTTGCGGCTTTGCTCGCCGCCACCGGCGAGGAATCAGCCCATCGGCACCGCCTCCCATGCATCCCGACTACCTCGAAAAGATCCTCAACGCCCGCGTCTATGACGTGGCCATCGAGTCGCCGCTCGAACTGGCCCCCAACCTGTCGGGGCGCGCCGGCAACCGCATCCTCCTGAAGCGCGAGGACATGCAGCCCGTGTTCAGTTTCAAGCTGCGCGGCGCCTACAACAAGATGGCGAGCCTGTCGGCCGCCCAGAAGAAACGCGGCGTCATCGCCGCCTCGGCCGGCAACCATGCCCAGGGCGTTGCCCTGTCGGCCCAGGTCATGGGCTGCCGGGCCGTCATCGTGATGCCAACGACCACGCCGCAAATCAAGATCGACGCCGTGAAGAAGCGCGGCGGCGAGGTGGTGCTGGCCGGAGATTCCTACGATGAGGCCTATACGGCGGCCCTGGACCTGGAGAAGAAGGAGAAGCTCACCTTCGTCCATCCCTACGACGACCCGGAGGTGATCGCGGGCCAGGGCACCATCGGCATGGAGATCCTGCGCCAGCATCCGGAACCCATCGACGCGGTGTTTTGCTGCGTCGGCGGCGGCGGCCTGATTTCCGGCGTCGCGGCCTACATCAAGCGGCTGCGGCCCCAGACGCGGATCATCGGCGTCGAGGCGGCCGACGCCGACGCCATGGACCGGTCCCTGAAGGCCGGCCGGCGCGTGCGCCTGGAACAGGTGGGCCTCTTCGCCGACGGCGCCGCAGTCAAGTACGTCGGGCAGGAGACCTTCCGCCTTTGCCAGCTCTACGTGGACGAGATGGTGCTGGTGGACACGGACGCGATCTGCGCCGCCATCAAGGACGTGTTCGAGGACACCCGCTCCATCCTGGAGCCGGCCGGCGCGCTGGCCGTGGCCGGCGCCAAGGAATGGGCCCGCCGCAACAAGGCCCGCGACAAGACCCTCGTGGCGGTCGCCTCGGGCGCCAACATGAATTTCGACCGCCTGCGCTTCGTGGCCGAACGGGCCGAGGTGGGCGAACAGCGGGAGGCGATCCTCGCCGTGACCCTGCCGGAGAAGCCGGGTAGCTACAAGAAGTTCGTGTCGCTGATCGGCAGCCGCAACATCACGGAGTTCAATTACCGGTTCCACGACCCGAACGAGGCCCACGTCTTCGTCGGCATCCAGGTGGCGAACCGCGCCGAATCCCTGAAACTCATCGACCAGCTGCGCCGGCACGGCTACGCGACCCTGGACCTGACCGACGACGAGATGGCCAAGCTGCACGTGCGCCACCTGGTGGGTGGCCATGCGCCCCAGGCCGACCACGAGCTCCTCTACCGGTTCGAGTTCCCCGAACGCCCGGGAGCATTGATGAATTTCCTGAACCGCATGAGCGCCGGCTGGAACATCAGCCTCTTCCACTACCGGAACCACGGCGCCGACTACGGCCGGGTCCTCGTGGGCATGCAGGTTCCGCCCCGGGAGATGAAGGAGTTCAGGGCCTTCCTGAAGAACCTGGGTTACCGCTACTGGGACGAGTCGAAGAATCCCGCCAACGGGCTCTTCCTCGGCTGAGCGCGGCACGGGATTGCCGGTGGGTTTCGACTTCGACGCGCCCATCGACCGGGCATACGGGGAATACCGCGACAGCACCAAGTGGAACAAGTATGCCGGCCGCGACATCCTGCCCTTGTGGGTGGCCGACATGGATTTCGCGGCGCCCCCGGCGGTGGTGGAGGCCCTCCACCGACGGGTCGCCCACGGCGTGTTCGGCTACGGGCAGCCTTGGCCTTCCCTGCACGACGCGGTGCTGGAGCACCTGGAGCGGGAGTACGGCTGGCGGATCGACCCCTCCTGGATCGTCTGGCTGCCGGGCTTGGTCACGGGTCTCGCGGTCGCCTGCCGCGCGACCGGAACGCCGGACGGCGCGGTGTTTACGGCGACGCCCGTCTATCCCCCCTTCCTGCACGTGCCGGTGGAGGCCGGGCGCCGCTGCGCGAGCGTTCCGCTGGGGCGCGGGAGTGCCCGATGGGAATGGGACTTCGCTGCGGCCGGGGCTGAACTTCGGCGTTCCCGGCCATCCCTGTGGCTGCTCTGCCATCCCCACAACCCGGTCGGCCGCGCGTGGACGGACGCGGAATTGCGGCAGGTCGCCACCCTGGCCGAGAAGCACGACCTGATCGTCTGTTCCGACGAGATCCATTGCGACCTCCTGCTGGAACCCGGACTGCGCCACCGGCCCCTGGCGAGCCTCGGGCCGGAGATCGCCCGACGCACGATCACGCTGATGGCGCCGTCCAAGACCTTCAACGTGCCAGGCCTGGGCTGCGCCTTCGCCGTGATCTCGGATTCGCGGCTGCGCCGCGATTTCCGGGCCGCGATGCACGGCATCGTGCCCCATGTGAACATCCTCGGGCTAGCCGCCTGCGAGGCCGCGTTGCGGGAAGGCGGAACCTGGCGGGCGGAATTGCTGGACTACCTGCGGGGGAACGCCGCCGCCGTGGCCGATTGGTCGTCCCGCCACCCGGTTCTCCGCACGACGCCTGTGGAAGCGACCTACCTGGCCTGGATCGATGCCCGTGCAATGGATGTCCCGGACCCGGCCCGCCATTTCGAGGCCCACGGGGTCGGGCTTTCGGATGGCCGGGATTTCGGCGCGCCGGGTTATGTGCGCCTGAACTTCGGCTGCCGCAGGGCCCTGCTGGAAGAGGCCCTGGCGCGCATGGAGGCTGCGATCAGGCGCTGAGCCGGCGCAGGCCCTTCTCGGTCACGATGGCGTCCATCCTGACGTCGTGGGCCTGAGGGTGCACGGTGGCCACGCGCCCGATTTCGAAGCCCACGCCGATGGCGCGGGGACGCGGGTGCAGGGTGGCCAAAGTCCGGTCGAAGAAACCGCCGCCGTAGCCGAGGCGATAGCCCGCTTCGTCGAAGGCCACCAGGGGAACGAGGACGATGTCCGGGGCAAGGGTTTCCCGGGTGTCGGGAACGGGGATCCCGTAGAGGTCGGCAGTCATCGCCATCCCGGGGATCCAGGGGCGGAAGACGAGCGGCGTGGCGTTGCGCTCGGCCACCGGCAGGACCGCCCGCCATCCCTGCCCGAGCAGGCGGACCACCGTCGGACGCGCGTCGAATTCGCCCTTCATGGGCCAGCAGAACGCGATGACCGACGGGGCGAAACCGGCGAGGGCCTCGGCCAGGTGCTGCTCGACCCGGCCGCCGAGGCGCACCCGCTCGCCGGGATCCATCGACTCCCGGGCGGCCAGGCGCTCATGCCGCAGATCGGCCCGAAAAGCGGCGATTTGCCGGGGATTCTCGTCAAGCGCGGGCATGGAGGGCATGTGCTAGATTGAAATAAGTGGCTGATGCCGTTGCCGGAACCGGGATCGATACCCTGGACCGGCACGGGCTGATACTCCGATTTTCGGGGAGACGCCATCGTTTACCAATCGCCGTGAGTGGCGATTCCGTGGATTATGTTGTGATGAGCGCGAGAAAACTGCGTCCGAAATCCTGGCTGTGGGCCCTACCGATCGCCTCCTCGGTCGCGATGATGGGCGGCAGTGCCATGGCGAAGCCGGTGCCGAGCCATCGGGCAGCCCAGTCGCCCGGAATGGAGGACCGCTTCCTGATGGCCCGGGACGCCTTCCGGCTGGGCGAGCGGACCCGTCTTGCCAAGGCGGCGGAAGGGCTGGCCGGCCACGATCTGGAGCCGTGGGCCCGTTATTGGGTGCTGCGCCTGCGGGTCGAGGACGCGGACGCCCTGGATGGGCCCGTGGGCGCGCAGGTTGCCGAGTTCCTCGCCCGGCACCCGGGCAGCTACCTCGCCGAACGTCTGCGCTCCGACTGGTTGCGCGCCCTGGGCCGGAAGCAGCAATGGGAGACCTTCGCGGTCGAGTTCCCCAATCTGGTCCAGCCGGAGACGGATCTGGCCTGTTACCGCCTGCAGTACCGGATGGCGGGGCAGGACTCCCGCGCCTACGACGAAGCCCGGGCCCTCTGGTTCGCCGCGCCCGACCTTCCGGAAGCCTGCCTGCCGGTCATGGAGGCCCTGGCCGCCGCGGACCGGTTGTCCGGGGATGACGTCTGGGAGCGCGTCCGTCGGCAACTGGAGGCGAAGAAGCTCGGCCAGGCCCGTTTTGCAGGCCAGTTCCTGCCGGTCGTCCAGAGGCCCGACGCCCGGGCCCTCGACGTTGCCGCGGACCAGCCGGCCAGATTCCTGGAGCGGCTGCCCGCGGGTTTCTCCTCCACCCGGCCCCAGCGGGAGGCGGCGTTGTTCGCGGTCCAGCGCCTCGCCCGGCAGGACGTGGAGGCGGCCCGGGACCATTGGCGCAGGATCGAGGCCCGGTTTCCCGACGCGGAACGCGCCTACGGGTGGGCGCTGCTGGGATGGCAGGGGGCCCAACGCCATCACCCGGAGGCTTTCGCCTGGTACGAGAAGGCCGGCGGTCTGCCGCTGCCCGAGGAGTTGCATGCCTGGAGGGTGCGCGCGGCCTTGCGCAACCAGGACTGGGCGGGCGTGCGGCGGAGCATCGAACAGATGACCGCCAGCCAGTCCGCGGAGCCCACCTGGACCTACTGGTATGCCCGCTCCCTGTCGGCCCAGGGGCAGCGCGAAGAGGCTCGCGCCCTGTTTCAGCGCATCGCCGGGCAGGCCAGCTTTTACGGCAATCTGGCCGACGAGGAACTGGGTCGGGCGATCAGCGTGCCGCCCCGGGCCCTCCCCCCCAGCCGGGAGGAAATGGCCGCAGCGGCCGCCACGCCCGGCCTGCGGCGCGCCCTGGCGCTTTTCCGGCTCGACATGCGGGTGGAGGCGGTCAAGGAGTGGAACTGGACGCTGCGCGGCATGGACGACCGGCAGCTCCTCGCCGCCGCCGAACTGGCGCGGGGCCAGGACATCTACGACCGGGCCATCAACACCGCCGACCGCACCCAGGCCCAGCACGACTTCGGGCTGCGCTACCTGGCGCCGTTCCGGGAGAAGGTGGAGCCCAAGGCCAGGGAACTGGCCCTGGACAACGGCTGGGTCTATGGCCTCATGCGCCAGGAGAGCCGTTTCATCCTCCAGGCCAGGTCCTCGGCCGGCGCCCAGGGCCTCATGCAACTGATGCCGGCCACCGCCAAATGGGTGGCGCGCAAGATCGGCCTGACGGGATTCCAGCCCGGACGGGTGACGGACATGGACACCAACGTCACCCTGGGCACCCACTACATGAAGATGGTGCTGGAGAGCCTCGACAATCACCCGGTCCTCGCGTCGGCGGCGTACAACGCGGGCCCCGGCCGGGCGAGGAAATGGCGGGCGGCGCGGCCCCTGGAGGGCGCCATTTATGCCGAAACCATCCCCTTCAACGAGACGCGCGACTACGTGAAGAAGGTGATGAGCAATGCCGTCTATTACGCCGCCCTGTTCGAGGAGCGCCCCCAGTCCCTGAAGAACCGGCTCGGCGTCGTCCATCCCGCCCGCGGCGGCGAGACCGGCGAAGAACTGCCCTGATGGACGTCCTCCTCGTCGGGGGTTCCGGCTTCGTCGGCAGTGCCGTGGCGCGCCGGTTGCATGCCGCGGGCGTGCGGGTCACCGTCCCGACCCGCCGGCGCGAAAGGGCGAAGCACCTGCTGGTGCTGCCCACGATCGACGTGGTGGAGGCGGACGTCCATGACGACGGGACCCTCGTGCGGCTGATGCGCGGCAGGGACGCCGTCATCAATCTCGTCGGCGTCCTGAGGGGCGGCGAGGGGTTGCCCTACGGGAAGGGTTTCGCCCGCGCCCACGTGGACCTGCCCGGGCGCATCGCCCGCGCCGCGGCGGCGACCGGCGTGCGGCGCCTGGTGCACATGTCGGCCCTGCGGGCGGCCGAAGACGCGCCTTCCGGTTACCTGCGCTCGAAGGCGGCGGGAGAGAGGGCCGTCCTGGCCGCGGCGCCGGGACTGGCGGTTACCATCTTCCGCCCTTCGGTGATCTTCGGCTCCGGCGATTCCTTCCTGACCCTTTTCGCCGGACTGCTGAAACTCGCGCCCCTCGTTCCCCTGGCCTGCCCGGATGCGCGTTTCCAGCCGGTCTGGGTGGAGGACGTGGCCGCCGCCTTCGCCGCCGCCCTCCGCCATCCGGAATCGTCCGGGCATGCCTTCGACCTGGGCGGTCCGCGCCAGTACAGCCTGCGCGAACTGGTCGATTACGCCGGGCGTGTTTCCGGACACCGGCGTCCGATCCTCGGCCTGCCGCTGCCGCTTTCCCGCTTCCAGGCACTCGTCATGGAGTGGGTGCCGGGCGGGCCCATGACCCGGGACAACGTGCGCTCGATGCAGGTGCCCAGCGTCTGTCCCGAGGGCACGGCGTTCCCGTTCGGCATCGCGCCGGCGGCCCTTGAAGCCGTCGCTCCGGGCTATCTGGGTCCGCCGGGGGCCGGCTTCGATGCCTTCCGGACCCGTGCCCGGCGCTGACCGCGCGCCCGCGGCCCCGGCCGTCATGAAGACCTATTGCGTCGGCGGAGCGGTCCGCGACGAGCTGCTCGGCCTGCCGGTCCAGGACCGGGACTGGGTGGTGGTGGGCGCTTCCCCGGCGGACATGGTGACCCGCGGCTTCCGGCCGGTGGGCAGGGACTTCCCGGTCTTCCTTCATCCGGAGACCCACGAGGAGTACGCGCTGGCCCGCACGGAACGCAAGACGGCGCCGGGCTACCGGGGCTTCGTGTTCCATGCGGCGCCGGACGTGACCCTGGACCAGGACCTGGCCCGACGTGACCTGACCATCAACGCCATGGCCCGGGATTCCGACGGCGCGCTGATAGATCCCTACGGCGGCCGGGCGGACCTGGAACGCCGGGTCCTGCGGCACGTGTCCCCCGCCTTCGGGGAGGATCCGGTGAGGATTCTCCGGGTGGCACGGTTCGCCGCCCGCTTCGCCGAGTTCGCCGTCGCGCCGGAAACCATGGCACTCATGGCCCGCATGGCGGAGGCCGGCGAAGTGGACGCCCTGGTGCCCGAGCGGGTATGGCAGGAGCTGGCGCGCGGCCTGATGGAGAGGCGGCCGTCCCGGATGATCGAGGTGTTGCGCGAGTGCGGCGCCCTGTCCCGCCTGTTGCCGGAGGTGGCCGCCCTCTGGGGCGTGCCCCAGCGGGCCGACTACCATCCGGAGGTCGATACCGGGGCGCACATGCTGCTGGTCATGGATGCCGCCGCCACCCTCGACCTGGCCCTGCCCGCCCGCTTCGCCGCCTTGACCCACGACCTGGGGAAGGCCGGCACGCCGGCCGACGTGCTGCCGCGGCACCTGGGCCACGAAGCGCGCGGCGTCGCGCTGCTCGGCCCCCTGTGCGAACGGTTGCGGGTGCCTGCCGATTGCCGGGAGGTGGCCTTGCTCATGGCCCGCTTCCACGGCGACATGCACAAGATCGAGGGCCTGCGTCCGGCGACGGTGGTGAGGATCCTCGAACAGTGCGACGCCTTCCGCCGTCCCGAGCGCCTCGCGCATGTGCTGGGCGCCTGCGAGGCCGATTTCCGGGGGCGGCTGGGCTGGTCCGGCCGTCCCTATCCGCAAAGGGCCGGCTGGCTGGCTGCAGCGGAGGCGGCACGGCGCGTGGATGGCGGCGCGATCGCCCGTTCCTGCGCCGATCCGGCGGCCATACCGGAACGCGTGCGGGAGGCCCGGGTCGCCGCCGTCCGGGCCTTGCTGGAGGAAAGGTCGGCCGCCGGTCCGGACGCGCCCTGACCGACCTGCCCGTGGTTCACGCCGCGTGCCGGCGGGGTTCGCGAGCGATTTCGGGGTGCCTTCGTCGCCAAAAACGTGCAGTGCATGGCCGGTCGGCTAAACTGGCCGCGGCGATCGGGCGGTCCGATGCCATTCCGCAACGGACGGTCATGCGAAGGAGCGGGGCATGAGAGTGCAGGTCACCCAATTCGGTTTGCGCAGGACCGTCCTGGTCACCGGAGGCGCCGGGTTCCTCGGCTCCCACCTGTGCGAGCGGCTGATCGATGCCGGCCACGACGTGCTTTGCGCCGACAATTTCTACACCGGCACGCGGGAGAACATCGCCCACCTGCTGGGCAACCCGCGCTTCGAGCTCATCCGCCACGACGTCACCTTCCCCCTTTACGTGGAGGTGGACGAGATCTACAACCTGGCCTGCCCCGCCTCGCCGATCCATTACGGCGTCGATCCGGTGCAGACCACCAAGACCAGCGTCCATGGCGCCATCAACATGCTCGGCCTGGCCAAGCGCGTCGGCGCAAAGATCCTCCAGGCCTCCACCAGCGAGGTGTACGGGGACCCGGACGTGCATCCCCAGCGGGAGGACTACTGGGGCAACGTCAATCCCATCGGCCCGCGCTCCTGCTATGACGAGGGCAAACGCTGCGCGGAGACGCTGTTCTTCGACTACTGGCGGCAGTATCGCTTGCGCATCAAGGTGGCGCGCATTTTCAACACCTACGGGCCGCGGATGCATCCGAACGACGGCCGGGTCGTCTCCAACTTCATCGTGCAGGCCCTGCGCGGCGACCCCATCACCCTGTTCGGGGACGGCAGCCAGACCCGTTCCTTCTGCTACGTGTCCGACCTGATCGGCGGCCTCGTCCGGCTCATGGACTCGCCGGACGATTTCACCGGGCCGGTCAATCTGGGCAATCCCGTCGAAATGACCGTGGCGGCCCTGGCGCGGCGGATCGTCGACCTGACGGGGTCTTCGTCCGTGATCGAGTTCCGGCCGCTGCCGGAGAACGATCCCCGCCAGCGCCAGCCCGACATCTCCCTGGCCCGGGAGCGCCTGGACTGGTCGCCCGCCGTGGGACTGGAGCAGGGCCTGGTGGCCACCATCGCCTATTTCGAGGAACTGTTGTCGGGTCGCCGCACCTGACCGGATCGCCGGGGCAGCGCTTGGAAGATTTCATCGCCTTCGGAAAGCCCCATTTCGGGGAGGCGGAGATTGCCGCCGTGACCCGGGTGCTGGAGTCCGGATGGGTCGGCATGGGCCCGGAGACGGAGACCTTCGAGCGGGAACTGGCGGCCTACCTGACGAGCCCGGAGGTGGTGGCGGTCAGTTCGTGCACGGCGGCCCTCCTTCTTTCCTTGCGCGTCCTCGGCATCGGCCCGGGCGACGAGGTGATCTGTCCCAGCCTGACCTGGTGCAGCACCGCGAATGCGGCGCTGTACCTGGGCGCCATCCCGGTGTTCGCGGATGTCCGCCCGGATACGCTCTGCCTCGACCCGGAGGACGTGGCACGCGCGGTGACGCCGCGCACCCGCGCCGTCGTCGTCGTGCATTTCGGGGGCCTGGCGGCCGATGTGGGCGCCCTGTCGGCGCTGCTGCCTTCCCGCTGCGTGCTGGTGGAGGACGCAGCCCACGCCCTGGGCGCACGTTATCCCCAGGGGGGCCTCGTGGGTTCGTCGGGAAACCTGTGCTGTTTCAGTTTCTATGCCAACAAGACCCTGTCGACCGGGGAGGGCGGCGCCATCGCGCTTCCCGACGGGGCGGACGCGGCCCGGCTGCGTTCCCTCCGCCAGCACGGGCTGGAGTCGGACGCCTGGCAGCGATATTCGACGCGGCGGGGAAGGATTTCCGATCTGAGCGAGCTGGGCTACAAGGCCAATTACACGGACCTGCAGGCCGCCATCGGCCGGGTCCAGCTGACCCGGCAGCAGGAGTTCGCGGCGCGCCGGCTGGCGGTGGCGGAATACTATGCGACGGCCCTCGACGGCCTGGGACTGGCCTTCCAGCACGGCTGCACGGAGCCTCGGCATGCCAGGCACCTGTTCGCCGTCCGGCTTCCCGAAGACAGTCGCCGATCCCGGGACGACATTGTCCGGGACATGCGGGAGGCCGGGATCGGGGTGTCGGTGCACTACCCGCCGCTGCATCCGATGCCCCTGTATTCCGGATCTCCCCCCCGACGCCTGCCGGTGACCGACGCGGTGGCGCCCCGCCTGATGACCCTGCCCATCGGGCCGCTGGTCGGGCTCGGCGAGGCGGAGCGGGTCGTGGCGGCGTTGCGGAGAGTCGTCGGCGGCTAGCAGGCCATGGAACCGGCCTGCCGGTACACGTCCATCAGGGCCTCGAAGTAGGCCCCTGTCGTCCACCGGGAGGCCTTCTCCCAACCGGCCAGTCCAAGCCGCCTGCACAGCACGGGGTCATCCCAGAGCAGCCGCAGTTTCGCGGCCAGGTCGACGGCGTTGCCCGGCTCGAAGAGCAGGCCGTCCTGCCCGTCACGCACGAGATCCGTCAGGGCCCCCAGGCGGGAGGCGACGACGGGGATGCCGTGGCCCATGGCCTCGGCCCCGACCATCCCGAAGGTCTCGAACCACCGGCTCGGGACGGCGAGGATCCGCGCGCCCCGGTAGAAAGCGGACAGGTCCTCGCGGCCCCGGGTTACCACCACCTCCGTTCCAGGCGGCAGGTCGACGGTGCAGAAATGGTGTTCGTTCCGGGACAGCTTCACCGGCAGTCCCGCAATCTCCCCCGCCTGCAACAGGATGTCGATGCCCTTCTCCGGAACCATCCTCCCCGCGAACGCCACGTAGGTTCCGGCGGCGGGATCGGCGGGCGCCGCGGCGTATTCGGTCAGCGGATACGGGAGCACGGCGATCCGGTCGCGATCGAGCCCGGCATGCCGGACCAGCCAGTCGCGCGCGAAGGGCGATCCGGTCACGAACAACGTCACGTGCTTCCGGTACAGGCCCAGCAGGCGGATGAGCGCGCTGTGTGCCGCATTGACCAGGCTCTCGGGAAAGTTGTCGCGGCAGTTGAGCAGGACGGCCCAGTGCTCGCCGCGCTCGGTGCAGCGGGTGCACACGCTTCCCCGCCGATAGTGGGTCCGGACCGGGCAGGTGAGATGGAAGTCGTCGCAGGTCATCACCACCGGTATCCGGCGCAGGCCGCAGAGGCGGATCACCGCCGGAGATATCAGGGGAAACAGCTCGCTCGCGTGCACCAGGTCGGGGCGAAACCGGTCGAGGCAATCGGCGAATTCCCGCAGCGAGCGCGGCGAGTGGATCGCGCCGGTCGCCGCGGCGAGGCGGCCGGCCAGTCCCTCGGGAACGTCGATGCTCCGACGCGTGAAGAGTTCGGTGTCGATCCCGTTCGCGCGGCAGAGATCCACGGTCAGCAGGGACGTCCGGACGGAACCGCCACCGCTGCGCGGCTGGGTGAAGACGTGCAGTATCCGCATCGTTCAGCGGTGATCGCGTCCCGTCTCGCAGGCGAAGCCGAACCGTGGCGGCGTCTTCGGCCAGCGCAGGGCCCAGCGGCAGAGGCCCAGCACCATGTGCAACTGGCGGCGCAGCGGCGTGGTGCGGAAGAGGGCGGCCAGCGGCAGGGTCACGACGAGTCGGCCCAGGCCCGCCAGTGCCACCATGGCGGCGAAGGCGCCGGCGGCTGCGCTGCCTTCATGCTTGCGGAAATAGAGCCACAAGGCATGGCATTGCATCGCGTAGAAGTCCCCGGCCCGCCGGAGCTGCGAACTGCTCTGTTCCCAGAAATGGGTGATCGCGGCATCGGCCACGTAATGGATCTCCCAGCCGGCATCATGGATGCGCCGGCAATAGTCGATGTCGTCCAGGTAGAGGGGCAGGGCCTCGTCCAGGAAGCCGACCGCATCGACCACCTCGCGCCGCATCAACATGCAGGCGCCGGCGATCGACTCGACGGCGCAGTTGCGGTCCCGGGCCCAGGCCAGCAGATTCAGCCTGTCGAGCAGCGTTCCGGGCGGCGGATGGCGGTCGGTCAGGGTCCGCCGTCCGCCAAAGCGCACCTTCCATTCCAGCTTGTCCAGCAGCGCCAGCCACTGGAAGACGTTGGAAAGGCGGGGCAGGTTGCGGGCGCACTCCGACTGGATGGTGCCGTCGCCGAGGCGCAGGGTGGGGCCGGCGGCGCCGGCCTCCGGATGCCGCCCCAGGTAGTCGACCAGGGTGGCGAAGGCGCCCTCGTGCACCACGGTGTCCGGATTGAGGAGCACGACGAAGCGTCCACGACACAGGCCCAGCGCCCGATTGTTGCCCGCCGAGAACCCGATGTTCTCCGCGGAGGCGAACACGGTGACCTCGGGAAAGTCGCGCCGCACCATGGCCACCGTGCCGTCGCGGGACGCGCTGTCCACGACGAAGACCTCCATCGGCACCCGCCGGGCCTCGGCCCGCAAGGAGGCGAGGCAGTCGGCCAGCAGTCCCTCCACGTTGTAGCTGACGATGACGACCGAGAGTTCCGGCCGGTCCCGGAGCGCGGCGCCGTCGCCCTCGTTCATCGGCCCTGCCTCCGCGCCAGCCACTGGCCGGCGACCGCCATGGCGAAGCGGGTGTTGTAGCGCGCGTAGCGACCCCCGAGGCGGGACGGTTCCTGGAGCAGGCGGAACAGCCATTGCAGGCCGTTTCGCTTCATCCACTCGGGCGCCGGCCGGGTGCGCCCGGAGAGCAGGTCGAAGAGGCTGCCGACACCCACCATCGGAACGCCGGCCCGCCGCGCCGACTCCACCATCCAGATGTCCTGTGCCGGCGTGCCCATGCCCACCCACACTATGTCCGGCCGCCGCTGCACGATCTCGCCGACGATCGCGTCGGACTCCTCCCGGGGCAGCGGGCGCACCGGCGTCGGCCTTGTCCCGACGACCTGGATGCCTGGGAACCTCCGGCTCATTTCCGCGGCAACCTGCTCCGGCTGCCCCTCGCGGCCGCCCACGAGGAAGTGCCGCCAACCGGGGTAGCGGGCGCAGCAGGCCAGGAAGAGGTCGTCGTTGTGGACGCGTTCCGCCCCGCCGTGGCCGAAGAGCCGTTGCGCCCATACCACCGGCATGCCGTCCGCGGTGACGAGGTCCGCGCCATTGACGATCTCCCGGTAACCGGGGTCATCCACGGCCAGCATGATCGAATACGCATTCGCGGGGCAGACGTAGGCCCCGCGCCGGCGTTCCACGAGATCGGCGAGCAGTTCCTGGGCTTCGTCGAACCGGCACGCCGTAACCCGCGTGTCGGCAACGAGGGCCCATGCGGTGCCCGGGGGGGCGGCCTCCGGTTCGGCCCTCATGCCGTGACCCGCCCGCCCGCCTGCGGGGCTGCAAGCCGCCAGCGTGGCGTGGCAACGGTCCGGCGGACCGACCGCCAGGCCCGGGCCGCTGGGCGGGACAGCAGGTAGGGCAGGGATCCCTCACGCCACAGCCTCGCCAATCCGGACCAGCGGTGTCCCGGCCGCCGCAGGTCCTCGAACGCCAGCAGGGTGTTGAGGACCCGCCTGCGCCATGCCACGAGGTCTGCCGGCAACCGCCACTGCCATTGGTCGAGCAACCAGAGCATTTCCTCGTCCACCCGCCGCGCCCGTTGCCGCGACATGCTGCCCGGATGGACCCGATAGCGGCAAACGACCGTCTGGACGGCGCGGGCCGGATTGTTCGCGGTCACCGCCAGGAAAAGCCAGTAGTCGGGACAGGTCTCGATTTCGTCCGGGATGGCGCCCAGGGCGTTCACCAGGGACCGCCTGAGCATGGCGGAACTCATGGAGACGAAGCAGGAGTCGGAGAACAGCGCCTCGAAGATGTCGCCTTCCGGCAGGTCGGTGAACTCGTGGCGGTGGTCGTAGTCGCGTTCCCGCCGATCCTCGGAAAATGACACCGTGCGGCCATAGATCAGGCCGGTGTCCGGGGCTGCCAGCGCGAGCTGGCTGGAAAGCTTGTCGGGAACCCAGAGGTCGTCCTGGTCCAGGAAGGCCAGCCAGGTTCCCCGGGCGGCGGCGATCGCGGCATTCCTGGCGGCGCCCAGTCCGCTGCTGCGGTCGGAACGGAACAGGCGGATCCGGGAGTCCCCGCAAGCCGCGACGATGGCCGGGGTTTCGTCGGTGGACGCATCGTCCCACGCCACCAGTTCCCACTCGGCGAACGTCTGGGCCAGCACGCTGTCGATGGCCTCCCGCAACGTCGCCGCCCCGTTGCGGACGTTCATGATGATGCTCACCTCTGGCATCGCTGGCGTGGTGGGGACGATTGAGGACGAAACACTTGCAGAATAACGGATAATCGGGGGCCAGTAAATTTGCCGGCCGCGCCGGCAGCGCGCGGATCCCGCGCGTTCTCCTGGGGGTTTCCATGACCGGATTTCACCACCGCCTGATCGTGATCGTCACCGGATTCTGCATCGCCGCCTGCGGCATGCAGCCGTATGTCCCGGCCAGGGGACAGGCTTCCGCCGCGCTGCCCGAGGGCGAGCTGGTAAAGAACGGCGGGTTCGAGGAGGCCGGCGGACCGGTCCCGAAGGGCTGGTCCCGGGACATGGACAAGACGGGCGACAAGGGCGCGGTGACGCTGGATGGCTCGCGCAGAAACGGCGGCAACGCCTCGCTGCGCCTGCAGCCGAACGGCCGCAACAGCGGGGAATTCCCCCTCGCCCTGGCCCAGGAGATTCCCGCCGCCGGCCTGCTGGGAAAGAAGGTCGAGTTCTCGGCGTTCCTGTCGGCGGACGGAGGCGCCAAGGCGCTGGTCGGAATGCTGTCCATCGTCGGCGGGAAGCCCGGCAACCTGGTCATGCTGTCGCACGGCGGAAGCGATTGGGCGCGCCAGGCGCAGACCTACCCGGTTCCGGCCGACCCTTCGACGCGCCTGTTCCTCACCGTCTGGGTGGACGGGAAGGCCGGTTCCGCCTGGTTCGACGACGTCTCCGTCTCCACAGGCGGCGCGCCGGCCGCGCGGGCGGCGACGCCCGCGAAGGCCTTGGCCGCGACCATCGAGGTGGACGCCGCCGCCGTCGGCCGCCGGATTCCGCGCACGCTGTTCGGGACCAACATGGAGTGGCGCTGGAATGCCACCTACATGTGGAACGAGAAGGCAATGAAGCCCGATGCCGAGGGTACCCGCCTGACCCGGGACCTGGGCATCACGCTGATCCGTTATCCTGGGGGCATCTATTCCGACTTCTACCACTGGCGGGACGGCATCGGCCCGTTCGAGAAGCGCCCCCTCGTGGTTCATGAGCCCGGCCGGGACGACAAGTCGCGGCCGAACTTCGGCACCGACGAGGCGATTGCGTTCGCCGAGCAGGTCGGCGCCGAACTGATGATCACGGTGAACGCGGGCACCGGTACGGCCAAGGAGGCTGCCGACTGGGTGCGCTACGTGAATGGGAAGGCGCTTCGGGTCCGCTATTGGGAGGTGGGCAACGAGCTGTACATCAAGGATGGCTCGCCGGTGTCGCGCGCCAGCACCATCGATCCGGATACCTATGCCCGCCGGTTCCGGGAGTACGCCGCCGCCATGCGGGCCGCAGATCCGCGAATCCTGATCGGCGCCATCGGCGGGGAGAACCAGGGGCGGTATGCGGTGGTGGGCTACCCGAACTGGAACCGCACGGTCCTCGAGAAGGCCGGAGACCAGATCGACTTCCTCTCGGTGCATAACGCCTACGCGCCGCTGATCGGCGATGACGACGAGAAGAAGAAGGACCTGCGGACGATCTACCGCGCCATGGTGGCGGCTCCCGCCAACATCGCGCGCAACCTCCAGACGCTTTCGCGCCAGATAGAGCAGTACGCCCCCGGCCGTGCCGGACGCAAGCCCTTCATCGCCGTCACCGAATGGGCGCCGGTCTTCCAGTGGGAGCACAAGGGACGCTATGTGGACCATCCGAAGACCCTCGGCTCCGCCCTTTTCGCGGCGAGCGCCATGAAGGTCTTCATGGAGTCCCCGCAGACGCAGATGGCCAACTTCTGGATGCTCAACGATTTCAGCGTGCTCGGCTGGATCGGCTCCCGGAACGGCGACTTTCCTCCCAATCCCCAATGGGCGCCGACCCCCAGGTACTACGCGTTCCAGATGTTCTCCCGGCACTTCGGGGACCAGCTGGTCCGCTACAGCGTGGACGGGCCGACCTTCGACAGCGAGACGGTGGGTCTGACCGAAGGCGTGAAGTCGGCCCCGTACCTGGACGTGGTCGCCAGCTTGTCCGCCGATGGCCGGCAGCTCTACGTGCTCGTCGTCAACCGCCATTTCGACAGTCCCATCGATGCGGCCATTTCCGTTGTCGGCTTCCGGCCCCGGAAGGATGGTTCGGCCGTGTCCCTGACCGGCAGCGGCATCGATGCCCATACCGGCACCCAGGTGATCCGCGTCCCCGGCCTCGTCTGGGGGAACCAGGTGGAGGACGGCCAACACCGGCGCTTCCATCGCGGGAGCCCTGAAGACGTGGTCCTGGCCAGCAAGCCCCTGGAGGTCACGGGACCGAAGTTCTCCTATCGCTTCCCGCCCCATTCGGTCACTTCGCTGATCCTGGTTCGCCAATAGGTGCGGGTCCATGGCCTCGTCCGTCACCGCCGAACCGCCACCCTGCGTCACGGTCGTCATTCCCGCCTATCGGCGTCCCGAACTCCTCCGCCTGGCGGTCGACTCCCTGCTTACCCAGGACATGGACGGCCGGACCTACGAGGTGATCGTGGTGGACAGTTCCCCCGACGACCGGAACGAGACGATGGTGCGGAGCCTGAATCCGCCGCCGGGCTGCAGTCTGTCCTGCCTCCGCAAGGCCCCCGAGGGACCGGGACCGTCCCGCAACCTGGGCGTCCGCACGGGGCGCGGCCCGATCATCGCCTTCATGGACAGCGATTGCCAGGCCGATCCCGGGTGGCTGCGCGCCGGACTCGATGCGTTTGCCGATGGCGTGGGCCTCGTCCAGGGGAAGGTGCTGCCGGTCGATGGCGTGCCGCATAGCGTGTTCAATCGCACCTTGCGGGTCGAGTCGGAATCCTTCCTGTACGAAACGGCAAACATCTTCTACCGCCGCGAGGCATTCGAGGCGGCGGGCGGGTTCGTGGCCGACCTGACGCCCAACGCCACGAGGCCGGTCGGCGGGGAGGACGTGGCGCTGGCGTGGACCGTGAAGCGATCCGGCTGGCAAAGCCGCTTTACGCCGCAGGCGCTGGTCCGCCATGCCGTGTTCAGGATCACCCCGGCCGAGTGGCTGGTCGAGAAGCGCCTGTTCATCTGTCCGCGCATCGTGCGCGACTTCCCGGAGACGCGCCGCTTCTTCTTTGCCAGGTACTTCTTCGACCGCGCCCAGGCGGCCCTTTTCCTGGCGGTGGCGGGGGGCCTCGGGTGGCCGCTGTGGTCTTTCTGGGGGTTCGCGGGCTTCCTGCCCTATCTTTGGCTGCGCGCCGGCGAGCAAACGGTGTCCATGCGCGGCGCACGGCGCCTCCTGCGAGCCTTCTTCTACCTGCCGCGGGACCTGATCTCCTTCGGCATCCTCACCGCCGGCAGCGTCCGGTTCCGGGCCCTGCTCCTGTGAGATCCCCTCAGACGTCCCCCCGGTTTACCCACCCGGAGGTCTCGTCCGCGATGAGGGGCGCCAGGCCCGCCTTCGCTTCCCGCCGGGCCTGCGCGTAGCCGGCGACCACGGACCGCCGGAATATGATGTAGTAGTAGAGGTCGGACACCCGGCTTCGTCGTCCATCGGTCGCCCCGAGGGCGCGCAGCGCCGCGCGCGTCAGCGGGTTGTCGATCAGGCGGAACCCCGCCCGGTTCGCCAGGCGTCGCGCCACCAGGGACCATCCGATGCTCGGGTCGATGACCCCGAACTTGCGCTTCAGTTCCGGATCGGGCAAGTACTGGCAGGTGGCATGGATCCAGCGTCCCGTGAAGATGCCCTTGGCCTCGAGCCCCGCTGGCGTCATCTGATGGAGGTGCTGTCCCCGGGCGGCCGGCAGGAAATGGAGATGCATGCCGCCCTCTTCCAGGCGGTGCCCGCAGATCATGTCCTCGTTGTAGAGGAAACGCTCGTCGAACATGCCCTTCTCCAGCATGAACTGACGCTTGACGGAGACGTTGCAGGTCCAGAAATGCAGATAGCGCAGCCGATCCAGGTTGCGCACGCTGTCATAGGGGAAGGCGTGGAACAGCGACATGGGGTCGGCCAGCAGGTCCTCCGGAACGTAGGCCTCGCCTACGGCGGCATGGTGGGGCTCCGGATGCGCCCGGTGGAACTCGGCGTAGGCCTGCACCAGCCCGGGATCGGGGAGCACGTCGTCGTCCAGGATGACGATGGCGTCTCCGTCGGCGGCCCGGATGCCCACGTTGCGCGGCGCCGAGGGACCTCCGGTGGGGGCGATGCTGCGGTGGCGCAGGACTTCCGGAGCGGCTCTTTCAGCTTCCGCCAGCACCGACCGGGTATCGTCCGACGACCCATTGTCAACGAAGATGACCTCGTACGTGACACCGGGGCCGACCTGCTGCCCGACCAGGGCCGGAATGGTGCTGCGGATCAGGCGGGCCCGGTTGAAGGTCGGGATGACGACGGAAATCCGCATGGTTCAAGCCTCCGGGCGCGGGCGCAAGGTGGGACGGCGGAGCCGCCGGGCCACGACCGTTCCCGCAGGGATGTCCTTGGTGACCCCGACGCAGAACTCTATCCTCGCGTCGTCCCCCACCCGGATCGGCCCCATCAGGACCGCATGACCACCCAGCATCACCCGATCGCCCAGGTGCGGTCCTTCCTCGGGCGGGCCGTCCAGTCGATCCTCTCGGGCGCAGCACACGGCCATCGAGTATAGCGTCAGCCCTTCTCCGGCGCGGCCGTGGAACACCACTCCGGGGGGATGCGGAAGGCGGCAGCCGGGGCCGATGCAGCTCTCGGGCGTGATGCTGACCTTGTGCAGCAGGAAGTTGAGGCGGGCGGCGGCCCGGCCCGCGCGCCGCCAGCCGGTGACGTGCAGCCAGTGCGCCGTCCGGTGGAGCGCCAGGCACACGATCTCCGGGCGCAGCAGGGTGCTCAGGCGGGTGAGGAAGCCGTCCCCGCGCGCGAGGTTCTCCGGCGAACTGGTCATGTAGCGGCGCATGTCGGCGCGGATCTCCTCCCGCACGCGCCGCAGCCGATGGTGCCCGTGGCGCCGGCAATCCGGGTTCAAGGCCGGTCCTTGCGCGGGAGGTAGCGCGGTTGCGGCCACTCGACGCAGGTGTCGTCGGGCACGTCCCGGGCGATGGCGATGCCCGCGCCCACCCGGACGCGGTGGCCGATCCGGACGGGCCCGAGGACGCCGCTGTGCGGTTCCAGCACCACGTCGTCGCCGAGGATCGCCAGGCCCGGTCCCGCCCCCACGTCCTCCCGGCGTCCCAGTTCCCCCCCGATCCCGGCGCAGGCCATGACGGTCAGGTTGCGGCCGGCGGTGCCCATGATCGCTGTGCCGGGGGGGTGCATGACCACCAGGCCGGGGCCGAGGTCGGCCGGTTCGCTGATGTCCGCCCCCGTCAGCACCAGGTTCAGGTGCCAGAGGAGGCGTGCCGAACGCCGGTGTCCCGCCCGGAACAGATGGTTGGACAGCCGGTAGAGGGCGACGCACACGTAGGCCGGGTGGAAACGCGCGGAACGCGGCGGGTCGTCCGGCCGGGAGGCCCGCAGGATCGCCAGGAGGCGTTCGTGATCGGCCCGCAGGCGGGTGCGGGTCTCGGCGATGGACAGGGGGGACGGCACGGGCATCAGGCGGACCCGGCGACCCGGGCGTAGAGGGCTTCGTAACAGGCGGCGAGGTTGCGCCAGTCGAAGCGGGCCCGGATGTCCCGCGCCACGGCGGCGGCCGCCGCGCGGGATTCGGCCGGAGTGGTCCGGACGGCGGCGAGTTTCGCCGCCAGCGCACCCGGCCGGGACATGTCCACCAGATTCTCCCGGCCGCCGAGCAGCCACGCGAAGTGCGGCGAGTCATGGGCGATGGTCGGCAGGCCGGTGGAGGCCGCCTCTACCAGTCCGAGACCGAAGGACTCCTCCAGGGCGGCATGGGCGAAAACGTCCGCCAGGGCATAGAGTTCCCGCACCTTTGCCGAGGGCACGAAGGTGATCCGGCAGCGCGGGCCCAGCAGGCGTTCCGCCAGATCCGGGATCTCGGGATCCTCCGGCTTGCCGTCCAGCCACAGCAGGACGTCCCCGTCCAGCCGGGCAACCTCCTGGATCAGGTGATCAACCCGCTTGTGGCTGCGCTTCATCGCCGAGACGTCGAGGATCACGAAGGTATCGGGCGGGATGCCGTGGCTGCGGCGCAGTTCCGCCCGCGTTTCCGGCGCCTCGAAGCGTTCCGGGTGGAAGCCGCAGGGGGCCAGGGTGATGCGGTCCGGGGAAACCCCCGACGCCAGGGCTTCCTGGAACAGGACCTCCGCCACATGCTGCACGTGGGCACGGGGATAGTACTGGGGCGGCATGTGGCAGCCGTTGGTGAATAGCAGCCGGGGACGGAACCGGGTCAGCATCCTCAGCCGTTGCAGGTGATACACCAACGGCGGATCGATCACATGGACCACGTCGAAGCGGTCCTGCAGCAGATCCGGCAACATGGATACGGCATAGGCCAGGCAGTCGTGCCGGTATTCCGGATACTCGGCCGCGACCTGCTTCAGGGGCAGGTGCCGGGTGATCCGGGTCCAGGCAGCCAGGCTGGAAGGAACCTTCTCGGACGGCGCATCCTCTCCGCCGCCCTTGTAGAGCGTGATCGGCAACCGGTCGCGGAGAACCCCGAACAGATCGCTGAAGTAGCGCTCGAACCCCCTCTGGATGCGCCCGATTCCGATCGACACCAGTGCCACGCGCGGAGCCCCGTTCATCGCGAACCCCGCTTCACCAGTCTCCCTATCTCGGCCGTGGTCACCGCCCCGGTCAGGAATACGACGGCCGTGTAGATACAGGCTGCGGCACAGGCCGCCGCGAGGCTGCCCCGGGGGAGGACCATGCCCGGCAGGAGCGCGGCCGCGGCCACGGCCCCGGCGATCTTGGAGGCCACCCTCCAGTCGGGATGGAACCCCGTATGCCTGTGGACCAGGTAGAGGGCGGGTAACTCGACGAAAAGGACGTCCACCGCCAGGGCCGCCCATGCGACCCCCACATAGCCGAAGCCCGACGCCACCGGCGCGATGGCGGCGGCCTTGGCGACCAGCGCCATCGCCACCAGGAGCAGGATGGACCGCTGCGCCCTGACCACCAGCAGCGCGGGCCCGATGGTCATCGAGACGGCCTTGCTGACGCAAAGGAGGAGGAGGATGCGGAAAGCCCCGGCGCCATCGGACATGCCGGGGCCCAGGAGCCCGAGGAAGAACTCCGCTCCTGCCAATCCCGTGCCGAGGGCCAGGCCCCCCACCGTCAGCATCCCGGCCAGGCCGCGTTGGCAGGTCCGCGCGAACTCCGCCGGTGAATGGGGCCAAAGGGATGCCAGCAGGGGATACATGGAGCCCCCCACCGCCGCGAGCGCCATCAGGAGCGGCCACGCCAGCCTCTGGGCGCCCGAGTACAGGGCCACGTCCCCCGCCGTGGCGAGCCGCGACAGGAACAGCACGTCGAGCGCCTCGTAGACCATGACGAGGAATCCGGCCGCGCCGATGGCGGCGGAGCCGGCAAGGCCGCTGAACACGTCGGCACGGGTGACGCCCGCGATCGAGGGCCGGAAGCGGTTCCTCCCCAGTGCGTAGCACCCGGCGAAGAAGACCGCGCGGGAAGCCAGGTGGCAGAGGGCGATGGTCAGCAGGCTGCCGTCGGCGACCGCAGCCACGAGGGCAATCATGAACAGCACCGATGCCAGTTCCGGCAGGAGTTCCCGCTCCATGCTCAGGGTGGCCTTGAAGATCACCCGATACACCGTCACGCCCGCGAAGAAGACCAGGCCGATGCCGGCGAGCAGGACTGCCTCCACGAGGTGGGTGGGATAGCCGATCAGGTAGACGGCGGCCGCGAGTACCGAAAAGGCCGCGGGCACCTGCAACAGCTTGGCGGCCGTCAATACGCGCATGTAACGGTGCGCCTGTTCCGGACGGCGGGCCACGTCGCGCACGAACACCTCCGTCGTGCCGAAATCCGCCACGCCCTCGGCAACCTGAAGCAAGGCAATCATGATGGCATACTCGCCGAAGGTGTCCGCGCCGTATTGGCGCACGATGACGGCAATGGTCACCATGCGGGCCAGCGCAATGAGGTTCCGGCCGATGGCCTGGACGGCCGTATTGCGCAGGACCCTGGGCCCCAGGTCGCCCGGAGGCGGAATGCCGCCCGCCACCCCCGTCATTCCGCGACCCCGGCGGTTCGTGAAGCGGGCGGCTGCCTGAGGCGCCAGTAGCGGACGGCCATGATCATCGCGCCGAGGACCCAGAAGACCCGCTGCGGTTGATTGATGCGAAGGGAGAAGCTCAGGAAGCCATCCACGGCGAATGCCACGAGGGCGGCCAGGGCGGCGGCATTGGCCACGTACATGACTTCGTCGCGGACGCGAAGGTTCTGCACCGCCACCCAGGCGAGCCCCCCCCACAGCCACAGGTGGATGGCGAGGCCGACGATGCCGGTTTCCGCCCACCAGAGCAGGTAGATGTTATGGACGGGTGGAACCCAGCCGGAATAGGCCTTGACGGGGTGCTCCAGGTAAGGGACGACCTCATGCACGTAGCTGTTGACCCCCCAGCCCAGCCAGGGCTTCACCCAGATCATCCGCATCGCATCCTTTTCGAACTGGGCCCGGCCCAGCGTGGCGTCCTCCCGGCTCTCGAACAGGCGCGTGGCGATCTGCCCGGAGAATGCGGCGCCGATCAGGACGACCGTCACCGCGGCGACCAGCCCCGCCTTCATGGATCGGTTCCGCAATCCGCCGTGACGAACCATGACGGCGGCGAGAACGATACCCGCTGCCGCGAAGCTGGCCCAGCTCGACCGGGAGAAGGTGAAGATCAGCGCCACGGTACCGGCGCCCGCGGCTGCCAGGAAGAAGGCCCGCGCAGGCCCGCCGATCCGCAGGAGAAACGCGGCCGCCGCCGCGGGGATCAGGGTGGCGAGGTAGATGCCGAACAGATTGGGGTGGAGGAGCAGGCCGCTCACCCGCCAGACCTTCTCGGAGCGAAGGGAGGTCTGGGCGAGGACCTCGATCGTCTTCGCACTCGTCTCACCGAGGATCTCCAGGCCCAGATTCGCCCCCCGCGCGTATTGCAGGATGCCGATCACGCTCTGTCCCAGCATTCCCGCCACCAGTCCGCCGATGCAATGCAGCATCCGGCCGGGCGTGCGCAGTTCGTTCGTGACCACGATGAAGAGCAGGGTCATCTTGATCATCCGGACGACCTCGTGGGCGGCCGTCGTCCGCCAGGGCCCGGCGACGATCGTCGCGATGCCCATGCCCATGATCGCCAGCCAGAGGTAGGTGACCCGCGGAATCCGGAGCCCGGGGAGCCGGAAGCTCCAGAGGTCGCGCAGCAGGAAGAAGGCGAGTACCAGTAGGAAAGGATCGCTGACCTCCACCCGGAAGGACGTCTCCCCGCCACCCTTGTTCACGATGGGCCCGAAGTGCTTGCTGAGGTTGAGGGAGATCGTGATCATCAACCCCCAGAGCGCGAACAGCCGCGGGTTGCCGGATCCGAAGGCGACGACGATGCCGATCGCCACGAACAGCACGCTGGCCAGGGCGCGAATGCTGCCCGTGGCCAGCACCATCAGCAGGAGGGCCGCGAAACCGAAGACGATCAGCAGGGGAACGGCGGATTCCCGGAGGTGCCGGGAGAGGGATGGCGACATCACCTCGTCATTCCCTCGGCGGCGGCTGGCGGGCGTTCAGTGCTCGCCGAGGACGGCCGTTGCCAGCAGCAGCCCGATCTTCCTGGCCTTGCAAAAACGCAGCGAGCGCTGCGCCACATCCAGGTCTTCGGCCAGCGTCTCGTGTTCGACCGGGATCATCAGCACGCAGCCGACATGGGGTGCGATGCCCAGGGCCAGCGAGTCGTTCAATACGCTGCCGCCGGCCAGGATGAGGAAATCGTAGTTCGACGCCGCGGCGAGCGCCGCGCCGACGGCCTCGACGTTGGGGCGTTGCCGGGTCGAGCGCCCGACCTGGCCGGCCGGCAGGAAATACACGTGCTCGTCGTTGGTCGGCAGGACAAGGTCCTGCAGGGGCATTCCCGCCTGCAGGAGCAACTCGGAGAATCCCTGGGCACCCGTGCAGCCGAGGATCGAGGAGAGGGTGCCGGTGCGGCCGTCGGCATCGATCAGCAGGACGGGTTTCTGAAGCTCCTGTGCCATGCTGTGGGCCAGGGAGATCGACACATGGGCGGCCAGCGGCGAAGGCCCGGGAGTGGCGAGCAGAACCGATCTGGGCTGCTGGTCATGGGGCAGCTCGTAATGCAGTTGTAGCGCCAGGCGGTGGTAGGGGGCCGCATCGGGCACTACGCCGGCGGCGTTGCCGCCGATGATCCGTTTGCGCAACGAGGCGTTTCCGGCAGTCACGAACTGGCCTCCGCCTCGCCGGAAGCTTCGGCTTCTCCGGGAAGGATGACCTTCAAGGGGTGGCCGTAGGTGGCCACGACCAGGTGTCCATAGATCAGGGCATCGCCGGTGCGGCGTCCCCAACTGTTCCGCCGCACCCGGCCGCCGGCAAGGCGCTTGATCTGGGCCGCCGCCACGCCCAGCAGCAGGCCGACGAGCAATGCGACGGGATACAGGATCTTCAGGCGGGGCCACCAGCGGGAGGACGGCGGCACCGCGTAATCGACGATGCGCAGGCTCGGGGGGGTCGCCTTGGCCGTCGCCAGGTTCACGTCCACCTGCGACAGCTTGACCAGGAGCGCCTGGAACTTCTCCTGGGCCGTACCGTACGCGCTGTCGAGTTGCTTCAACCGGTTCTGCACGTCGGGGACCATCGAAAGCCGGTTCCGCATCTCCTTGCCGATGGTCTCCATCGCCGTGAGGCTCGCGTTGTGCCCCTCCAGTTCGGAACGCAGGGTGGAACGGGAGGTCAGCAACTGCTGATGCACGGAGTTCAGCCCCTCGGTCGCCGATTTCTCCACGGTCT
Source organism: Rhodocyclaceae bacterium (assembly GCA_016791145.1). Lineage (GTDB taxonomy): Bacteria > Pseudomonadota > Gammaproteobacteria > Burkholderiales > Rhodocyclaceae > JAEUNJ01. The sequence goes on along the minus strand of JAEUNJ010000235.1, from coordinate 11,368 downwards.
CCGGCGTTGCGTCGATGATGACGTCCAGCCGGCCGATGGATTCCTTCAGTTCGATCACCTCCGGAGAATCCTCCCGGTAGCGATTCAGCGTCAATGCGAGCTGGTTCTGGAGTTCCAGCTTCTTCAGCTTTGCCGACTCACGCAGGACGTTCTGTTCCTTGACCGCGGATATCTTCTGGGTCGGCGGCTCCTGGACCAGTTGCTTGTCCACGTCGACCAGGGACGCATGGAGGGAGGCCACCTTGATGCGCGTATTGGCGATGGACCCCTCCAGCTCGACCAGATTCTTCACTTCCTGGGTTTCCTTCTGCAGATCGAAGACCAGCTTGTGTTCCTGGAGGAAGGCGACCCGGCGCTCGGCGACCTCCTGCAGGTCCTGGCGTGCCCGCTCCGCCTCCTTCTTCAGGATCTCGAACGCCTGCCGGGCCTCGCCCAGGTGATGTTCCGAGCGCTTCTCCATATAGACGTCCAGCAGCGTGTTGGTGATGGCGGAGACGCGGCGCGACGGGCCCTTCATCCGGACGCGGGCCACGTTGGCTTCCCCGACGGTTTCGATGGATATCCCTTCGTAGAGATCCCTGATCGTCCGCCCGAAATCGGCCTGCTCGGGCGTGATTCCCGCCATGTCCTCGTTTCCGAACAGGGATTCCTTGATGGTCTTGTAGCCCCGTCCGGGCCACGAAGTCTCCCAGAAATACGCCAATTGGGACGTGAAGGGATGGTAGACGTCCTCGTACTTCAGGTTCTCCCGCTGGATGAGTTCCTTCAGGACCGACCCGGACCGCATCAGTTCCAGTTCCGTGCGGGCATCCTCCTTGCGAAAGAAGCTCCACGAACTATAGAAGGCGTCCCGGGCAGGATCCTGGTCCCGTTCGGCGGCCACCATGGCCTCCGATTGATAGATCGGAGGCCAGACGAAGACATAGAGCGTCGTGATCGCCAGTGTCGTCGCGACACAGGCCGCGACCATCAGCTTGTGATGCCTGACGGCTTCGGCCAGGCTCCTGACCGATCCGACCACATCGAAACTGTCGGCTTCCCTGCCGGGCCGCGCCGTGTCCTGGTATGTCATTGACCATCCATGGAACTTCCGACGCCCTCCGGATGCGCCCCGTCCGCAGGGCCGGGGCGGTCGGCGCACACCCCCCTGTGGCGGATTCCTCCGCCATGCGAACGACCGAGGCCGCGACGCTGGCACCGATTGGCCGGCCGACGCGGCGTCGGATCACGCCAGCCTGTGGCCTCGGGGCCGCTAGTGTAACGTCCCGCGAGACAACGGCGCAACCGCCGTCCCGCCGCCGGGCGGAATGTTTCCGGGACCCGTTTTTGTGGGGGGCGAATCGGGTATCTTTCACCGTGGCCGGGGATCGCGTCCGGGGGTGCGGAGGGCGGTGAAGCCGGCGTTTGGCGGTCCCGGAGGGTGACATGGCGTTTCGTGGGTTCAGGATTGGTGGGCTCCAGTTGCTGGCCTACCTCCCGCCGAAGACGGCGCGGCAGATCAGGACGGCGGGCGGCCTGCTGGGTGACTCGGCCCAGCAAGGACCGTCGGACCGGGGCCTCGAGCCTCGCCCGGATGACCACACGATCGCCGCACCGCCGGGTTCCCTGGCGGAGCGGGTGGCGGCGATCGAGTGGTACCACACGATCGACCTGGGCGGCGGCGTCGTGACGCCGGGATGGTTCGATCTGCGGCCGATCCTCGGCAGGTATCCGATTCCGGAGCGCCTGGACGGGATGCGCGTCCTGGATGTGGCGACCTTCGACGGATTCTGGGCCTTCGAATTCGAGCGGCGCGGCGCCGCTGAAGTCGTGGCCCTCGACATCGACAGCTTTGCCGAGGTGGACATGACGCCGAGGATCCGCCGCCAGAAATCCGCCGCTTACCTGGCGCAACGCACGGGTCTCGGGTTCAAGCTGGCGGCGGAGGCCCTGCGGTCCCGCGTCCAGCGGGTCTCCCTGAACGTCTACGATCTTTCGCCCGAGAAGCTCGGCAAGTTCGACATGGTGTTCATCAGCGACGTCCTGCTGCACCTGATGAACCCGATGAAGGCGCTGGCCAACGTGTGCAGCGTGACGGGCGGGAAGGCGGTCATCGTCGACGTCTACAATCCCGTCCTGCCCGCCAGGCTCATGAGCTACGAAAGCGGCGAAACCCATAATACATGGTGGGACTTCAGTTTCGGTGCCCTCGAGCAGATGATCTGGGATGCAGGATTTTCGTCGGTGGACCTGCATGCCCGAATACCCTTGGGATACCAGGGGGCGAGGGCCGTCCTCTCCCAGGCGGCCTTCGTGGCCAGGCCCTAGTTTCCTCTTGCGCCTGCTGGATCAGGCCGCTTCCACACAGGCTTCGCGCCGGGTCCGGCACTCCCGGACCTGCCAGGCCACGTTGATCCGGGTCACCAGTTTCGACAGTCCCTTGATGTGGGTGCTCCACACCGACAGGGCGCTGTCCAGTTCCCGGCGGGCGTCGGGTTCCAGCGTGAAATCGTGGGGTACTCGCCGCGGCAGCCGGAATTCGTTGGGGTCGCCCGGCGTCTCCCGCGCGAGCCATCCGGCGAAGTCGTAGCCCAACTCCGCGGAGACCGGGGCGAGGATGGTTGCGCGATCGGTGCCGGAAGCGTGGCGCAGGCGCACGTAGGTGGTGAAATCCGCCCAGAAGCCATCGAAGTCGTCGATCTTCGCGGGAACCCCCCGTTCCTCCAGCAGTTCGCGCGTGGCCCCCATGGCCGCGGCGCAGATTTCGTCCCATAGCTGGAACGAGGCGATGGCCCGATAGCGATACATGAGGTTGTCGCCGATCTCGCCGTTGCCGAGCTTGCGGAAATTGTCCGGCTGCGAATAGAAGGCGATGCAGGATTCGCGGTCCGGGAAGAGTTCCCCCACGGTCTCGCCGACGAAGCTGTCCAGGAAGCCGCGCGCCGCGGGACTGCCATCCTCGAGCGCCGGAAGCATCCGCCCCCACCACTCCGAGTTCCTGATCCCGTGGGAATTGACGAAGCGCACCACGTCCGAGAACCAGCCATCGTTCCAGAACACGCTGCTCACCAGGTGCCACTTGCGGCAGGTGAGGTAGTCCGCGAAGGGCAGCGTATCGGTGGCCACGATGATCTCCTCCACGTCGAAGACCTTCTCGTCGCCATACACCCCGTAGTTCTTCGGCAGCACGCGGAACCGGGTATCGAACTTGAACAGGGTCCGTGACTCGACCATCTCCATCTCGGCCCCCTTCAGCATCATCGCCTGGAAGTTGTGCATCTGATTGATGTTGCTGTCGAGCAGGGCGTGCAGTCCGCGCAGGTGGCTCTCCAGGGATTCCCCGGGGAGGCCCAGGATCAGATCCGAATTCGACCGCAATCCACGGCCCCGCATGTGAACTTCCAGGGCCTTGTAGGCATCGAGTTTGATCGCCTGGCGCTTGACCTTGCGGAGGACATCCTCGTCGAGGGACTGCACGGCCTGGTACAGGACCAGCGCGCCGCTGACCTGCTCCACCGACTTGATGATCCGCTCAGGCTTGTTCTTTCCCGTCGTCGCATCGATGAAGGTCGGCCAGCCATACTCCTTCTGCATCGCACCGATGTGGGCGGAGATCTCCACGTCCCGTTCGTACATTCCGTAGTTGGAATCGGCGATCCGCAGCGTCCCCATGTGCGGCGAGCGATCCTTGATCCGTCGCGCGATGTAGCCGATTTCCTCCTTGATCCGCTCGACCGGGAAATTGTGGATCTTCGAATAGTATTTCGTTCCCTGGACGCAGAACGTGCAGGTGAACGGGCAACCCCGGTTGGTCTCGATCATCGGCGCGAGGCGACCGTCGAAGAACTCGTCCTGGATGCCGCTCAACCACGGCGACGGGATCTCCTCCACCACCTTGTGCCGCGGCTGCACCTCGCCGACGGTCGGCTTGCCGTCTCCGTCGCGATACACGCAGGACGGAAGCCCGGCCTGCCCGAGCCTTCTCCTGGAAAGCCCGGCGTCCATGAACGTCCGGACGATCTCGTGGGCCAGGAAATCACCCTCTCCGAGGGCATATACATCGAGGTGCGGGTGCCGGTCCACGAAGGCGATCTGGCGCTCGGCCTCCAGGGAGATGTTGGGTCCGCCCATGACGGTCAGCACTTCCGGATTCCTGGCCCGGGCCTGGCGGAAGAAGTAATGGCTCAGCGCCTCGTTCCAGACATAGTTGGTGAGCATCAGGACGTCCGGCGGCTCCCGGACGATCGCATCGAGCAGCTTCTCCGGGTAGACGAAGAGCCGTGTGTCGATCTCGCCTCCCGGATCCTCCCGGTCCATGACCGCCTTCATGTAGGCGACGCCGAGGGGCATGCAATCGTTGGCGAGGACCCCGGAGTAGTCATAGCGCAGGTCACCGAGATAGACACGCATGGGCTGCTCCTTTCTGACCGCTGGGTTGGCTATTCGCGAACGCCGCTCGCCGCCGAGAAGTGATCCTTGTACCAGGCCACCGTGCGACGGATGCCCTCGTCCATTCCGAACCTGGGCGACCAGCCGAGAACCGACTTGGCCTTGGTCGCATCGAGGAATTGCTCGCGGATTTCCGCGGAGGCGATGTTCTGGATGACCGGTCGCAGGTCTGTCCTTCCCATGATGGACAGGACGCGCTCGGTAATCTCGATCATCGTGGGCCGAAGCTCCAGCCCGAAGTTGAATGCCTCGCCGGCGAGCTTCTCGTCGGCGGCCAGCTTCTCCGCCAACTGGATGTAGGCCGAAGCCGCATCCTCCACGTAAAGGAAGTCGCGGACGAACTTGCCGTCGCTGCGGATCAGGAAGGGGCGGTCGTGCAGCGTCGCCTCGATGACGCCGGGGATCAGCCGGCTGAAATTCAGGTCCCCGCCTCCGAACAGGTTTCCGCAGCGGGCGATGCAGGCGGGCAGCCCGAACGTGCGCGCGTACATGGTCGTGATGAGGTCAGTGCAGCTTTTCGAGCAGTCGTAGGGAAAGCGGCCCTGGAGAGGATGGCTCTCGCGATACGGAAGGTCGGGCGAGTCTCCGTAGGCCTTGTCCGACGAGGCCACGAGCACCTGCCGCACATTCGTTTGGCGGGCGGCCTCCAGGAGCATCCAGGTCCCGCGAACGTTGGCCTCGAGGGTGCCCACGGGGTCCACCTTGGCGACGCCGACGAGCGTCTGGGCGCCGAGGTGGAAGACGGTTTCCACTGAATACTCGGCGAGGGCGCGGCGAACGAGCCCCTCGTCCGTCAGGGAGCCCCGCACGGTTTCCACGCGATCGAGCCAGCCGTCGCGGACCAGGAGGCTTCGCGGCGACCCGTCCCGGACGAGCGCCACCACCGCCGCCCCGCGCCGCACGAGTTCCGGCACCAGCCAGCTGCCCAGCAGGCCGGTCGCGCCGGTCACGAAGACCGAACGCCCGCGCCAGAAGTCGTCGCCCGCCATCATGCGCCCTCCCCTGTCCGGGCGGAGGGATGGATCCACGGCGGCAACCCCCCCGCGCAAAGTTTCTCGAGTTCCTGCTGGTCCTTGCTGGTGTCCATGGATTTCCAGAATCCGATATGGGTGTTGACGAACAGGCGACCGCGGCGCGCAAAGTCCGGGAGGACGTCCTGTTCCAGGTTATGTCCCTTCCATTCCAGCAGCGCCTGCTTCTCGAAGACGAAGAAACCGGCATTGATCCAGTAGTCCTTCACCAGCGGCTTCTCCTCGAAGCGCTGGACCTGGCCCGCGTCGTCGAACACCACCAGCCCGTACTGCGACCGCAGGGGGACCGTCGTCAGCGTCGCGAGACCGCCCGACCGGACATGCGAGTCGAGCAACTCGTGCAGGTCCAGGTCCCCGAGACCGTCGCCATAGGTGGCGAAGAACCGCTCCCCGACATGGGCGCCGCACCGGAATATCCGGTCCCCCGTATCGGCGTCGGCGCCGGTGTCGACGATGTTGATCTTCCAGTCCGAGAAGCGGCCCGCGAAGTAGTCGTGCAGCATCTCCTGGCGGTGGCCGGCGGCGAGCACGAAGTTGTTGAAGCCCTGTGCGGCATAGAGCTTCATCAGGTGCACCAGGATGGGCGTGCCGTTGATCGGCATCATCACCTTGGGCATGTACTCCGTGAACGGGTAGGCCCGGGTTCCCTTTCCGCCGCAAAGGATCACCACCTTGACGTCTTCCATCATTTCCTTTCTATCGGGTGGAAACACCGGCCGGCCCAGACGATCCCGCGATCCGTCAGGGGGAATTCAGTTGCTGGATCAGTTTGTAGTTCAGGATCAACTGCAGGGGTTTCAGAACGATGTCATCGAGGAAGCGGACGACCTGGCTGCGCCCGTGCTCGGGAACGAACACGATGTCGTCCGGTTGCAGCTGCATCGCGGCCAAGCCCATGTAGGGTCCCGGTTGGCCGTCCGCCCCGCCTTCCACCGGGATCGCCTCGAGGAATCCCGATTCGGCCAGGCGGATGACGGTCACGTCGCCTTCCGACCCGGAGCGGCGGACACCCCCCGCCGCGCTGATGGCCTGCATTGCCGTGCCGGCCGTCCTCAGGGGAACCGTCATCGGCGTCGTGACATCGCCAGCGACATAGACGACGGGCTGGCGGACCTGCATGGCGATCACCGACACCTGCGGCCGCACGAGGCGCGTGGCGAACTGCGTGGTCAAACGCTCGGAAAGCTCCCGGGCCGTCAGGCCCGCAGCCTGGACATCATTGACGATCGGCAGCGTGATGAAGCCGTCGGGCCGGATGATCAAAGTACGGGACGCTTCCGGAACGCGCCAGACAGCCACCTCGATCTGGTCACCGGCCGCAAGGACGTATTCCTTCTGGAAGCGGACCGAGGACTTGACCACCGCCTGCGGGACGGCGATCCGTTCGGCACTCGTCCGGGAACCTGCGCAACCGGACAGCACCACGACGCCGCAGGCCAGCAGAAATGCATAGCCTGTCAGACGGCGGGCGGCAGATCTCGGCACAACGCCCTTTCTCACACTGGTTCCTCCGGTCGGCGACGGGTGGCGCCGTCGGTCGATTATGCCATCACCCGACGAGATGGCAACGGGCCGCCAACGGGTGCCGCCTGCCGCATTGCGTTGCGTGAACAACCCTTCCGGGAACCCCGGAATTCGACCCGTCGCCGCATCGCGGGGTACCCTCGCGTTGCGTCGAGGCCCGGATTTCCGCTGGCCCGCATCGCTCCGGCCGTCCTTGCCCTCGGTATGGCGGAGCGCGGCGAAAGCGGCTACCTCGTGATGGGGTGCGGAGACGGTGGCGCGGCCCCTGCGCGCGCGGCCGGGGATGCGCGCGCCGCTCCGGAAGGAATGTCCGGAGTGCGGAGGCGAGTGCCACATGGCCCGTTCGGCCTATTGACGGCCCTTCGGCGAGTGCAGTAGCGTGCGGAGTCCATGCGGTTGCCGCGTCGGCGCGGGCTGCGTATGGGAGTCGAATCGAAGGAAGGACGGGCGCGGTGGACGTTTTGAGTTGCCGGTCGATGTTGGCGGCGGTGAGACGGTGTTTCGCCAGGCCGTGCCGACCCCGCGAACACGGGCCTCCCCTTGGCGTCGCGCGACTTGGATCGCGGCGGAAGGTCGGCGACCGTGGCTGCCGGCGGGTGCGGCGGGAGTCGCTGGCGCATGGGCCGGAAGGCACCCGGCGGCGCGGCGGTTCCGGTGGTCCCCGTCCGGGTGGCCGCGAACGGGGCGGCTGCGGCCGGGTTTCGCGTCGGCCATGGTGACGGCGAGGTTCAGCGCCGAGGAGCGTCGGGGCCTCGTCCTGGTCGGGCTGTGGCTGTGCGATGTCGCGATCTTCGGCTTCGGGCTCTGGGTCGCCGCCCAGTCGCACGGACTGGATCCGCTGCCGATCATGCGGGAGGCGCCCGGCAGGACTCTCGGATGGCTGGTCGCCGCCGCCATCGCATGGCACGCGGCCATGAAGATGAGCGGCGTGTACCGTTCCCACCGGTTGTCCAGCGCGCAGAACGTGCGCGAAATCCTGAACGGCAGCGCCCTCGGTTCGCTTTTTGCGGCGGGGCTGGCGGTCCTGTTCCAGCTTCGCGAGATTCCGTTCGCGGTCGCGTTCACCGCCTGGATGCTCGCCGCGGTGCTCACCATGGCCTCCAGGCTGGTGCTGTACCGGGTGCTGGTCCTGTTGCGGCGCCACGGGCGCAATCTGCGCGCCGTGCTGATCCTGGGCAGCGGGAGCCGCGCCGAAGCCGTGCTCGGCCTGATCAAGGACGCCGCGGCCGGCTACCGGGCCCTCGGCTACGTGGACGCGGAGCCCAACCGCGAATGGGAGGAACGCACCGGTCTCCGGTACCTCGGGTCCCTGCCAGTTCTCCCCAAGGTCCTGGCGGCCAACGTGGTCGACGAGGTCTTCGTGGCCCTGCCCCTGCGGTCCCATTACGATGCGACGGCGGTGGCCATCCGGCAATGCGAGGAACAGGGCGTCCTCGTCCGCCTGCCGCTCGACATCTTTCTTCCCGCGTTCAGCAAGCAGTACGTGGATCGGGTCAATGGCCGGCCCATATTCACCGTCGCCCCTTCCGCCGCGCCGCTCCTCTACAGGATCTCGAAACGGGTGCTCGACGTCGTCGTCTCGCTGATCCTGCTGGTCGTGCAGCTGCCGCTCTTCCTGGTCGTGGCCTTCCTGATCAAACGCGATTCGCCCGGGCCCGTCTTCTTCGTCCAGGAGCGGGTCGGCCTCAACAAGAGGCCCTTTCGCCTCATCAAATTCCGCACGATGCACATCCGCAGCGAAGAGATGATCGGTCAGCTGGAACACCTCAACGAGGCCGGTGGGCCGGTGTTCAAGATCAAGGATGACCCGCGCATCACAAGGGTCGGCCGCGTGCTGCGGCGGACCAGCATCGACGAGCTCCCGCAACTGATCAACGTGTTCGTCGGCTCCATGAGCCTGGTCGGGCCGCGGCCCCTGCCCCTGCGGGACGTCGAGGGGTTCACCATCGACTGGCAGCGCCGCCGGTTCAGCGTGCGCCCCGGGATCACCTGCCTCTGGCAGATCAGCGGCCGCAGCCAGTTGTCCTTCGAGCAGTGGATGCAGCTGGACATGGACTACATCGATTCACGGAGCTTCCTGGGAGACCTGGAGATCCTCGCCAGGACCGTCCCCATCGTCCTGAAGCAGACGGGAGCCTACTGAACCCGGCCCTGGAAACCCGTTGCGGGCTTCCACTGCTTCGGAATGGGCAGGGCCCGGGAGGCCCCTTCGATCCCGTCAGCGTGCGCCCGGACAGTCGGCCATCCGTGTGAGCCCCGCCGCCGGGCCGTCCCAAACCAGGGAAATTCAGGAACGCCGACCCGTGCCTGCGCGACGAGCAAGAGGCATCCCGTTCCGCCGGAACGGTGCCGGTGAGGGATGGCCGTTTCCCCGGCGGACGTCCCGGAATTCCCGTCGCCGGTGCGGCGGAGCGCGCATCCGATGGCGGGCCGCCGAAGTCCGCTCACAGCCAGCGCAGGATCAGCGAGGCCAGCGCCGACAGGAGCAGGACGGAGGCGAAGGGGAAGATCCAGGTGCGGCCCCGCCAGCGGAAGGCCAGGTCCCCCGGCAGCCGGCCGAGCCGGAAGCGGCGCGCGAGCGCCGGCTGGAGCAGTCCCGTCACCAGGACCACCAGCAAAATGGCAAGCAACCACTTGGTCATCGTTGCGGGCGTTAAAATGGACGGTCCATCATAGCGAAAGCCCTCCCCCGTGATCACGCTTTTCACCTGGGGCACCCCGAACGGGCGCAAGGTCTCCGTCATGCTCGAGGAATGCGGCCTTCCCTACGAGGTCAGGCCCGTGAACATCTCCAACGGCGAGCAATTCGAGTCGGAGTACCGGGCCGTGAACCCGAACGGCAAGATCCCCGCCATCCTCGATACGGAAGGACCGGACGGCCAGCCCTTCGCGCTCTTCGAGTCCGGGGCGATCCTGGTCTATCTCGCCGGGAAGTCCGGCCGTTTCCTGCCCGAATCCACCGGCGGCAAATACAAGGCACTGCAATGGCTGATGTTCCAGATGGGCGGGATCGGTCCCATGTTCGGTCAGGCGCACCACTTCCTGCGCTTCGCCCCCGAGAAGGTTCCGTACGCCATCGACCGCTACCGGAAGGAGACGGCACGCCTCTACGGCGTCCTGGACGACCAGCTCTCGCGCCATGCCTTCCTGGCCGAGGAGTATTCCATTGCCGACATGGCGACCTACCCGTGGGTTGCCCGCCACGAGTGGCAGGAGGTGGACCTGGCCGACTACCCGTCCGTGCGGCGATGGTTCGACGAGATCTCGGCGCGGCCCGCGGTTCGACGGGGCATGGCGGTGCCCGCATGAGCGCCCCGCGCCGTCGAACCGCAAGGCAGGGACAAGCGGACGCAGCCGGGCTTCGGCGAACTGTCGACCGGCCGTCCCCGGGTCCATCGGCCGGACGGGAAGTGCCATGAGCCGTCCCCGTTACGAAGGACTGGAAATCCTCTCCGAGGTGCCCGCCGAGCCGAAAGGCGTGCCGCTCCTCTTCGTGCATGGCGCCTATACCGGGGCCTGGTGCTTTCAGGAGCACTTCCTACCCTTTTTCGCGGCCGCCGGGCATCCGGCCCACGCCGTGAGCCTGTCCGGGCACGGCCGCAGCCGGGGCCGCGAAAAGCTGGATACCCTGTCGATCAACGATTACGTGAAGGACGTCGCCGAGGCGGTGGCCACCTTGCCCGCGCCGCCGGTGCTGATCGGCCATTCCATGGGCGGGTTCGTGGTGCAGAAGTACCTGGAATCCCATCCTGCCGCCGGCGCCGTGCTGCTCTGTTCCGTACCTCCCCAGGGATTGATGTCGGCCGCCTTCGGGCTCATGTTCACCAAGCCCAGCCTGCTGTCGGACCTGAACCGGATCATGGGCGGCGGGCGCGCCGGGATGGAGTCCCTGCGCGAGGCCCTGTTCGCCCAGCCGGTGGACGTGGAAGACCTGGAGCGCTTCTACCGCTGGTCCCAGCGCGAATCCCACCGGGCCATCTGGGACATGACCCTGTTCAACCTGCCCCGTCCATCCCGGGTCACCCGGGCGCCGCTGCTGGTGCTCGGCGCCGAATTCGACCACCTGATTCCCGTTTCCCTGGTGGAAATGACGGCCCGCACCTACCGCGTCGAGGCGCAGATATTCTCCGGCCTCGGCCACGGGCTCATGCTGGAACGGGACTGGCGGCGGCCCGCCCAGCACATCGCCGACTGGCTGGGGGAGCAGGGGCTGTGATGTTCGTCTTCCGTTCCGAGGCGGCGCCGGACATCATGATGTTCGGCGAGGTGGCGAAGCGTCTGCTGGAGCTCATCGGCAAGGAGGCCGGCGACCGGGGCGTCATCACCGTCGAGCAGATGCCCGAGGCCATCGCGCGGCTGCGCGCCGCCATCGCGGAGGACAGGGC
>JAEUNJ010000228.1 GCA_016791145.1 Rhodocyclaceae bacterium | reverse complement strand
AAGGCGGGCCAGGTCGTCCGGGTCCTCCAGGTCGAAGGTCGCGACCGGGCCGTCCCATTGCGCGGCCAGTTGCCGCGCCAGCGTGGTCTTGCCCACCTGGCGCGGCCCGAGCAGCGCCACGACGGGGAAGGCGTCGAGGCGCCGGCGCAGGGCGTCGAGGTGGGCGGACCGGGAATGCATGGTTGCAATCTACCATGAAAATCCGGAATACCACTCCGGAATTTCATGGTAAACGACCGCCGGTGCCCCGCCTGCCGGGTTCGGGGCCGCCGCCCGTTCAGCCCTTCAGTTCCGGGAAATCCTCCTCGAAGAATTCCAGGGCGACCTTCTCGCCCTTCGCCCGGCGCTCCTCCTCGGCGGCGCGCAGCTGGACGCGGCGGATCTTGCCGGAGATGGTCTTCGGCAGGTCGGAGAACTCCAGCCGGCGGATGCGCTTGAAGGGCGACAGGTGGTCGCGCAGGAAGAGGAAGATGTCCCGGGCCGTCTCGCGGTTCGGCGCGACACCCTGGGCGAGGATCACGAAGGCCTTGGGCACGGCCAGGCGCACCGGGTCCGGGCTGGGCACCACCGCGGCCTCGACGACGGCCGGGTGCTCCAGCAGCACGCTTTCCAGCTCGAAGGGGCTGATGCGGTAGTCGGAGGCCTTGAACACGTCGTCGGCCCGGCCCACGTAGGTGATGTAGCCGTCGGCGTCCCGGCTCGCCACGTCGCCGGTGCGGTAGTAGCCGTCGCGCATCACCTCGGCGGTCTTTTCCGGGTTGTCCATGTAGCCGACCATCAGGCCCAGGGGCCGGGGGTCCATGACCAGGCAGACCTCGCCCTCGTCGGCCTCCCGCCCGGCAGCGTCGAGCAGCACCACGTCATAGCCCGGCAGCGGGCGGCCCATGGAGCCGGGCTTGAGCGGCTGGCCCGGGGAGTTGCCGATCTGGGCCGTCGTCTCGGTCTGGCCGAAGCCGTCGCGCAGGGTGAGCCCCCAGGCCCTGTGCACCTGCTCGATGATCTCCGGGTTCAGCGGCTCGCCGGCGCCGATCACCTCGCGCAGTTGCAGCCGTTCCCGGTGGGCGGCGAGGTCCTCCTGGATCAGCATGCGCCAGACGGTGGGCGGCGCGCACAGCGTCGTCACCCCCTTGCCGGCCAGCACGCCGAGCAGCGCCTGGGCGTTAAAGCGGGCGTAGTTGTAGATGAAGATGCAGGCACCGGCGTTCCAGGGGGCGAAGCAGCAGCTCCAGGCATGCTTGGCCCAGCCCGGGGAGGAGATGTTCAAATGCACGTCGCCGGGCCGCAGGCCGATCCAGAACATGGTGGAAAGGTGCCCCACCGGATAGCTCTGCTGGGTATGCAGTACCAGCTTGGGCTTGGCCGTGGTGCCCGAGGTGAAGTAGAGCAGGAAGGGGTCTTCCGCCCGGGTCGGTCCGTCCGGCGTGAAGTCGGCGGCGGCGGCGGCGGCGGATTCGGCGAAATCCCGCCATCCCTCGGCCGGGGCGCCCACCGCGATGCGGGTGTAATGGCCGGCCAGGTCGGCGAACTTGGGCGCATGGACGGAGCTCGCCACCACGTGGCGCACCTCGCCCCGTTCCAGGCGGTCGCGCAGGTCGGCGGCGGTCAATAGCGGCGTCGAGGGGATCAGCACGGCGCCCAGCTTGATGGCGGCGAGCATGGTCTCCCACAGGGGCACCTCGTTGCCGAGCATCATCAGGATGCGGTCGCCGCGCCTCACCCCCAGGCCGCGCAGGTAGTTGGCCACCCGGTTGGAGCGCGCCGACATTTCGGCGAAGGAAAGCTTCTGTTCGCTGCCGTCCTCGCCGACCACCCAGAGGGCCGGGCGGTCGTTGCCCAAGGCCATGGCGTCGAAGTAGTCCAGGGCCCAGTTGAACTCGGGCATCTGGGGCCAGCGGAAGCCGGCGCGGGCGGCGGCATGGTCGGTGCGGTGGGCCAGCAGGAAATCCCGGGCCTGGAGGAAGGACGCGATGGCGGACATGGGGCTCTCACTCCTCTTCGTTGAAGGCGGTCTCCGTCGGGGCCCGCGGGACCGCTCGTCCCGGCCGGCGGCCGGGAACGGCGGTTTCTTGTCGTCCTGCGGCCGGCGCCCGGGGCGCCGGCTTCGTCACATGCTGCGCCGGTACTGCCCGCCCACTTCGTAGAGGGCGTTGCTGATCTGGCCCAGGGAGCAGTGGCGCACGGCGCCCACCAGCACCTCGAAGACGTTGCCGTTCTCGATCACCGCCTGCCTGAGCCGGCCCAGCCAGGCCGGCGCCTCGGCGGCGTTGCGGGCGTGGAAGTCGCGCAGGCGGGTAAGCTGCGACTGCTTCTCCTCCTCGGTGGAGCGGGCCAGTTCGATCTCCCCGGCGACGCCCGAGCCGTGGGGGTTCAGGAAGGTGTTCACGCCGATGATCGGGTAGGAGCCGTCGTGCTTCTTGTGCTCGTAGTAGAGCGACTCCTCCTGGATCTTGCCGCGCTGGTAGCCGGTCTCCATGGCGCCCAGCACGCCGCCCCGGGCGGCGATGGCCTCGAACTCCTTGAGCACGGCTTCCTCCACCAGGTCGGTCAGTTCCTCGATGACGAAGGCGCCCTGGTTGGGGTTCTCGTTCTTCGCCACGCCCCATTCCCGGTTGATGATGAGCTGGATGGCCATGGCCCGGCGCACGCTCTCTTCCGTCGGCGTGGTGATGGCCTCGTCGTAGGCGTTGGTGTGCAGGGAGTTGCAGTTGTCGTAGATGGCGATCAGGGCCTGGAGCGTCGTGCGGATGTCGTTGAAGTCCATCTCCTGCGCGTGCAGCGAGCGGCCGGAGGTCTGCA
>JAEUNJ010000189.1 GCA_016791145.1 Rhodocyclaceae bacterium | reverse complement strand
TTCCGCGAGTCTATCCGATACCCCCGATGCTCAGCGGCCCTGCCAATACCGGCGGTCCGATTCGCGGCTGCGTTCGACATCGACTCCCGCCGCGCCGACGGAAAACGATACCGCGCCGTCCCGATCGGTCCTGTGGATGCGGGTTTCCGACGAACCGTAACGGGCGACCACGTCCGTCTTCGGATGGCCGAAGCGGTTCCGGTAACCGACGGGGAAGACGATGTCGTGGGCGCCGACGGCCGCAATGAACGCCGGTGTCGACGAAGTCCGACTCCCATGGTGTGGCACGACGAGGATGTCGGAGGGCAGCCGGTCGTGGTGTCGCGCCAGGACTTCCTCCTCCGACCTGGCCTCGATGTCGGACGGCAGCAGGATTCCCCGCCCACCGGCGTCGACCCGCAGCACGCAGCTCAGGTCGTTGCTCTTTCGCCGTCCGGAGAAGTCGGAATCCGCCGGATGGAGGAATTCGAAACGTACCCCATCCCATTCCCAGGCCTCGCCGTCGACGCAACGCCGCTGGGGCACGGGTACGGCCATCAACGGATGATCGGCCGGCAGCGACCCCAGGATTCCCGAGGTCGGCAGGACCTCGAGGATCGATTCGGCGCCGCCGGCGTGGTCCCGGTCCTCGTGGGTCAGCAACAGCAGGTCGAGTCGGCGGACACCGAGGGCGCGCAGATAGGGCAGGATGATCCGGTTGCCGCTGTTGGCATCCGGCGTGAAGGCCGGCCCGGTATCGTAAAGCAGGTCATGGGCCGCGGTCTGCACGTGGATCGCCAGGCCCTGCCCGACGTCCAGCACAGTCATGCGCACCTGCCCCGCGGGCGGTCGTGGCGGCGACAGGAAAAACAGGGGAAGAAAGGCAAGAGCTCCGACCCAACGGGCCGGGAAACCCCGCGGCATCAGCATCCAGGCGCCGCCCGAGAGACCGAGCAGCACGGCCCAGGGCGCGGGTGCGGCCTGCTGCCAGACCGCCCAGGAGGAATCCGCCAGCCAGGACAGGAAGCCCATGAGCGGCACGAGCAACCCATGCCCCGCCAGGAGGGCGAACTGCATGCCGGGCAGGGTACCGACCAGCGCCAGGGGCGTCACGACGAGACTCACCGCCGGAATGGCAATGGCATTGGCGACGGGCGAGACGACGGAGAACTGCTGGAACAGGGCGAGCAGCGCGGGCAGCATGCCGATGGTCACCGCCCATTGGGCCCGCAGCCACGCGGCCAGTTTTCCCGTCGCCCCCAGACGCCCGGCCCCGGCATAGAACAGCAGCGCGACGCAACCGAAGGAGAGCCAGAATCCGGCCGCCGTGACGGCCCAGGGATCCAGCACCAGCACCGTTGCCAGCGCCAGGGCAAGCACCCGCCGGGAGCCCAGGTTTCGTCCCATCCAGAGGGCAAGGGTGACCACAGCGAGCATAAAGAGGGTGCGTTGGGCCGGCACGGCGAACCCGGCCAGCAGGGTGTATCCGAAGGCGGCCAGGAAGCCGGCCGCGGCCCCCGCCTTCTGCGCAGGCAAGCGCAACGGGAGGCGGGAGGAACGCCGCCAGAGCCAGGCGGCGACTCCCCAGGCGAGGCTCGCCACCATGGTCACGTGCAACCCGGAGACGGACAGGAGATGGGTAACGCCGGTGCTGGCGAAGACACGCCAAAGATCGGCGTCGATCGCCCGCTGGTCGCCAATGGCCAGGGCGGTGAGGATGCCACCGTACTCGGCATCGCCGAGTACGGCCTCGAAACGTTCGCGGATCGCCTGCCGCAGCCGCTCGACGGCGAGGCCCGGGCGCCATACGAACTCATCGATCCGCAGATTGTCGGCATCCGGCCGCACGTAACCGGTCGCCCGGATGCCTTGCTCGAACAGCCAGGCCTCGTAATCGAAACCGTGGGGATTCAGGTTTCCGTGCGGACGTTTGAGTCGGACGGTGAGACGCCATCGCTCGCCCGCACGCAGCATGGGAACTGCGTGGACGTCGTCGTCCAGGTCCGGCCTCCATCCCCTGTACCAGACCAGCGAGATCCTTTCCGGGACGCCGGGTTGCGCCCGCTCGACGCGGAATTCGAAACGGCGACCATTCTCGAAGGCCTGCGGCAGCCCGGCCACGACACCGCTGATCCGCAGGTCGCGGCCCTCCAGGTCGGCATCGATCCCGTCGGCGAGCCTCGCCGCGGCCAGCGACCCGGCCCAGGCGACACCGACCAGGAATGCCCCCACGGGCCCGACGATCCGGACTCTCCCGCAGGCCCGCCCGACTGCGCAAAGTACCGCTCCCGCGAGCGCCAGGAGGAGCAGGTCCGATGCGTCGGGCAGCATGCCCTGCATCTGCAACCAAAGGATGCCGGCGGCGAAGGCGAGGACGGCGGGGATCATGACCTGCGCATTAGACCAGAAGCAGGGCCGTTCCGATAAAATCCCCCGATGCGCCGCCAGCTCCGCAGGTTCCTGCCCGATCACGCCTCGATTCGCGAAAACCGCTGGCTTGCGCCCTTCGGGAATTCGCTTCTTCACCCGCGCCTGTGGCACCTGAACCGACACTCCGCGGCCGGCGGCGTGGCGGTCGGCATGTTCTGCGGATTGATCCCGGGGCCCTTCCAGATGTTCGGTGCGGTCGTCTGCTCCGTCGTCTTCCGGGTCAATCTTCCCGTCGCCCTGCTCGCCACCCTCTACACCAATCCCTTCACCATCGTACCGCTCTACCTAATCGCCTTCGGGATCGGGAACCTGGTCGTCGCCGGCGGCGGGGAATTCGTCGCCCCTCCCGAGTTTGGGACCCAGGGCCTGGTCGCCTGGCTCAAGAGTCTGGTGGACTGGACGCTGGCCCTCGGCAAGCCGCTGGCCGTCGGACTCGCCCTCCTTGCTTTCCTGCTGGCCGTCGCCGGCTATGCCGTGGTCCGCATCGCCTGGCGCATCTACCTGATCCGGGCCTGGCGGGCGCGGGCAAGACGGAGAACCGCGACTTGAGGTACGACGACAACACCGCCGAGGTCTTCCGCCGGGCCAGGATTTCGATCTACGCCGCCCTGTCGGCCTTCGCCGTGGTCATGGCGGCCGGAACCATCGGCTACAAGCATCTGGGCGGCCCCGACACGACCTGGCTCGATGCCCTCTACATGACTTTCCTGATGGTGGCCACCATCGGTTACGGGGCCGGGGTGGAGATCTACCACAAGCCGGAGCGGGAACTCTTCACGATGGCGATCTCCTTCGCGGGCATCGGCATCATGACCTACTTCTTCTCGAGCGTGACGGCCATCGTCCTGGCCAGCGACTTCGACAAGACCTTGCGGAGGCGCAGGATGGAAAAGGCGATCAGGAAGATGCACGGCCACTACGTGATCTGCGGCTACGGCCGCGTCGGGCGCAACGTGGCGCAGGAACTGGAATCCACCAACCGGCATTTCATCGCCATCGACGAGAAGCTCGACCTCCTGGAGGCCCAGGCCGAGAAGAAGCACGGACTCCTCTACATCCACGGCGACGCCTCCGACGACGACGTGCTGGAAGCCGCCAACGCAACCGGCGCCAAGGGCGTCTTCGCCGTCACCGGCGACGATTCCCGGAACCTGATGATCGCCCTCACCGCCAAGCAGATGGCCCCCCACGTGCGCGTCGTCACCCGCTGCAACGACCTGCGCAACACCGAGAAGATGCGCAAGGCCGGCGCCGATGCCATCGTCTCGCCGAACTTCACCGGCGGCATGCGCATCGCCTCCGCCATGATCCGGCCCCACGTGGTGTCCTTCCTCGACGAGATGCTGCGCTCCGAGCACAAGCTGCGGGTCGAGGAGGTGCTGGTGCCGCCGGGCTTCGAGCCCCGGCCCCTGGGCACCCTGCAGCTGCGCAGCGCGAACTACGTCCTGCTGGCGGTGCGCACCCGTCGCGACTGGGCCTTCAATCCGCCCAAGGACTTCGTGGTCCAGCCGGGATTCACGCTCATCGCCATGGCTTCGCCCCAGGGCAGGCAGGAACTGGAGGCCGTGCTCCTGCCCCGGTTCGCGGACGAGCCCCGGGAGTAGCTCAGCCGGCCAGCCGGCCGTCCTGGAGCCGCAGGACCCGATCGGCGCGGGTTGCCAGTTCGGGGTCGTGGGTCACGACCACCAGCGCGACCTCCCGGTCCCGCACCAGGGACAGCATCAGGTCGAACACGGCGGCGGCCGTCTGCCGGTCCAGGTTGCCCGTGGGTTCGTCGGCAAGCAGGCATGCCGGACGGGTGACCAGGGCCCTGGCGATGGCGGTGCGCTGGCGTTCCCCGCCCGACATCTCGCCGGGCCGGTGGCGCAGGCGATGGCCCAGCCCGACGCGATCGAGCACCGTGGCGGCCTCGGCCCCGGCGGCCTCCGGGTCCAGCCGGCGGATCAGGAGCGGCATCGCCACGTTCTCCAGGGCCGAGAATTCGGGCAGCAGGTGGTGGAACTGGTAGACGAATCCGAGGCGTTCGTTGCGCAGCCGCGAAAGCTCCCTCTCCGGCAGCCCCACGGCCGGCCGGCCCAGGATGCTCACCTCCCCGGCACTGGGCCGGTCGAGTCCGCCCAGCAGGTGCAGCAGGGTGCTCTTGCCGGAGCCGCTGGCCCCCACCACGGCGACGCACTCGCCGCGTGCCACCTGCAGGTCCACGCCGTCGAGGACCCGCACGTTCAGCTCACCCTCGCTGAAGCGCTTGGCGAGTCCGCGGCAGGACAGGGCCGGCACGCCGGCGGCGGGATCGCCGCCGCCTGGATCCCGATCACTCATAGCGCAGCGCCTCCGCCGGATTGACGCGGCTGGCGCGCCAGCTCGGGTACAGGGTGGCAAGCAGCGTCAGGACGAAGGAAGTCCCGGCGATGACAAAGACATCGTTCCAGCGGAGGTCCGAGGGCAGCTCGGAGATGTAGTACACCTCCTTGGACAGGAACTGGACATGGAACAGGCGCTCCAGGAAGGGCACCACCGTGTCCACGTTCAGGGCCAGCGCGACGCCGCCCGCCACGCCGGACAGCAGGCCGACGCAACCGATCACCAGGCCCTGGACCACGAACACCGTCATGATGCTGCCGGGGGTCGCCCCCAGGGTGCGCAGAATCGCGATGTCGGCCTGCTTCTCCGTCACCGCCATCACCAGGGCCGAGACGATGTTGAAGGCGGCCACCGCGACGATCAGCAGCAGGATCAGGAACATCATCCGCTTCTCGATCTCCACCGCCCGGAAGAAGTTGGCGTGGCTGCGGGTCCAGTCGGAGACGAAGGCGTCGGCATCCAGGTAGCGCAGCAGCTCCCGCGAGATGCGCGGCGCGGCAAAGAGATCATCCACCTTGAGCCGGACGCCGCTGACGCTCTCGCCCATGCGGTAGAGCTTCTGGGCGTCGGCCATGTGGACGAGGGCGAGGCCCGAGTCGTACTCGAACATGCCGACCTCGAAGACGCCCACCACGCGGAACTGTTTGAGGCGCGGCAGCACGGCCGCCGGCGTCACGAGGCCCTGGGGCGCCAGCACGGTCACCTTTTCGCCGACGGAGACCCGCAGGGCCCGCGCCACCTCCACCCCCAGCACGATCCCGAACTCGCCCGGTCGCAGCAGGTCCAGCGTGCCGGCCCTCATGTGCCGCGCGAAGTCGGCCACCTTCTCCTCCGCCTCCGGCAGGATGCCGCGGACGATCACGCCGCGCACCTCCTGGTCGAAGGTCAGGAGGCTCTGGGCCTGCACGTAGGGCGCCGCCGCGCGCACCTCCGGATGCCCGGCCGCCGCCTGCACGACGGCCGCCCAGTTGGCCAGGTCCTTGTCCGCGGCGGAGATCTGCACGTGGGAGGCGACGCCCAGGATCCGCGTGCGCAACTCCTTCTGGAAGCCGTTCATGACGGAGAGCACCACGATCAGCGCGGCCACCCCGAGGGCGAGGCCGAGAACCGAAATCAGGGAGATGAAGGAGATGAAACGGTTGCGCCCGGTGCCGCGCCGTTTGGCTCGGGTGTAGCGCAGGCCGACGAGGAATTCATAGCGCATCGGGCCGTATGTTAGCCGGAAAATGCGCCGCCACGCCGGTTTCCCGGCCGATCCCGGGAGCGCCCGGGACCCCGTGTTAACATCCGCCCATGCGCATCACGCTGCTCCTGCCCGGCCTGCTCTGGCCGGCCCGGGCCTTCCGCGACATCAGTTCCGACCTCCCGCTGCCGGCCCTCGCCGCCCTCCTCGGCCGCGGCCGGATCGCCGTGGCCGGGCCCGGTTCCACGGAGGCCTGGCTCGCCAATGCATTCGGGATGAAGGGCGCCTGGCCCGCGGCGGCCCTGCGCCTGCTGGGCGCCGGGGTCGATCCGGGCGGCGGCCATTGGCTCTGCGCCGATCCGGCGCGCATCGCCCTGACCGCCTCCGGCATGCCCCTGGACGATCCGGACCGCCTCGCATTGACGGCTGACGAATGCGCCGCCCTGCGCCAGGCCCTGGCGCCCGTGTTCGACGAGGTTCCCGGCGGCATCGTCGCCACCCGTCCCGGTCACTGGCACCTGCGTCTGCCGGGGCCGCTCAACCTGGGCACGACGCCGCTTCCGGCGGCCATCGGCCAGGATGCGAAGCACCTGCTGCCCTCCGGCGCGGATGCGCGGCCCTGGCGGACACGGCTGAACGAGGCGCAGATCCTGCTCCACCGGCATCCGGTGAACGCGGCGCGGGAGGCCGCTGGCCGCCCCCCCGCGAACACGCTCTGGTTCTGGGGCGAGGGAGCCCTGTCCGCGCCGCGGACGCCCCCGGATCCACCCTGGCGCAGCATCGCCTGGAACGATCCCGCCGCACCGGGGCTGGCGAGGTTCGCGGCCGTCGGATCCGGGCCGGCGCCGGAGACATGGGCCGGCCTGGAAGCCCGGGCCGGAGGGAAGGGGCCGCTCCTCGTGGTCCTGGAAGACCTGATCGGACCGCGCCGCGGGCGCGACGCACTGGCCTGGAGCGCCGCCCTGGAAGGCGTGGAAGACCGATGGTTCGCGCCCCTCGACGCGGCGCTCCGGGCCGGCCGGGTCGCGGCCTTGAACCTGGTGGCGCCCGGCGATGCCGGCACCCTGCGCCTGGAAGCCGCTCCCGGAGACCGGTGGCGCTTCTGGCGACGGCCCCTGCCGCTCGCCGCCCTGGCGGACCGCCTGCGGTGACCCGAATCGTCCAGCGGCCAGTGCCCGTTCGCGCCGCCTGGGCCCTGGAACAGGCCGGCGTCGATCCGCTGCTCGCCCGCCTTTACGCGGCGCGGGGTGTCCGCGAGCCCGTGGAACTGGACACCCGGCTCGCCGCCCTGCTCCCGCCGGATCGCCTCCTGGGCGCCGAGGCGGCCGCCGCGTTGCTGGCGGATGCCATTGCGGCGGGTCGACGCCTGCTGATCGTGGCCGACTACGATTGCGACGGCGCCACCGCCTGCGCCGTCGGCATTCGCGCGCTGCGGGCCCTGGGGGCCCAGGTGGATTACCTGGTACCCAACCGCTTCGAGACCGGCTACGGGCTGTCCCCCGAGGTGGTGGGCCTGGCCGCCCCGAGGCGGCCGGACCTGCTGATCACGGTGGACAACGGCATCGCCAGCGTCGACGGCGTCGCCGAGGCGCGCCGGCGCGGCATTGCCACGCTGATCACCGACCACCACCTGCCGGGCCCGGAACTGCCCGCGGCGGAAGTGATCGTCAATCCGAACCAGCCGGGCTGCACCTTTCCAAGCAAGGCCCTCGCGGGCGTGGGCGTCATGTTCTACGTCATGCTGGCCCTGCGCGCCGAGCTCCGCCGCCGGGGCGCCTTCGCCGTCCAGGCCGAGCCGAACCTGGGCGCGCTGCTGGACCTGGTGGCCCTCGGCACGGTGGCCGACGTGGTGCCGCTGGACCGGAACAACCGGATCCTGGTGGCCCAGGGCCTGGCGCGGATGCGCGAGGGTCGCATGCAGGCCGGCGTCCGGGCCCTGTTCCAGGCGGCAGGCCGCGACCCGGCCCGGGCCGGCGGCTTCGACCTCGGATTCGCCCTCGGACCGAGGCTCAACGCGGCCGGCCGCCTGGCCGACATGGCCCTGGGCATCGAGGCCCTCATCACCGACGACCGGACCCGGGCCCTCAACATCGCCCAGGACCTGGACCGCCTGAACCGGGAACGCCGGGCCATCGAGGCGGACATGCAGGACGATGCCGCCATCCTGCTCGATGACCTGGACCCGGGCAACCGGGCGAGCCTTTGCCTGTTCGACGGGAGCTGGCACCAGGGCGTCGTGGGCATCCTCGCCGGGCGGGTCAAGGAGCGCCACCACCGCCCCACCTTCGCCTTCGCCCGCGGCGCGCAGGGCGAGTTGAAGGGTTCCGGCCGCTCGATCCCCGGGCTGCACCTGCGCGACGCCCTGGACCTGGTGGCCAAGCGCCACCCGGCGCTCTTGAAGCGCTTCGGCGGCCACGCGGCCGCCGCCGGCGTGACCCTTCGGGAGGCGGATCTGGGCGAATTCGAAACGGCCCTGGAGACCGTGGCGCGGGAGCTGCTGGCGCCCGCCGACCTGGACCGGCGCCTGGAGACGGACGGATCCCTGGAAAGCGCCTACCGGACCATTCCCCACGCCCGGCGGCTGCAATCCGAGGTTTGGGGCCAGGCCTTCCCGGCACCCCTGTTCGCCGACGAGTTCGAGGTCCTCCAGCAACGGGTGCTCAAGGACCGGCACCTCAAGCTGCTGCTGCGCCGGGACGGCGCGCGCCTGGAGGCGATACGCTTCAACCACTGCGAGGCGGTGCCGGCAAGAATCTTCTCGGCATACCGCCTCGACGTGAACGCCTGGAACGGCACGGAGACCCTGCAACTGATGCTGGAGCACTGGGAGCCGGCGGCGTAGGCGGATCCGAAGCCCGCATCCGGCACGTCCGGCACGACCGCCGGGACCGAGGCGCAAGGCTAGCCGGGAGCGGCGCGGCCCCGCCACCCCCGAGGCAAGGCGCTCACTGCATCGGCAGCGCCAGGTCCGACGTGCCGGGGCAGACCCACCTGGGATACTCGCGGCTGGCATCGATGCAGCCGCCCCGCCCGTAATGGCCGCGGGGCTCCCGCATCCGCATCATCGCTTCCAGGATGGCGGCCACCTCGTCCGGTTGCCGTCGCGACTGCCTGACGCGCTCCTCGACGACGCGTTCGTCCATCCGCAGTTCGCCATCCACGTCCCGGTAGGTGCCGTGGCGCCAGTGGAAGAGCTCGAGGCATTTCTCCTCCAGGGTCCAGGGCCGCTTCCGGCACCAGAAATTGGAGAACAGGCCGCCCCCCAGGTAAAACACCCAGGAACCCTCGAAGCCCGTCACATCCGCGGAATGCTCGTCCGGATTGCGGAACCAGAGCCGGTCGCCCGGCACGTAATAGCGGGGCGGCAGGGGTGCCTCGAGGGAACCGTATTCGCGCAGGAACACGTCGTGGAACCGGGCCGATGCGATGGCCCGGGTCTCCCACTGGCGCTGAAGGCTGGCGAGGAGGTCGGGGTTCCCCTGCTGCAGTTCCTCGGCGAGCGCGAGCAGGATCACGTATTCCGTGGCCCGGTAGCAGGAGAACGAATAGCGCGGCCCCTCGTCGGTGGGTTGGGTCGCCTTGCGCAGGGCCTCGACCAGGGGGAACCCGGGCCGCACCGTGAAACCCGTTTCCTCGGCATAGGTCCAGCAATCGGCTGGTCGTTCGGCGCTGCCGGTGGCGAAGTCGAGGGCCGTCCGCCGGGCGGCCTCCACGATGTTGCGGCGGACGCGGACCGCGGCGGCCAGTTCCTCCAGGCTGGGGAACGCGAAACGTACCGGACTGGCCAGCATGGCCACGAGGATTTCCCGCGACAGGTCGTCGGACCCGCCCGGCACCGCGGCCCCCAAGGCATCGCGCAATGACAGGGTGTCCCACCCCGGGGTCCAGGCGTCGGCGAGGTCGGGACGGAGTTCCAGCGCCAGGACGGAGCCATCGGAATCGGAACGGACCCCGACGCCGTCCGCCAGCCGGAAACCGGCCAACCACTCGAGGAGTTCCGCCCGCGTCGCGCCACTGCGGCAACGGACACCGATCCCGCCCAGACTGCGCTGCCGCTCCACCGTCATTTCCGAGCGCCCCTCTCCCGTTTGTCCATGTTTCTCCCCATTGGATGCCGCAGGATATTGCTGCAATGCAACACAAACAGGGGAATGGTCTTACAATTATGGGTCGGATTCCGGCACCGACGTCGTCAATTCGCCCTCCGAACCATTCCAGGGAGCCCCAGTGTCTCGCCTCAGCCTCATCGACCTCCTGAAGGCCCTGGCCTGCCAGGTCATCCTCTGGCACCACTTCGCGAAATACGGCCCCATGTCCGACGCCGTGGCGCCGGAGTTCCCGCAACTGGTGGCGGTCCTGACGGAATTCGGTCCGCTGGCCGTGCCGGCCTTCCTGGCGATGGGCGGCTTCCTGGCGTCCCGCACCCTGCTTCGCCCGGGCGCGCCCGTGATGCCGGCCCGCATGATCGGCCGCCGTTACCTGCGGCTAGCGCTGCCCTACCTGCCGGCCCTCGCCCTGGCCCTGGCCGCCGCCTTCGCGGCACGGGCCCTGACGCCCCACCCGGACAACCCGGCCGCCCCGGGGATTGGCCAGATCCTGGCCCACGCCCTGATGCTGCAGGACCTGCTCGGCGTGGACGCCTTCACCGCCGGCGCCTGGTATGTCGCCATCGATTTCCAGCTCTTCGCGCTGCTGGCGGGGCTCCACTGGCTCTCATCGCAAGGCACTCGGGGCCCGGAAGCGTCCCGGCGCTTCACCCTGATCTGCCTTGCGGTCACGGCCCTGTCCCTGTTCTGGCTCAACCTGGACCCGGACCAGGACGTCTGGGCGCCCTATTTCTTTGCCGCCTATGGCCTGGGGGTCCTCGCGGAAAGGATTTCCCGCATGGAGCGGAAGGGCCCCGCCCTCACGGCCCTCGCCCTGCTGGCCGGAGCGGCCCTGCTGGTGGATTGGCGATCGCGCATCCTGGTCGCCGCCGTGGTGGCCCTCGTCCTCGCCGTCACCGGCGGCCGCGGCGCGGGCTGGACCCGGTCGCCCGCCGTGGCCCGGCTGGGAGACATCTCCTACGCCGTCTTCCTGGTCCATTATCCGGTGGTCCTCGCGGTGGGGGCCCTGGTGGGCCGGCTGTTCCCCGACGATCCGGATGCCGCCTTGGGCGGAATGTTCGCCGCATGGCTCATCAGCCTGCTGGCCGGCTCGGCGCTCGAGGCCGTCACCGCGCGCGGATTCGCCCCCGAGCCAACGCCCAAGGCTCGGCCCGCCGCGTGACCCGGGAAGCCCGCCCCGTTGGCGGGGGGCAACAAAAAAGGCAGGCCCCGGACGGGGAACTGCCTCTTTGCGGAGGGAGGCGCCGGCAGGCGCCGCCGCTCAGTGGGTGGACTTCAGGCTGGCCGAGAAGGCGGCCTCGAAGCTTTCCGGGAACTGGAACTGGCTGAAAGCCCGATGGAGTTCGGCCTGGTTGGCACCGTCGCCGCAGCCTTCGAAACGGATGCCGAGCCGGTGGCCGTGGGAAGCGAGGGTGGCGAAGGCGAAGCGCCAGCGCTGGGATTCGGCCAGGCGTTCGCGCAGTTCCTTCTCGTTGCGGATCGCGACCCCGGCCTGCTTCAGGGACTCGAGGAATTCTTCGAAGGATTCGGTGCTGAGGCTGCCCATCTTTCTCTCCGTCGTGGGTGCGGTGGATGACCGCCGATGAGCCCAATAACGAGGGACGACGGCGCGGGTTGACAAGGTCGCCGCACGTCCTGCGCGGTCCATGCCGGCGGGCCGGGAGCGGAAATTGGTTGACAAATTTGATCAACAAATTTATCAAGGCGGCACGAAAGGATCCCACCCCGCCCATGCGACATCTCCACGCCCTTGTGGTCCTGGTCGCCGCCCTGGCGGCGACCACCCCGGCCGTCGCGGCCGCGGCATGCCCTCCCTTGCTCGACCATCGCTTTCCGCGCCTCCAGGACGGGGCGCCCCAGTCCCTTTGCCAGTTCCGCGGCAAGGTCCTGCTCGTGGTCAATACGGCCAGTTTTTGCGGGAACACGCCGCAGTACGAGGGCCTGGAAGCCCTGCACGAGAAGTACGGCCCGCGCGGACTGGTGGTGGTCGGCTTTCCCTCCAACGATTTCGGCAACCAGGAGCCCGGCTCCGAGGCCGAGATCGCGGACTTCTGCCGGCTCACTTACGGCATACGCTTTCCGATGATGGGCAAGACGGACATCGCCCCGCCGCGGACCCACCCCTTCTTCCGGGCCCTGGTGGCCCGTACCGGCGCCGCACCGCGCTGGAACTTCCACAAATACCTGATCGACCGGCGCGGGGAGGCCGTCCGGTCCTTCGACAGCCAGACGAAACCCGACCACCGCGACCTCGTGGCGGCCGTGGAAAAGGCGCTGGCGGCCCCCTGAGCGGAGAAGCCCGGCGGCCCTCGTTAGACTTGCAAACCCGCGGCACCGTCCGGAACCCATTTCGGCCGCCCCGCCGCATCCCCCAGGACAGGAGAACGACATGATCAAGGTGAGCATCCTCTACCCCAATTCCGACGGCTGTCGGTTCGACATGGATTATTACTGCAACCGGCATATGCCGCTGGTCCGCGACCGGCTCGGGCCGGCCCTCCAGGGACTCGCGGTGGACCAGGGCCTGGCCGGGGGAGCCCCCGGGTCGCCCCCCGCCTACGTGGCCTGCGGGCACCTGTACTTCGCTTCCGTGGAGGCCTTTCAGGGGGCCTTCGGACCCCACGCCAGGGAAATCCTCGGCGACATCCCGAACTACACGGACATCCGCCCGGTGACCCTGGTCAGCGAGATCCTGATCAATGCGGGCAGCGGCGAGACGGGCCAACTCCACCGTCACGGCTGATCCGGCCGAAACGCCGCAAGCCGGATCGCGGGGCGGTCAGTCCGGCGTCGGCTCGGCGACGAATCCGAAGCGGCCGGCGACGTCCTCGCGCCGGATGCCCGCCACCCGCGTCCCCCGCCAGGTCACGGGCGGACCGCCGGCCAGGACCGCCAGCAGCGATTCCTCGTCGGCCGAGCTGCCGTCGGCGTGCCGGCATTCGCCGACGAAACGGGCCAGGTCCCGGTCGTCCAGCAGGCCGATGCCCTGGGCGGCCAGCAGCAGCACGTTGCCCTCTTCGTCCAGCCATACCCCGGAGACCGGGCCGGCCGCCTCGCCCGTTTGGGCCGTCAAGCCACCGTCCCCCTCCAGGCGGAACACCCACGGCGTGTAGGCCAGCGCCGCGAAGACCCGCTGCGGACCGTTCTGGAGGAACCATCGCCCCTGGCCGTCCGTACCGTACTGGCGGTTCATGAAGGCGATCAAACCGGCGTGGGTGACCGGCTCCCCCTGCAGCCGCCAGCGCCCCCGCCGGTCGAGGGACAGCCAGCCGTAGCAGGCCGGCACCTGGGGCCAGCGGGCGACGGCGGAAAGATCGGGATCGGGCATGGAGGCACGTTGGGAAGCGGCAGACACCGCGCAGCATAGCGCGGCCGCCGGCACTCCGATCGTCGGCCCGGGGCCGCGCCCCGGCGCCTTGGCAGCGCCCGTTTCGGTTTATCCTGAAACCTTCGGCACCGACCCGCCGGCGCGCCGGGCAAGGCGAAGCCGCACCGGGCTTCCACCGTCCCCGGGGAGCGTCCCGCGCTTTCCGGGCATCCATGGTCCCGGCCGGTTTTTTTTCCGCAGCCCGCGCTGCCAACGCCTGTTCAGCCCTCCCGGCCACCGCAACGATGAATTCCCGTACGAAACCCCTGGAACTGCTGGCGCCGGCGAAGACCGCCGCCATCGGCCGCGAGGCCGTCCTGCACGGAGCGGATGCCGTCTATATCGGCGGTCCGGCCTTCGGCGCCCGCCACGCTGCCGGCAACGACATCGGCGACATCGCCCGCCTCGTGGAGTTCGCCCACCGCTTCCACGTCCGCATCTACGTCACGCTGAACACCATCCTGCACGACGACGAACTGGAGCCGGCCCACGCCCTCGTGCGGCAATGCTGGGACGCCGGCGTGGACGCCCTGATCGTGCAGGACATGGGGCTGCTCGACCTGGACCTGCCGCCCATCGACCTGCACGCCTCCACCCAGTGCGACATCCGCACGCCGGAGAAGGCCCGCTTCCTCGCCGATGCCGGCTTCTCCCAACTGGTGCTGGCCCGGGAACTGACCCTCGAGGAGATCGCCCGGGTGCGCGCGGCGGTGCCGGAGGACGTGGTCATCGAGCATTTCGTGCATGGCGCCCTCTGCGTGGCCTATTCCGGCCAGTGCTACATCAGCCACGCCCAGACGGGGCGCAGCGCCAACCGGGGTGACTGCTCCCAGGCCTGCCGCCTCCCCTACACGCTGGAGGACGACCGGGGCCGCGTCGTCGCCTTCGAAAAGCACCTGCTCTCCCTGAAGGACAACAACCAGAGCGCCCACCTGGCGGCCCTGGTGGACGCCGGCGTCGCGAGCTTCAAGATCGAGGGCCGCTACAAGGAGGCGGCGTACGTCAAGAACATCACCGGCCACTACCGCCGGCTCATCGACGCCCTCCTGGAGGGCCGCCCTGATCTGCAGCGGGCCTCGAGCGGACGCACGACGCTGTTCTTCACCCCGGACCCGGACAAGACCTTCCACCGCGGCGCCACCGACTACTTCAGCCGGGGCCGCCAGGCCGACATCGGCGCCTTCGACGCCCCGGCCTTCGTGGGCCTGCCCCTGGGGACGGTAGCCCGGGTCGGGCCGGACTGGATCGAGATCGCCACCCGGGAGGACCTGGGCAACGGCGACGGCCTCAACTGGCTGCACAAGCGGCGCACGGTGGGGGCCCAGGCCAACCGGGTCGAGCGGCTCCCGCCGTCCGATGGCGCCGCGGATCCGCTCTGGCGCGTCTGGCCCAACGAGCCCCTGTCCGCCCTGCCCGGACTGAAGCCCGGGCTGCCGGTGAACCGCAACCGCGACCACGCCTGGGAACAGGCGCTGCTGCGCGGCTCCGCCGAACGGCGGATCGCCATCCACGGCGAATTCGCCGAGACACCGACCGGCTACCGGCTGCGCCTGACCGACGCCGATGGCATCGCGGCCGAGGCCGCGGCGGACTGTCCCCACGAGGACGCCCGCGTCCCCGGGCACGCCGCGGAAGCCCTGCGCGGGCACCTGGACCGTTTCGGCGCCACGGACTTCGCCCTGGAAGCCATGACCGTGGATTGGACGGCGCCGCGCTTCGTCCCGGCCTCGCTCCTGAACCGCCTGCGGCGCGATGCCACCGAAAGGCTGGAGGCCGCCCGCCTGGCGGCGCATTCCCGTCCCCGGCGCCGGCCGGAAAGGACGCCACCCGCTCCCTGTCCGGACGAGACCCTGGGTTACCTCGCCAACGTCTACAACCGGGCGGCAAGGGATTTCTACGCGCGGCATGGGGTGCGCCTCGTGGCCGATGCCTTCGAAGCCCACCGGGAGCCGGGCGAGGTCTCCCTCATGATCACCCGGCATTGCCTGCGTTACTCGTTCAGCCTCTGTCCGAAGCAGGCCAAGGGGGTGGCCGGCGTCCAGGGCCAGGTGCGCGCCGAGCCCATGACCCTGGTGAACGGCAAAGAGCGGCTGACCCTCCTGTTCGACTGCCGGAAATGCGAGATGCACGTCATGGGCCGCATACGCCCGGGCATCCGGAAGGGCCCGCCGCCGGGCCAGGCGGTGGCCCCGGTCACCTTCCATCCGCGGGCGCCGGGAGGCCGCTCCCGGGCCTGATGCCGCCGGGACGCCGAAACTTTCCCTACCGCTCGAACAGCGCGATGGATTCCACGTGGGAGGTGTTCGGGAACATGCTGGCGATGCCGGCGCCGCGGAGCAGATAGCCCTTCTCATGGACCAGCACCGCGGCGTCCCGCGCCAGCGTGGCCGGGCTGCACGAGACATAGACGATGCGCCGCGGCGCATCCTCCCCCAAGGCCTTTACGAGGGCGATGGCACCTTCCCGGGGCGGATCCACCAGCATGCGGTCGAATCGGCCAAGGGCGGCGATGCTCTCCTCCGTCGCCTCGAACAGGTTGGCGACGCCGAATTCGCAGCGCGCCTCCAACCCGTTCAGGACCGCGTTGTCCCGGGCCCGCGCCACCAGGGCCGCGCTGCCCTCGATGCCGACCACCGTGGCGCCCGAGCGGGCGATGGGCAGCGTGAAGTTGCCCAGCCCGCAGAACATGTCGGCAATGCGCTCGCCGGGTTGGGGCTGCAGCAGGGCCAGCGCCCGGCGTACCAGCATGCGATTCACGCCGTGGTTTACCTGGGTGAAGTCGGTCGGCCGGAAGCGCAGGGTCACGTCGAAATCGGGCAACCGGTAAGCCAACGGCGGCGCGTCCGCGGGATGGAAGAGCGCCGCCGTGTCGGGCCCGCCCGGCTGCAGGTACCAGACGATGCCGTGGCGGTCGGCGAAGGCGCGCAGCCGCTCCTCGTCGCCTGTGGTCAGGGGTTCCAGATGGCGCAGCACCAGCACGGTCTGCCCGTCGCCGACGGCCACTTCCACCTGGGGCAGCCGGTCCGGCGTAGACATGCCCTCCACCAGGACCTTCAGGGCCGGGATCAGGTCCGAGACCCGGGCCGGGAGGACCCGGCAGGAGTCCATCACCGCCACGTAGCTGGAGCGCCTCTCGTGGAAGCCCACCAGCACCCCGCCTTTCTTCGGCACCCGCCGCACCGAAAGCCGCGCCCGGTGGCGGTAGCCCCAGGGCATGCCGGAGATCGGGGGGAGCAGGGTCTCGGGCCGCAGGCGGGCAATGTGCCAGAGGGCATCCTCCAGGACCCGCTGCTTGGCCGCCGTCTGGGCCGCGGGTTCCAGGTGCTGCATGCTGCAGCCGCCGCAGATGCCGAAATGGGGACAGGGCGGCACGACGCGCTGGCTGGACGGACGCAGGATGGCCGTCGCCTGGGCGTTCTCGAAGGTCGGCTTCTTCCGGAAGCTGGAATAGGCGACCCGCTCGCCGGGCAGGGCGCCCTCGACGAAGATCGCCTTGCCCGCCACGTGGGCGACGCCGCGGCCCTCGTGGTCCAGGGATTCGATCAGGGCTTCGGGCATGGGACGGCTCGCGAAAAAGGCTCGGATTATAATCGCCGCCCATGATCGACCGGCTCCTCGGCGGCCTGGGCACCCGCCGCTTCCTTGAAGAATACTGGCAGAAGAAGCCCCTTCTCGTCCGCGGCGCCATTCCCGGCTTCCAGGGTCTCCTGGGGCGCGACGGCCTGCTCGAACTGGCCTGCCGCGACGACGTGGAATCGCGCTTCGTCTCCCGCGTCGGCGGGCGCTGGGGGCTGGAGCACGGCCCCTTCGAGATGGCCCGCTTCCGCAAGGCGCGCAAACCCTGGACGGTCCTCGTCCAGGGTGTGAACCTGGTGCTGCCCGAGGGCGACCGCCTGATGCGGGCCTTCGACTTCATCCCCTGGGCACGCCTCGACGACCTGATGGTGAGCTACGCCACCGATGGCGGCGGGGTCGGGCCCCACGTGGACAACTACGACGTCTTCCTGATCCAGGGCCTGGGCACCCGGCGCTGGCGGGTCGGCCACCAGCGCGACCAGTCCCTGGTGGAGGGCCTGCCGCTGCGCATCCTGAAGGATTTCCGGCCGCGCCACGACTGGCTCGTGGAACCGGGCGACCTGCTCTACCTGCCCCCCGGCTGGGCCCACGACGGCGTCGCCGCCGGCGAATGCATGAGCTATTCGGTGGGCTTCCGCACGGCACCGACCCAGGAACTGGCCGAGGGCTTCCTGACCTTCCTCCAGGACCGGCTGTGCCTCCCCGGCCGCTATGCCGACCCGGACCTGAAGCCCGCCAAGCGCCCCGCCGAACTCGGCGGCGAAATGGTGGATCGGGTCGCCGACATGCTCTCGGCCATCCGCTGGAACCGGGACACGGTGAAGGAATTCCTGGGCAGCGCGCTCACCGAGCCCAAGCCCCACGTCTTCTTCGACCGGCCCGCCCGGCCCCTGTCGCCGGAACGCTTCGCCGCCGCCATCGCCGCCCGCGGCCTGCGCCTGGACCTGCGGACCCAGATGCTCCATGCCGGCACCCGCTTCTACATCAACGGGGAGCCTGCCGGCGCCCCGGCGGCCGACCGGGCCCGGCTGCGCGCCCTGGCCGACCGGCGCCGCATGCCCGCCGGCGAAGGCTGGAGCGAGGCGGGCCGCGCCCTCCTCCACGACTGGTATCTCTGCGGCTTCCTGCACCCCGGATCATGAACGAACGACGCCTTACCGCCATCGACAGCGAGGCCGGCTTCCGCCAGGCCATCGACGAGATCATTCCGCTCGCCGAGAAGGAGATCCGCATCTTCTCCGGCGACCTGACCCGGATGGCGCCCGAGGCGCCGGCCCGCGTCGCCGCCCTGGAGGCCTTCCTGGCGGCGGACCCGCAGCGGCGCCTGCGCATCGTCGTGCACGATCCGGAACCCATGGCGAAGCAGATGCCCCGCTTCGTCGCCCTGGCCACCCGCCGCAGCCACATGATCGATATCCGCCAGACTCCGGAAAACCTGCGCAGCCTGGCCGACCGCTTCCTGCTGGCCGACGACCGGCACGGCGTAGTGCGTTTCCATGTGGACCATGCCCGCGGCAAGCAGGTCCTCTTCGATCCCAAGGAACTGGGGCCCTGGCAGCAACGCTTCGAGGACCTTTGGCTCGCCTCGACGCCCTGTTCGGCATCCACCACGCTCGGGCTCTGAGGGGAACCGGAAAACCCGGCCGCCCCGGCGACGGCGCTCGAGCCGCCGGTCCGGCTTGCCCGGTGGGCGGCGCAAGCCCGACCGGCCGCTAGGCCGGCCGCCCCTCCCCGGCCACCATGCGGATCGCGTCGCCGATGAAGTCGTCGAAATCCGCCTCGAATCCGGCGTAGTCACGCAGCAACTCCCCCACCCCTCCGGCCAGTCCCTCCGGCCGGGTGAGCCGCGTCGCCATCCGGTCCAGGGCCTCCCCCAGCGAGGCGGTCGCGCGGTAGCCCGCCAGCCAGTCCATGGCCCGCATGCGAGGAAAGAGCCGCGCAAAGCGCTCCGGCAATTCCGCCGCCCTTTCCGCCACTAGGGCGTAGGTCTCGGCGGTGAAATCGGCCAGTCCGCGTCCATGGTGGCGTCCCCAATGGACCGCAAGGAAATGGTCGTAGAACATGTCCACGAGGATCCCGGCACAGCGGCGCCGCGTCCCGTCCATGCGGGCCCGGCTGCGCCGGAAGGCCGGGTGGGTCTCCGCCCAGGAATCGATGCGCCGGTGCAGCCGCACGCCGTCGGCGAGATCGGGCGCCAGGCCGGCGGGCAGCGGCCCCTTCACGAAATCGCCGATCAGGCCGCCGACCCTCAGGGCCGGATCATCACCAGCCAGGAAGGCGTGGGCGAGGAAGTTCACGCCTCGGCGGCTGCCTTCAACCGCAGGGGCTCGATGCGCAGCGTCCGTTCGCCGGCCGAGACCCAGGCGGCGCCATCCTGGACCGTCACCTCCACCTTCATGGTCCGGTCGGCCAGGGTCGCCAGCGCCTTCCCGTCCTCGCCGGAAAGGCGGAACACCTCCAGGTTGCGCAGCCGCTCCAGGCTCCCGCGGTTCTGTTCCCACCAGATGTCGGCCACCCGGCCCCCGTAGGTCCAGAGCTTGACCCGGCGCGCCCGGCCCGCCGCCTTGCGCAGCTCCCGCTCGTCAGGCTGACCCACGTCGATCCACAGGTCGATGGCCCCGGAATGGTCGGTCAGGGCGAGATCGGCCTCGTCCTCGCTGGAGAGCCCGCGGCCGAAGGCGAGCATCTCGTCGGCATCGAAGGCGAAGGCGACCAGGCGGACCATCATCCGCTCGTCGGTCTCCGACGGATGGCGGGCGATGGTCAGGGCATGGCGGGCGTAGTAGCCCCGGTCCAGGTCGGAGACCTGCAGGTCGGCCTTGAAAATGGTGGCCTTCAGCGCCATCAGCCGTGGTTCACGGTCCGCCGGGAAGTGGTCAGCACCTTGCCGGTCTCCGGATCGAAATGCACGTGGAAATGGTATTCGTTGACCTGGGGCGTGCCCTCGTAGCGCCAGTCCCAGACCTCCTCCTTCTTCATCGGGAAGGTGGTCTTCTCGCCCGGCCGGCCGAGGAGCCGCCGGACTTCCTCCCGGCTCATGCCTTCTTTCACCTTGGCGAAGTTCGCTTCGGTCAGCACCTGCTCGATGCGGACCAGGATCTTGTCCGCCCCCACCGTGACCATGTGGCAATGGACGCCGGCGGGTCCGCGGGGATACTCGTAGGTGGTGGTCCCGTCCGGGTTCGGGTACTCGGCCGCCGGCTGCCCCATGCGCTCGAAGACCTCCGCCACGGTGGAGACGCCGGGCTTCAGGTTGTAGAACTCGGCGGTGTCGCAGCCGTGCAGCAGGGTGGCGGCCAGCGCCGCCAGCAGGGAGAAGAAACGCTTCATCGCGCCCCCGGGATGGACGAAGGGCCGCCATGGTAACCCATGGCGGCCCCGTCCTCACCTCCCCGGAACGGGTGCCCGCCCTCGGCGGGTCACCCCGGGATCATGCCCTCGGGCGGCGGCGCAACGCGCCGAGGATGCCCAGGCCGGCGGCGAGCGTCGCCCAGGTTTCGGGTTCGGGAATCGGCGCGTACGGCCCATAGACCACCGTCAGCCTCGGTGACGACCAGCTCTCCTCACTGTGGAAGGCGAGCTGCTTGTCGGCGCCCGACTCGTCGGCGATGCCCAGCGCCAGCGAGAGAACTCCATCCGAATCCGCGGCGAAGACCGTGGCGGGAATCAGGAAATCGGTGCGGTGGCTCTGCCTCACCTGGCGGGAGGCGATGATCTCGGCATCATGCGCTGGGGCGGTGCTCCAGGTCAGCGCGAATTCGTTCCACCCGTCGGACCCGACGTGGTACAGGTTCACCCAATGGGTGAAGGCCCTCCCGGGATCGGCCGAGTACACCTGCAGGCTGGCATTCTTGATCATCTCGCCGGGACGTGCCGGCGGAAGGGCAAACTTCAGGTAAGCGTGCCTCACGTCGGCACCCGCGCCCCCATATGCCGCCAGCAATACTCCCGCGTTCCACCAGTTGGTGTCCGGATACGCGCTCGAAACGGTCGCGTCATCGGTGGGGAATACCTGAGAAACCCTGGCCTGCGCGTTGGCTGCAGCGGCCAGGAGGACTGCCATCGTCAGGACTGCTCTCATGGTGCTTCCCCTCGTTGTTCGTGGTCCGCCCTGCCCTCAAACGCGCCGGTACCTCCGGGAAATCGCGCCGAGGATGCCCAGGCCGGCGGCCAGCAGGCCCCACGTTTCGGGTTCGGGAACCTCCGGAACGACATCGCCATAGGTCGTGCCGATGCGCACCTCGTCGATCAGGCCGCCGGCCCCGCGGCTGGATCCGCCGCGTGCCAGCGAGAGGTTCACGCTCGGGACGGCGTAGGTCCCGACCTTGTTGCTCTCCCCGGTTATCAGTGGTTGCGCGGACCAGTCGGGCTCCGCGCCGGGGAGCGGATTGGCCACGGCGCGAACTTCGAAACGGTACTGGTCGGTCAAGGCCATCTTCTGGAAGCTGAACCTGGCCACCACCTGGACGGTCGTCCCCGGCGTGTAGTCGGCCAGGTACCAATCGCCGTAGGTGCTCCCCAGGCCCTCGGCGAAGACCTGTGGCTGGAGCACGCCCAGCCGATCCTCCTGCTTGATGCCGATGGAGAAATACCTGTCCGCACCGGACGCGAAGTCGATGGGAATGCCGACCTTGAGCCACGCGCCGGCGTCCACCGGAAATTGGGTGGAGCGGAAAAGGGCGGACACATAGAAGGTATTGACGCCGGACCCATCGGTGGCGCCGAAGTCCGAGATGTCCTTGTTCGCCGTGTACCAGACCTTCGCGCCGCTGCGGGTCCAGTAGTCGAGATACGCCGCGTTGCCGACCGAGGGCTCGCCGGGCGCCGCAAGACCCGGCCCCCGGATCTCCGCGACCTTCGAATCCCCCGACACCAGGATCGGCTGCGACGTGATCACGTACCCGTTGTATCCCTCCAAAGTCGTTCCGGCCGGCGCGTTGAAACCGTCGTAGAACTTCGTTTCCGCCAGTGCCGCCGTGGCGGCGCCGAAGGCTGCGAGCGCAATCAGGATGCGTCTTGCCATTTCAGTTTCCCTCCCAGTCGATCGTCATTGCACTCGGCAAGCCGTGCCGGCCCCCGCATTCCAATCCTGGCCAGCCGGGGCGTTCATGCCCCGGGACGCCGGCGCCGGGACAGGGCCCCCAGCATCCCCAGCCCTGCCGACATCAGCGCCCAGGTTTCCGGTTCCGGTACGGGCGCCGTGGTAATGCTGCCCTTCACGAACGTCTCGTCCCACTGGTCGTTGCCCCGGGCCGACACGCCGAAGTAGAGCATGTCGCCCGCCTTCACCGGAACGCTGGCCAGGTCGAAACTGACCGCGCTGCCGGCACGGGTCGTGAGGTCGGTTTCCCAAAGGACGGCGCCGTTCTTGCGGACGTAAACATGCACGCCGTCGCAGACCGTCGCGCCGCAGGAAAGGTAGGAAGGCTTCCTGAATTCGCCGACCAGGCTGGCGAAGCCGTCGCTTCCGGCCTGCCAGGCCAGGATCGCGTTCTCCGGCGGGGGCAGGCGGTCGGGATCGTGGCCGACGACCCAGGTCCACTGGGACGGATGCATGGCCACGTAGCCGGTGTTCGGGTTGTCGCCGATGTAGTCCATGCTGACGTAGGGCACGTACCAGAGGCTCGCATCGCGCCCGACGAAGGCGTAGGCCGCCGCGGGATGCTCGTCCAGTGGCCGATAGGTCGTACCGTCGTAGCCGTAGGCGTAGAAGCCGCTGCCGCCCTGGTGGTCGGGAAAATCGGCCACGAGGTCGTAGACGCCCGCGCGGGCGGCACCGGCCGCCAGCGACGCCATCGTGGCGATGGCGAGGGCAAGGGTTCCGCGTTTCATGGGGGCCTCCATTCATGGGACAGCAACCCCAATCTACTGCGCCGCAGCATTCGAACGCCATGACAATTCGCAGTTTCCCATTAGTCCGAATGGACTATTGACAGCATTTCGGCGTTTTTCATGCCGCCGCGGATCGCCTATGCTTCGCATCCCGCGAACGCCCGCCCCCGCCCGCCGACCCGCCGTGTCCTCCGCCCCCTTCTCCGGCCTCTCCCCCGCCCCCGTCTGGGCCCATTTCGCCAGCCTCTGCGCCATTCCCCGGCCCTCGAAGCACGAAGCCGCCCTGCGCGCGCACCTGGCCGCCTGGGCCGCCGCCCGGGGCATTGGCCACCGGGTGGACGCCGCCGGCAACCTGATCCTCGAAAAACCCGCCACGCCGGGGAGGGAAGACCGCCCCGGCGTGATCCTCCAGGGCCACCTGGACATGGTCTGCCAGCAGAACGCGGGCACGAGCCACGACTTCCACCGGGACCCGATCCGCCCGGCGCTGGCCGACGGCTGGCTGGTCGCCGAAGCCACCACGCTGGGCGCCGACAACGGCATCGGCGTCGCCCTGGCCCTGGCCGTGCTGGGGGCGCAGGACCTGGCCCACGGACCCCTGGAGGTGCTGCTGACCGTGGACGAGGAAGCGGGGATGGGCGGCGCCCAGGGCCTCGCCCCCGGAGAACTGGCAGGCCGCCTGATGATCAACCTGGACACGGAGGACTGGGGCGAGTTCTACCTGGGCTGCGCCGGCGGCCTGGACGCCCTGCTGGACCATCCCGTCGCCCAGGTGCCCTGGCCCGACGGCCACCTGCCGTTCCGCATCGTCCTCGACGGCCTGCGCGGCGGCCACTCGGGCGTGGACATCCACCTGGAGCGCGGCAACGCCATCAAGCTGCTCGTCCGGGTCCTCCGCGCAGCGGAGGAAGCCTGCGGGATTTCCGTCGCCGCCATGGCAGGCGGCACGGCGCGCAACGCCATTCCCCGGGAGGCCGAGGCCCTGGTCGCCGTGGCGCCCGGGGCCGCACCCTCGCTCGCCGAATCCATCGGGCGACTGGAAGCCCTCTTCCGCCAGGAACTGGCGGGTACCGACGACGGCGTGGCGCTGCGCTGCCTGCCCGGCGAAGCCGCCGCATCGGTCTGCGCCCCCGACGGGCAGCGGCGGCTCCTGGCCGCCTTGCATGCGGCGCCCAACGGCGTGAAGCGCCGCAGCGCCCGGGTGCCCGGCGTCGTCGAGACCTCGGACAACCTGGGCGTGCTGGCCCTTGCCGACGGCCGCTGCCGGGCCACCTTCATGGTCCGCTCCCTGGTCGATTCGGGCAGCCTCGCCCTGGGCCGGGAGATCGCCGACCTGTTCTCGCTGATCGGTGCCCGGGTCGAACTGGCCGGGGCCTACCCCGGCTGGGCCCCGAACCCCGCCTCGAAGCTGCTGGCCCTCGCCCAGGACGTCTACGGCCGCGAATTCGGCGGCACGGCGGCGGTGAAGGTGATCCACGCGGGCCTGGAATGCGGCATCATCGGCGCCAAGCACCCGGGACTGGACATCCTTTCCTTCGGGCCGGACATCCGCGGCGCCCATGCCCCGGGCGAACGGGTCCGGGTGGAATCCGTGGCCCAGGCCTGGCGCCTGCTGACCGCGCTGCTGGCGGCGGTGCCGCCGGCAGCCGATTGGAACCGCAATGCGTAAGGACCGAAAATTCCACCGCAGAGGCGCGAAGGCGCAGAGGGAACGCAAATCCGTTGTGGGCGCCGCGATCCCTCGCACCTGCCCGCCACCGGAATGAATGACCCGACCATCAATCCATGACTTTGCCATGCCCCTCTACAGCCTCGACGACAAGACCCCGAACATCGACCCCACCGCCTGGGTGGCCGAAAACGCCATCGTCATCGGCGACGTGACCCTCGGCCCCGAGGCCAGCGTCTGGTGGAACACCGTGATCCGCGGCGACAACGACCGCAGCGGCATCCGCATCGGCGCCCGCAGCAACATCCAGGACGCCTGCGTCCTGCACTCGGACGAGGACGTGCCGCTCACCATCGGCGCCGACGTGACCGTGGGCCACATGGTGATGCTGCACGGCTGCACCGTCGGCGACGGCTGCCTGATCGGCATCGGCTCCATCATCCTCAACAAGGCCGTCATCGGCGCCGGCTCCATCGTCGGCGCCAACACCCTGATCCCCGAGGGCAAGGTCTTCCCCGAGCGGGTGCTGATCGTCGGCTCGCCGGGCAGGGTGGTGCGGGAACTCTCGCCGGAGGAGTCGGCACGGCTGCTCAAGGCCGCCTCCGGCTACGTGGCCAACGCGCGGCGGTTCACGGGCGGCCTGCGCAAGATCTGAAAGGCGTCTCCACCACGGAAGACGCGGAGGATGCGGAGAAAAGCGGGAGCGGGGCCAGGGAAATGCATTCCCGGCCTTCCCCTCCATGTCTTCCACCCTGCCCTCTGCGTCCTCCGCGGCAAAGAAACGGGTTTTCAGTTCGCGGGTCTGCCGATGACTCCGGCCGACTCCAGCGCGGACAGTTCCTCCTCCGCCATTCCCAGCAGGCCGCCCAGCACCTCCCGGGTGTGCTGGCCGAGCAGCGGCGGCGCGTCGTCGTAGCGCACGGGGGTGGCCGAGAAGCGCACCGGGTTGGCCACCACCGGCGCCGTCACGCCGGCGGGATGCGGGATCTCCACCCGGTCGCCGCGGGCCCGCACCTGCGGGTGGGCGAAGACGCGGTCGACGGTGTTGATGGGCCCGCAGGGCACGCCCGCCGCCTCCAGGGCGGCGATCCAGTCGTCCAGGTCCCGGGTCTCCAGGATCGGTTCCAGCAGCACCACCAGCGCCGCCCGGTTCGCCACCCGGGCCGGATTGGTGGCGTAGCGCGGGTCCTCGGCCAGGGCCGCGCAGCCCGCCACCTCGCAGAACTTGCGGAACTGGCCGTCGTTGCCCACGGCCAGGATCAGGTGGCCGTCCCGGCAGGGGAAGACCTGGTAGGGCACGATGTTGGCATGGGCGTTGCCGAAGCGGCCGGAGGCGCGCCCGGAGACCAGGAAGTTGGAGGCCACGTTGGCCAGCATCGCCACCTGGCTGTCGAGGAGCGACACGTCGATCACCTGCCCCTCCCCGGTCCGCTCCCGGTGGGCCAGGGCGGCCTGGATGGCATTGGCCGCGTACAGGCCCGTGAAGAGGTCCGCCACCGCGACGCCCACCTTCTGGGGTTCGCCGGAAGGATCGCCGGTGATGCCCATCAGGCCACCCATGCCCTGGATGATGAAGTCGTAGCCCGCCCGGTCGGCGAAGGGGCCCTCCTGGCCGAAGCCGGTGATGGAGCAATAGACGAGGCGCGGGTTCGCCGCCCGCAGCGTCGCCGCATCCAGGCCGTAGCGCGCCAGGGCCCCCACCTTGAAGTTCTCGATCACCACGTCGCAGCGGGCGGCGAGCGCCCGGGCGATGCGCTGGCCCTCCGGCTTCGCGATGTCCAGCGCCACGGACTTCTTCGCCCGGTTGGCGCACAGGTAGTAGGCCGACTCGCCGGTGTCCCGACCGTCGGCATCCTGGAGCCAGGGCGGACCCCAGGCCCGGGTATCGTCCCCCGCGCCGGGCCGTTCGATCTTGATCACCTGGGCGCCGAAGTCGGCCAGCAGCTGGGTGCACCAGGGGCCGGCCAGCACCCGGGAAAGGTCGAGGATGCGGATGTGGGACAATGCGCCGGCCATGAACAGGACCCCCGGGGAAAGCTCCGATTCTAGCCGTGCCGGAGGCAGGGCTTGATCGCACTGATCCAGCGCGTCACCGGGGCCGGCGTCGTCGTGGCGGGCCGCACGGTCGGGGAGATCGGGCCGGGACTGCTGGCGCTGATCGGCGTGCAGAAGGAGGACGGCGAGGCCAACGTCGGGCGCCTGGCCGAGCGCCTGCTGGTCTACCGGGTCTTTCCCGACGCCGCGGGACGAATGAACCTGTCATTGGCCGACACCGGCGGCGGCCTCCTGCTCGTTCCCCAGTTCACCCTGGCCGCCGACACCCACAAGGGGACCCGTCCCAGCTTCTCCTCCGCCGCGCCGCCGGAGCGGGCGAAGACCCTCTTCGACGCGCTTGTGGCGGAGGCGAGGCGCCGCCACGGGAAGGTGGAGACGGGAGAGTTCGGCGCCGAGATGTCGGTGACGCTCACCAACCATGGGCCGGTGACCTTCTGGCTGAACGGCTAGGGTCCGTCGGCTAGCGACCGGCGGATCCGGCGCCCGGTG
The DNA here is from genome assembly GCA_016791145.1 of Rhodocyclaceae bacterium. Classification (GTDB taxonomy): domain Bacteria; phylum Pseudomonadota; class Gammaproteobacteria; order Burkholderiales; family Rhodocyclaceae; genus JAEUNJ01. The sequence continues at coordinate 42,224 of JAEUNJ010000189.1, read as the reverse complement.
TCCGCCGCGCCTGGTCCGACCCTGGGCCCCCCTTCGACGCACCCGGCCTGCCGCAAGCTCACGTCGCCTGGTTCTGCAACCGGATGACCTGCTTGATCCCCTGGGAGGGAACGGCCCGGGGCGCGCCTTGCCCCTCGGGAACCGATGCGGGAAGGCGCCGGATTTCCCTTTCGATGTTCTCCATCGTGGCTCGGCCCACGTATTCGCCGGCCGGGTCCTCCCCCTTGGAGGAGTACTCCAGGGCCTCCAGGTAGGCCCGCGCGATCATCCTGCCCAGGGGCCCCGGGTTGAAGAGGAGCTTCTTGATCGTGAACGGGTTCAGCGTCAGGGGATCGTAATCGCGCGGCAGGTAGCCCGCTTCCTTGAGCCGGGCCTCGATCGGCGTGCCCGGCTGGATGCCGATGAAGAAGATGAAGGGAAGCACGTTCTCCCGGCCGAACAGTCCATAGAGTTCCCGGATGCGCTCCACCGTGGCCTTCAGGGTGGCCGGCGTCTCCCCGGGCGCATTGAGGGGAAGATAGAGCTTGATCTTCAGCGGCCCGGCGCCGCCGCTTCCCTCGGCGCGCGCCGCGTCGCGGAACAGGCGGAAGGCGGCCATCTGCTGTTCCAGGTCGTAACCGAGGGTCAGGCTGTCGATCATGTCCTGGGTTCCGGTGAAGGACAGGTCCACGCTTTCCAGGCCGGACCGCAGCATCTTCCGGGCGATGCCGGGCGTCAGGTGGTTCAGCCTCAGGTAGCCCGTCCAGCGGACGTCGGTTCCCCGCGCCAGCATCTGGTCCAGGATCTCCTCCACGTGGTGCATCGAGCGGCGGGTCGAGCAGAACTGGGCGTCGGTGAACCAGATGTGCCGGACGCCGTAGCGCTTGTTCAGGACCTCGATCTCCTTGGCCACCTCGGCCGGATCCCGCAACCGCTGCCGCCCGCCCTCGATCTTGTTGTAGAGGCAGAAGTGGCACTGGAACGGGCATCCCCGCTTGGTATGCACGCCGATGGTGGCCCCGGGGCCCACGTACTCCGGGAAGCCGGGGAAGATGGATTCGACGTAGGGGAAATCGACGGCCGTGAGCCGCCCCAGGTCGAAGTTCTCCTCGGCCGGATGGTGGGTGATCCGCCCGTCCCGATCCTTGTGGTAATGGTGGCCGGCGGGCACGGCGAATCCGTCGACGACGGACAGCATCGCCTCCTCGCCCTCGCCCACCACCACCACCGTGTCGCGGGGGCAGCGCTCGGCCACATAGCGGGCGAAGATGGACACGGCCGTCCCCCCGACGACGAGCCTGGCCGCCGGCGCCAGGCGCCGCGCCAGGCGCAGGAAGGCGAAGTTGCGCAGCCGGGCGGCGGCGTAGTCCCAGATGATGCCGACGGCCTGCCACGCCGCCCTGGCGCGCCGCCAGGGGCTTCGCGAGTGGTCGTAGTTCATCACCACGTCCAGCGCGTCGTTCTCCGGGTGCGGCCCGAAGGTCTGCATGTTCCGCCACGAGAAGGCCACCACGTCGGGCCTCACGGCCTCGATGCACCGGGCCAGTTCTGCCTTGCGCTCCCCCGCGGGAACCAGCGCCAGGTCGAGGATGTGCTGGCGCACGCCCGGCCGCTGCTTGTGGATGAAGTCCGCCAGATAGACCACGCCCCCCGGCCAGATCTTCCAGACGGGCAGGCGGACATAAAGAACGGTGGAAACGGTGGAAACGGTGGAAACGGCGGGAACGCCTGGAACGGTGCGGCCGGTGTCGGACATGATGCCTCCCTCTCGGGGAGCATCCTAGAATATTAGCGCCATCGAATATTGATAATCGTCAACGGTTGCGGATTCGGGGCACGTCCACCGAAGGATGGGCCCGGGCAAACGCGGTCCGGTTGCGGCCTGCCGGTTTTCGCGCCTGGCCTCCCTTCCCGGGCGCCGCCTACACAGACCCGATGGCACGGCCCCCGCGGGAGCGCCGTCCCCGGCGCGATCGGGGAGGTTCAGGTTGGATCGCGGCGAGGACGCCGCTCCCCCAAAGCGGTCGCCCTGCGCCCGGCGGCCCCTCAGACGTGCCCGGCTTCGATCAGTTCCGCCACCAGCAGGCTCTGGACGACCTTGTCCCTGAAGTTCGTCGGATGCTCCAGGTTCATCCGCTTGAGGTAGGGCAAGGCCTTGGGCGGGATGTCGCCGCCACGGATCACGTTCAGGATGCCGCCCGCCATGGTTCCGACCTTGTTCGCCATCTTCGCCTTGAGCCCCTTCAGGGCCTTGGCCAGGATCAGTTCCTCCTCGGTGAAGTCGTTCCCGAAGGGGAAGGGCGGGAAGAGCCCCTTCTCCCGCCAGGCCTTGAACTTCGCCTCCAGGGCCTCGGGGAAGTTGTTGCGGTAGCGCTCCGGGATCTCGTAGTCGGCCGGCATCTTGCCCGCCTCCTTGGCCTTGGCCAGCAACTCGTCCTGGAAGCGGGAATCGGCGATGTTCAGCAGGGCCGCCATGATCTCCTTGTCGGTCTTGCTGCGCAGGTTGGCGATGCCGTATTCGGTGACCACGATGTCCCGCAGGATGCGCGGGATGGTCATGTGCCCGTAGTTCCAGACGATGTTGGACATGGCCACGCCGTCCTTGATGCGATGGCTGCGCAGCATCATGACCAGCCGGCCGTCCTGCAGGGCATGGGCCATGGAGACGAAGTTGTACTGGCCGCCGACGCCGCTGACCACCCGGGCGTCCTCCAGGCCGTCCGACACCACCCCGCCCGACAGGGTGACCATCAGGCAGGTGTTGATGAAGCGCCCCTCCCGCCGTTGCAGCGCCTTCAGCTCCTGGTTGCCGTAGAGGTGGTTGACGTTGTCCACCGTCGTCATGCAGAACTGCTTGCACTCCTCCTCGCTCATGGCTTTCAGCGTGTCGTAGAAGCTGCGCGGGCCCAGGAAGAAGCCCCCGTGGAGCAGGACGCCGCCCTTCAGGCGGTCGCCCAGGCAATGGGCGGCCACTTCCTTCAGCACCGCCTCGTCCCCCAGGTCGGCGGCGACCTCCCAGCCGTCGCCGGTGCGCAGCATTCCGTTCGCGAGGGTGACCTCCGCCCTGAAGACGCCGTAGCGCTTCAGGAAATCCAGGTCGGCCAGGCGCAGGCGCGGGCGCACCGCCTCGTACACCACCAGGTGCTCGAGCATGGCGGGCGTGACCTTTTCCGAAATCTTCTTCTCGTTGAGCAGCCGCTGCAGGACCACGTGGTCATAGACCTTGCGATGCAGGATGCCGGCCTTGTAGAGCTCCAGCAGCCCGTTCACGAACATCTCCGAGGAACCGTAGAGGCCCTCCCGGAAGCGGTCCGTGCCGCCGATGCGCTTCACCAGGTCGCCGCTCTTCTGCATCACCTGCAGTTCGTCCACGACCGCCTTGTACTGGTCGTTGTGCTTCTGGCGCAGGATCATCGAGTAGGCGATGGCGTCGCCCAGGGAGCCGATGCCGATCTGCAGCGTGCCGCCGTCCCGGATCAGCGTGCTGACGTGCATGCCGATCAGATAGTCGTCCATCTCGACCGCCATGTTGGGCGTGCTGAACAGGGTGTGGTCGTAGGACGGGTTGTCGATGATCATGTCGAACATCGACCCCGGCACCATGGCATCGTGGTACATGAACGGCAGTTCGTTGTTCACCGCCGCCACGACCGCCACCTTGTAGCCCACCTTCTCCTCCATCTCGCGCAGCATGGGCACCAGGTTGGGCGACACGTCCGGGTTGCAGGAAAGGCTGTACCAGGGCGTGCCGTCGATCTCCTTCTTGCCGACCATCTGGGCGATCACGTTGACGCCGTTCTCCAGCATGTCCCGGGCGATGTGGGTGTAGTTGCTGGAGATGTAGTTCTGCTGCTCGATCAGGTTGTCCAGGAAGACGCCGGCCTTCATGAAGAACTCGGAGATCTGGATGTTCGGCGGCAGCGTGCCGCGGCGCAGGTCACGCAGGTACTCGAGGGCCGGGAAATTGCCCCAGACCCGCTCGGCGAAGGGTTCGAGGAAGCGCCTTTCCATGTCGCTGTTGCCGGCGGGCACTTCCAGGGACAGGGCCGTGAGGATGCGCAGATTCATCGTCGGGTCGTTCTTCACCCGCTGGTACAGGGCATTCGCCAGGTGGTTGGGCTTGCCCAGGCCCAGGGGCATGCCGAACACGATGTTCCTGCCCACCTTGGCGATGATGGCGTCGACGCACCTCTCCACGTCTTCGAAATAGGCGGCCTGCCTCGCCTCCGTTTTGGTCTCTCTATTCATGGTTCCCAGTGCTCAGGTCAGAAGCGGAAATTCACCAGGTCCAGGGCATCGGTGACGGAATTCGTCTCCTCCAACAACTTCAATGCCACCCCCACCCCCAGCCACTCCTCCACCGAGGTCGTAACGCCCTCGATCGCCTCGAAGGCCGCATAACGCGCCTTCAGGTAGGCCATCGCCTCGTCCACGTGCGCATCGTCGCATTCGTAGATGCTGACGGTGAGAATCCCTTCCTCGATGTTGCTGCGGATGAAGGGTCCGATGATCTTCATGAAGTCCGGGACGGGTGCAATCCGGCCGAAGGTCTCGGCCACGGCCAGGGCGCAGTCCGGGGAGAATTTCAGGTGTGCGAAAACGATCATGGATACCTCCATCGATTCAGCGTGCCAGGAAATCGGAACCATTCCCTGCCACAAGGAGGGGATTTTCGGACGGGATCGTCGCCGGCGCCTTTGACATGCCGCAAACAAAGTCTCGATTGGACGCCACGAGGTACTCGCCGACGAGGCCGCTGCCCCCGGGGAGACACTCCATTTGCGCGGGGATCGGCCAAATTCGACGCCGTCGAGGATCGGCCGACACGGCCGGGACGGGTGTGGCCGCGCTGGGAGTACCAGTCGCGGGGCACCAAAACCGGGGCCCCGCCGCAGGCCGGTTTGGCGCGGGGCGCTCAGCGCCCGCCCGTGGCTGCCCGGGGCGTCGCCGCCGTGGCCGTGCCGGGCGGTCCGTCGATCTCCGGCACCGGCTCGCCGCGCAGGATCTTCCCCAGGAGTTCCTCGTCCACGGGATCCTCCGGCACGGCGTTCGGATCCCTGTCCGCCAGGATGCGGCCGAGGAAGGCGGCGGCGGCTTCCATGGCGGCCGCCTGGTCCGCAAAGACATGGACCGGAGAGTGCACCGAATGCATCTGGTAAGGACCGAGGCCATCGATCGCGTTGAGCATGAAGCGCAGCGCGCCGCCGGGAAACTCGTGCGTCGCCTTGTGGCCCGGCGGCAACCGCTCCCACCCGTCCTCGGCATTGGGCAGCAGCATGAGGCCCATCATCCAGGGCGTGATCAGCATGCCCAGCGTGCGCCCGCGAAAGTCCTGGAATCCCAGCGTCGCCACCGACAAGGCCTTGTTGAGCAGGGGCAGGCCTTCCATCTGCTCCCGATGAATGCTTTCGAAGACCTCCCGCACGAGTTCGCCTCGGGCGGCGGGCGTGGCGCCACCGTCGATCATGCGACCTCCCCGGCCGTCGTACCGAGCCCCGGGAAATAGCCATCCACGTCGATGGAATCGGCCCCGTCCATGATCTCCTGCAGGCCATCCAGGGCCAGATCCACTTCGCGTGCGTGCGCCTCGCTGATCACCTCCCGGGCCCAGCCGAGGAAACTCAGCACCCAGGTGCCCACCGGCTGCTCGCCGACCAGCAGCATGTTGATCTCCTCCTCGCCGTTGCGCCCACGGCAAAGCGCCGTCACCGGCCCGCCGCGGACCACTTGCATGGGCAGGGCGATGCACATCAGGCGGCGCCTTCCAGTTCGGCCTGCCGGCGCCAGTGGCCGGCCCGCACCTCGCCCCGCGGCCGGACTTCCACCCCGAGGAGCGACAGTTCGCGCACCAGCAGGTCGACCATGTCGCCCAGGGCGGCGGCGGCGGGTTCGCTGAGACCGAGGCGGTTCTGCAGCGAATGCGGCACCATGCCGATGATCGCCACGTGGCGGGGCGTCTCGCCCTTGAAGGCCAGCAAGGCCAGCAGGTCGGACAGGCCGAGCTGGTGGTTCGAGAGCTTGGTCTGGAAGAAGGCCCGGATTTCCTCGTTGGCGATGCGCACCAGCGCACCGGGCGGGCGATCGGCGTTCACGGCATCGGCGACAACCAGGCAGTCGGCGTTGCGCATCGGCTCGAAAAGCTCCATGCCGGTAGTCCCGCCGTCGACCAGGCGGACACGCGCGGGAAGCTCGTAAAGCGCCTCCAGTTCCTCTACGGCGCGGACGCCGATGCCCTCGTCCTGCATGAGCACATTGCCCATGCCGATGACGACGATATCGGGTGTGTCCGCGCCATCTGGGGCCTTGCCGTGCGTCTCCACTCAGAGGGCCTTCACCTTGACGATCGGCCGCTGCTCGTTGTCGAACATGTGGATCGCGCAGGCGATGCAGGGGTCGAAGGAATGGACCGTTCGCAGCACTTCCAGGGGCTTCTCGGGGTCGGCCACCGGGTTGTTCATCAGCGAGGACTCGTAGGGGCCGATCTGGTCGTTGGCATCCCGCGGGCCGGCGTTCCAGGTGCTCGGCACGACCGCCTGGTAGTTCTTGATCTTGCCGTTCTCGATCACCACCCAGTGCGACAGCGTGCCACGCGGCGCCTGGTGGAAGCCGACGCCCTTGATCTCCCCCTTCGGGAAAGAGGGCGCGTTGAAGGTGGTCTGCTCCTTGCCGATGTTGGCCACCAGCTTTTCCCACTGGTCCTTCAGCGTGTCCATCATCACAGCGCAGCGCACGGCACGTGCCGCATGGCGGCCGATGGTGGACTGCAGCGCCTTGAGCGGAACGTCGTTGAGCTTGCCCACCGCCTTCAGCGTGCCGATCGCCTGGTTGAGGTACTTGGCGTAGCGCTTGTTGCCGGCGGCAAGGCCGATATGCACGTCGGCCAGCGGCCCGACCTCGCAGCGCTTGCCGTAGAAGGTGGGCGCCTTGACCCAGGAATACTTGCCGTTGTCCTGGAAGTCGGTGTATTGCGGCTCGGTCTCGCCCTGCCAGGGATGCAGCGCCTTGTCGCCGGTGTACCAGGCGTGCTTGGAGCTTTCCGCCACGCCGTCGCGGAAGTAGGCGTCGTTGAAGGTCTTGATCGGCTTGTAGGTCGCGACGTCACCGGCGTCGATGTAGCCGCCGGGCAGGTCGAACTCGGTGCCCTTGGTGTCCTGCGGACAGTCCGGGACGGAGAGGTAGTTGGTGACGCCGGCGCCGTACTTCGTCCAGTCGAGGTAGAAGGCGCCCACCGCCGGCACATCGACGAGGTAGGTCGACTTGACGAACTGGTCGAGCTTGTCGATGAAACCCTTGATGAGCATCAGGCGCTCGATGTTGAGCACCGAGGGCGCATCGTGGCTGACGGAGTTGGAGACGCCGCCGACGGCGACGTTCTGGATGTGCGGGCTCTTGCCGCCGAGGATGGCGACGATCTTGTTGGCCAGGTTCTGCACGTCCAGCGCCTGCATGTAGTGGGCGACGGCGAGAAGATTGACATCCGGCGGCAGCTTCATGGCCGGGTGGCCCCAGAAGCCGCTGGCGAAGGGACCGAGCTGGCCGCTGCCGACGAAGGTCTTCAGGCGGTCCTGGACGGCCTTCATCTCGTGCGGCCCGTTGAGCGGCCAGTCGGAAAGCGACTCGGCCAGCTTCGCCGTGGTGACCGGATTGGCCTTCAGCGCCGAAGTGACATCCACCCAGTCCACCGCCGACAGGTGGTAGAAGTGGACGATATGGTCCTGCACCGCGTGCGCGGTCTGGATGATGTTGCGGATGAGTTGCGCGTTGACCGGCACTTCGAGCTGCAGCGCGTTCTCGACCGCGCGCACCGAGGTGATGGCGTGCACCGTGGTGCACACGCCGCAGAAGCGCTGGGTATAGGACCAGGCCTCGCGCGGATCGCGCCCGACCAGGATCTTCTCGATGCCGCGCCACATCTGGCCGGATGACCAGGCCTTGGTGACATGGCCGTTGTCGACTTCGACGTCGATGCGCAGGTGTCCCTCGATGCGGGTGATGGGATCGACCGTAATACGTTTTGCCACGGATTTCTCCTTTGCTCGAAGGGGGTCAGGCGGTCGCGTGCGCTTCGCGCGGCAGCACCGGGAAGGTCTTGACGATGAACAGGTAGAGGGCGATCTCCGTGGCGATGGTCGCCACGGTCATGATCAGTTCCGGCAGGGCGGGGAAGTAGCTGTAGCCGGGGCCAGGGTTGTAGGTGATGAGGGCACCGTCGAAGCGGTACAGCGAGCCGGCGAGGATCATGCTGACAGCCGCGTAGAGCAGGTGCTTGCCGTTCTCGCGCATGACCGGGGAGGCGAGCACGTAGAGCGGGTAGGCGAACAGCGCCGTCTCGATCCAGAACATCACGCTGCCGAGGTCGAAGGCGAACATCGCGCCGACCTTGCCCATCAGGATCAGGTAGCCGAAACGGAAGGCCAGGAAGGCGGCGATGAGCCCCATCATGATCCGGCCGAGGCCGGTGAACAGGTGGGTCTCCGGATGCCGCTTGAAGCCGGTGGTCACCAGCGAGCCTTCGAAGATCACGATGGCGAAGCCCATGGTGAAGGCCGACAGCACGGCCAGCAGCGGCTGCAGGTGCAGCGTCTGCCATAACGGGTGCACCTTGTAGCCCATGGCGATCAGGAAGCTGCCGAGAGAGGACTGGTGCATGGTCGGCAGCAGGATGCCCAGCGCGATGAAGAAGAACAGGCCCTTGTCCAGCAGCTTGCGCCATGCCTCGGCCCGCACCTGCCAGCCGGTCTGCTTGCGCAGCCATTCCAGCAGCGTCGGCGAGAACTCGATGAAGAGGACCAGAATGTAGGCGGCGACGCACAGGCCGACCTCCAGCATCACCGCATGCGTGTTCATGTGCCAGGGCAGGAAGATGTTGTAGCCGTTCCAGTAGCGGCCCATGTCCACGAACGCGCCGAAGCCGGCGAAGCCGTAGCCGAGCAGGCTGGTCAGCAGCGCCGGACGGATCAGCGGGTGGTACCTGCCCTTGTTGAACACGTAGACCGTCACCGCCAGCGCATAACCGCCGCAGGCCAGCGCGGTGCCGACCACGATGTCGTAGATCACCCAGACACCCCACGGGTAGCCGCCGTTGAGGTTGGCAACCGCGCCCATGCCGGCGACGAAGCGGGTGATCAGGAAGATCGTGCCGATCGCGGCGATCGCCACCATCAGCAGGAAGAATGGCGTCAGGACCGGACGACGGTCGAGCGCCTCGTAGTGGTGGCTCATTCGGCTCCCCCTTCCTTCTCACCGCTGGTATTGCGCTTGACCAGCCAAGTCAGTCCGCCGAGTGCCACGACCGGCAGAGCGAGGTAGCTGTAAAGGGTGCTTTGCACGCCCTCGGAGATCGACGCATACGAGCGCTCGCCCAGCGGCGGCATGCCCAGCTTGTCGTAGGGAATGGCCGACAGGTGCATGACGTTGGTGCCGCCGGCCTCCTTTTCGCCCCAGACCGTCTTCTGGTATCCCGGGACGGCCTTTTCATGGAAGCTGTCCGGCTTGCGCACGTCGCCGCGCGGATAGGCATAGGTTTCGCCCGGCTTCAGGGCCAGGCGGCGCTTCGCCTCCGCCAGCAGCGCGCCGCGGGAACCGAACAGGGTGGCGCCGGTCGGGCATGCCTCAGCGCAGCCGGTCATCAGTCCCTTGTCGATGCGCTCGACGCCCTTCTGGTTGCACATCTCGCACTTGACGATCTGGCCGAAGGGGTTGTCGTAGTCGTACTGCGGCACGTTGTAGGGGCAGCCGGTCATGCAGGTGCGGCAGCCGATGCAGGCGTCCTTGTTGTAGCTGACGATGCCGGTCATCGGATGGCGGGTCAGGGCCGACACCGGACACACCGAGACGCAGCCCGGATCGACGCAGTGCATGCAGCTGCGCTTCTCGAAGGCAAAGCCGTCGGCCGCCGCGTCCTTGACCGCGCCCTTGCCCTCGGTATGGATCTTGATGACGTTCCGCGTTTTCGCCGACAGGTCGAGCGCGAAGTCGGCATGCGTATCCTGCCCCATGGGCACCGGCGGCATGCCGTTGACCTCCTTGCACTTGCTCACGCAGGCCTTGCAGCCGACGCACAGCGTGGCGTCGTAGAGCATGCCCACCGCCTCCGGTGCCGGATCGAGGTTGGGGCGGGCCTGAACGCCCCCTGCCGCCAGGGCGGCCGCGGACGCCACCGTGGCGCCGAGGGAGGTCTTGAAGAAGTTTCTCCGGTCCATGGTCAGGCTCCCTTGTCGCCCGGCTTGCCCGCCTCCGCCTGCGTGCCGTCGAGTTTCTTGCCGGCCGCCGCCGTCGCGCCGAGAAGGGCGCCCACCGCCACGCCGGCCACCGCCGCCGCCGCGACCACCGTCGACGAGGTCGGGTTCTGCCGGTCGGCGATGTTCGGGAAGGCATTGGGCGGCGTATGGGTCTTCACCTCGGCGAGGCTGAACATGGGCTTGTTGAAGCCTGTGCCCTGCTCCGAACAGCCGAAGCAGGGATGGCCGACGCCGATCGGCCAGACGCCGCCGCCGACGTTGTTGTATTCCAGGCTCGGGCAGTTGTTGTAGGTCTCCGGACCCTTGCAGCCCAGCTTGTAGAGGCACCAGCCCTGGCGATGCCCGTCGTCGCCGAACTGGGTGGCGAAGCGGCCGGCGTCGAAGTGCGGACGGCGGTAGCAGTTCTCGTGGATCAGGCGGCTGTAGGCCCACTTGGGCCGTCCCTTCTCGTCGATCGGCGGCAGCTTGCCGTAGGTGACGAAATAGAGGACCGTGCCCAGGAAGTTGGCCGGATTCGGCGGACAGCCGGGAATCGTGACCACCGTCTTGCCCTGGAGGAACTGCGGCGCGCCGGTGGCCCCGGTCGGATTCGGCGAGGCCGACTGCACCCCGCCCCAGCTGGCGCAGGAGCCGAAGGCGACGATGGCGGCGGCGCCCTCCGCGGCCTCCTTGGTGGCGTCCATCATGGTCTGGCCGCCGATCTTGCAGAAGATGCCGTTCTGGGCCAGGGGAATCGCGCCCTCGATCACCAGCAGGTACTTGCCGTGGTGCTTCTTCATCGCCTCGCGCTTGATTTCCTCGACGCGATGACCGGCGCCCGCATCCAGCGTCTGGTGATAGTCGAGGGAGATCAGGTCGAGGATCAGGTGCTCGAAGGAGGGCTGCTCGGAGCGCAGCAGGGATTCGGTGGGACCCGTGCATTCCTGGCCGTGCAGCCAGATGACAGGCGGGCGCCCCGGATTGGCGATGGCCTGGGCCATGGCGTACGCGGCCTTGGTCCCCAGTCCGAAGGACGCGGCGACCCCGGTGCAGAACTTCAGGAAGGTCCGGCGCGACACGCCGAGCCGGCGTTCGACGGCCGTGAAATCGACCGACGACTCGATTGCGAAATCGGATTGCTTGTCCACGATGACAGTCTCCCCCAATGGCCACGTCAAGATTATTGGTTAAACGCAAGTTCCGCACCAAAACAGGGAGACAAAGCTAACTCATTGATTAGAATCTATTTAAAATTTGGATGCGAAATTGGGGTGGTCCAAGACCGAAAATACCGATAACGCCTTTGGCTGCGAAGTGGAAACCACGCTGCCAGCTCTCGGCGGACGGGCCGGGGGCCACTCCGGGGATCACGCGCGGATGGCGCCGCCTTCCTGAACCTGCAGGTGCACGGGCCGGGCGCTCTGGCGACCCCCCGGGTGGCCGGTCCTGACCCTCGTGGCCGGCGGCATCAGCCTCTGAACGGACCTCGCCACCGGCGTGCGCCGGGCCATGCCCCTACCGGCCGGCGGCGGGCCGCCATTCCCGAGTCAGCCGAACGGCATGGCGCGCCGGGAATGCCGTCGCCGGCGCGGATGCGGTCGCTCGGAAATGCCATGGCCGCCATGACTGCCATCGCGAATATCCTTTTGGCATTTGCGTGACGGCATCGGCGCAAAGTGCATGAACGGGACGATGTAACGGCTTCCGTAACACCCGGAAACTTCCCCGTTCCCCCGCAAAGCCCCGCCGTTGCTGCTTCCGCGGGTTTCGACCTCCCGCAGTTTCCCGACGGCCGCCAACCGGATTTCCACTCGCGCCCCCCGGATGGTCGTTGCGCTTACCACCCCCCCGCCCGACCCGGGACCGCCCCGGAATTTTCTGTTTATCCCTCAACTATTTGGCGGTCCATCGTCAAGATTGGAAGGCTTGGCACGCTTCGCGCTTAAGGCCTCGTGTCGCCGCGAACCGGGGAAGCATCCACCGGCACCGGCGCGCACACACCGACAGGAGACTCTCGATGACCGAAACCTTCTACGAAGTCCTGCGCCGGCAGGGAATCACCCGGCGCAGCTTCATCAAGTTCTGCAGCCTCACGGCCTCCTCCCTGGGCCTGGGTTCCACCTTCGTGCCGAAGATCGCCCACGCGCTGGAGACCAAGCCGCGCACGCCGGTGATCTGGCTGCATGGTCTCGAATGCACCTGCTGCTCCGAGTCCTTCATCCGTTCCGCCCACCCCCTGACCAAGGACGTGGTGCTGTCGATGCTTTCGCTGGACTACGACGACACGCTGATGGCCGCCGCCGGCCACCAGGCGGAGGCGATCATCGAGGAGGTGAAGAAGAAGTACAAGGGCAACTACATCGTCGCCGTGGAGGGCAACCCGCCCCTCAACGAGGACGGCATGTTCTGCATCCACGGCGGCCGCCCCTTCGTCGAGGTGCTGAAGGAGACCTGCGCCGACGCCAAGGCGGTCATCTCCTGGGGCGCCTGCGCCTCCTACGGCTGCGTGCAAGCCGCCAAGCCGAACCCGACCCGGGCCACGCCGGTGCACCAGGTGATCAGCGGCAAGCCCATCGTCCGCGTCCCGGGCTGCCCGCCCATCGCGGAAGTCATGACCGGCGTCGTCACCTACATGCTGACCTTCGACCGGATTCCCGAGCTGGACCGCCAGGGCCGCCCGAAGATGTTCTACGGCCAGCGCATCCACGACAAGTGCTACCGCCGCCCCCATTTCGACGCCGGCCAGTTCGTCGAGCAGTGGGACGACGACGCGGCGCGCCGCGGCTACTGCCTCTACAAGATGGGCTGCAAGGGCCCGACGACCTACAACGCCTGCTCGACGGTGCGCTGGAACGGCGGCGTCTCATTCCCGATCCAGTCCGGCCACGGCTGCATCGGCTGCTCGGAGGACGGCTTCTGGGACAAGGGCAGCTTCTACGACCGGGTCACCGACATCAAGCAGTTCGGCATCGAGTCGAACGCGGACAAGGTGGGCGGCACCGCCGCCGCGGTGGTGGGCGCCGGCATCGCGGTCCACGCCGGCCTGAGCGCGCTCTCGCGGGCGCGCATCAACCACAGCCAGGAAAACCAACAGGGAGGCAACTGAAATGGGGGCTTACGAAACCCAAGGATTCAAGCTGGACAATTCCGGCAAGCGCATGGTGGTCGACCCGATCTGCCGTATCGAGGGCCACCTGCGGGTCGAGGTGAACCTCGACTCGAACAACGTGATCCGCAACGCCGTCTCCACGGGCACCATGTGGCGCGGCCTGGAGGTGATCCTCAAGGGCCGCGACCCGCGGGACGCCTGGGCCTTCACGGAACGCATCTGCGGCGTCTGCACCGGCACCCACGCCCTGACCTCGGTACGCGCGGTGGAGGATGCCCTCGGCATCCAGATCCCCGAGAACGCGAACACCATCCGCAACCTGATGCAGTTGAACCTGTACATCCACGACCACCTGGTGCACTTCTACCACCTGCACGCGCTGGACTGGGTGGACGTGGTATCGGCGCTTTCCGCCGACCCGAAGCGGACCTCGGAACTGGCCCAGAGCATTTCCAACTGGCCCCTGTCGTCCCCCGGCTACTTCCGCGACCTGCAGAACCGCCTGAAGAAGTTCGTGGAGAGCGGCCAGCTCGGTCCCTTCATGAACGGCTACTGGGGCAACCCGGCCTACAAGCTGCCGCCGGAAGCCAACCTGATGGCCGTCGCCCACTACCTGGAAGCCCTCGACTTCCAGAAGGAGATCGTCAAGGTCCACACCATCTTCGGCGGCAAGAACCCGCACCCGAACTGGCTGGTGGGCGGCGTCCCCTGCCCCATCAACGTCCATGACACCGGCGCCGTCGGCGCCCTGAACATGGAGCGGCTGAACCTGGTCAAGAGCATCATCGACCGCTGCAAGGAATTCGTCGAACAGGTCTACATCCCCGACCTGCTGGCCATCGCCTCCTTCTACAAGGGCTGGCTCTACGGCGGCGGCCTCTCCTCCCAGAACGTCCTCTCCTACGGCGACATCCCGGAGAAGGCCAACGACTACAGCCCGGCCAACCTGCTGCTGCCGCGCGGCGCCATCGTCGGCGGCGACCTGAAGACGGTGCACCCGGTAGACCTGAAGGATCCGGCCCAGATCCAGGAGTTCGTCAGCCACTCCTGGTACAAGTACGCCGACGAGTCCAAGGGCCTGCATCCCTTCGACGGCGTCACCGAGCCGAACTACAAGCCCGAGGGCAAGAACTTCAAGGGCACCCGGACGAAGATCGAGCAGCTCGACGAGGAGGCCAAGTACTCCTGGCTCAAGGCGCCGCGCTGGAAGGGCCATGCCATGGAGGTCGGCTGCCTGTCCCGCATGCTGCTGGGCTACGTGCAGCCCAAGCAGTACCCCTTCATCAAGGACACCATCGACGCGGTCCTGAAGAAGCTGGACGTGCCCGTCACGGCCCTGTTCTCGACCCTCGGCCGCACCGCGGCGCGCGGCATCGAGACCCTCTACTGCGCCGACCTCCAGGTCCGCCAGTTCGACAAGCTCATGGCGGCCATCAAGGCCGGCGACACGGCAACGGCCAACATCTCCAAGTGGGATCCGGCCACCTGGCCGAAGCAGGCCAACGGCGCCGGCTTCACCGAGGCGCCGCGGGGTGCCCTGGGCCACTGGATCAAGATCAAGGACACCAAGATCGACAACTACCAGTGCGTCGTGCCGACCACCTGGAACGGCAGCCCGCGGGACCCCAAGGGCCAGATCGGCGCCTTCGAGGCCTCGCTGATGAACACGCCGCTGGCCAAGGCGGACCAGCCCCTGGAGATCCTGCGCACGATCCACTCCTTCGATCCCTGCCTGGCCTGCTCGACCCACGTGATGAGCCCCGACGGCGCCGAACTGGCGACGGTCAAGGTCCGCTGAACGTCCGAAAGGAGAGCGCACATGACTACCCACCACGCCCCCAGCCCCACCGGGGTGGACGACGATGCCGTCGCGCGGGCCCCGTCGCTGAAGTCGATCTACGTCTATGAGGCGCCGGTCCGGCTGTGGCACTGGGTGAACGCCCTGGCCATCGTCGTCCTGGCCGTCAGCGGCTACTTCATCGGCTCGCCGCCGCCGTCGGTGCCGGGGGAGGCCAGCGACAACTTCCTGTTCGGCTACATCCGCTTCGCCCACTTCGCCGCGGCCTACGTGTTCGCCGTCGGCTTCCTGGCCCGCCTGTACTGGGGCCTGGTCGGCAACGACCACTCCCGGGAGCTGTTTTCGATCCCGGTGCTGACGGGCGCCTACTGGCGGGAGATCGGGGCCATGCTGAAGTGGTACGCCTTCCTGCGGCCCTACCCGAACCGCTACGTGGGCCACAATCCCCTGGCGCGCATCAGCATGTTCTTCGCCATCTTCCTGGGCGGAATCTTCATGCTGGTCACCGGCTTCGCGCTGTACGGCGAAGGCGCCCAGGCGGGCCACTGGTCGCACACCCTGTTCACGAGCTGGGTCCTGCCGCTGTTCGGGCAGTCGCAGACCCTGCATACCTGGCACCACCTGGGCATGTGGATGATCGTGCTGTTCGTGATGGTCCATGTCTACGCCGCCGTGCGCGAAGACATCATGGGCCGGCAGAGCATGATCAGCACCATGCTGAGCGGCTACCGCATGTTCAAGAAGTAGGCGGCGGGCCGACGGGCGCGACGGCGCGATGGACCCGGTGCTCCGGCTGGGGGCCGTGAATCTCGGCCTCCAGGACCTCACGGTCACCAAATCGGTCGTGAAGCTGCGTCCTGCCTGCTGGGCCTGGTCGGAGGCCCCCCGGGGCGCCGACCTGTGCCTGGTGGATGTGGAAGGGGAAGGCTACCCGGGCCGGCTGGCCGGCCTGGACAGGACGCGGCTGGTCGCCCTGTCCGGGCCGGCCGGCCAGGCGGAGTCCTTCGCCCTGCGCCTGGCGAAACCCCTGAAGGCGGTCCAGCTCCTGCGGCTGCTGGACGCGGTGGCGGCCACCCTCGCCCCCTCCCCCGCTCCCCCGGCGTCTGCGGCGCGCAGCGAACCGCGGGGCCCGGAGGACGCAGGCCAGGTCCGGCCGGTCGTGCCGGCCCCCGGCGGGCCGGCTACGGAGGGGGACGAGCATCCCTGGCGGGGCCGGCGGGTGCTGCTGACCCGGTCGCCCAACCTGGCCCGCTTCCCCGTCTCGGCCGAGATGCTGCCGTGGCTGGAAGCCCTGCGGCGGGCGCCCGTCTCCTACGACGAACTGCTGGCCGCCCTGCCGATGGACGCGGCCATGGTCGACGCGGTGCTCGACGAGGCGGCGAAGTCCGGCCACCTCCGCGACGCGGACGGCTTGACCCTGCCCCAGTTGCCCCGCCGCCCGGCGGCGGGCTTCTGGACGAGGTTCAGGAAATGATTCCGGCCCTGGCACCCAGGCCATGGACCCGTGGCGCTCACGGAGGAGGGACAGATGCACGTCGTGATTTCCGCATCCAACCGATCGCCGGCAAGGACACGGCGCACGGTTCCCGGGCGCGTCGCGTTCGCCCGCGCCTGCCGGCGCCGGTCGTGAGGCCTGCCCGATGAATCCGCCGGTCGCTGTGGCCGCGCCGCGGCCTGGGAAGCAGTTCGGCAACCCGTCGATACCGGCGAGGAAGGACTCCCCGATGCGCGCACCCGTTTCCGTCTCTCCGCCGGCGTCCGACGCCGCAGTCTCCGTGGTTCCCTCTGTCGGACGCCGTTCCGGCGCGGCCCCCCATCCGGGGCCGCGCCCTTTTCCTTCCGCCCGCCGCCGGCCACCCCATCCGGGACGCTTCCTGGACGAGCATTACCTGGGGCCCTTGCGGATCACCCAGGACAGCCTCGCCCGCGCCCTGGGGGTCTCCCGGCGCCGGGTCAACGAGATCGTCCGGGGCCGCCGCGGCCTCACGCCCGACACCGCCATCCGGCTCGCCCATGTCTTCGGTGGCGATCCGGCCTTCTGGCTGAACCTGCAGGCGGCCTGGGACCTGCACATGGCGATGCAGCAGCAGAAGGCCAGGGAGCCCCAGGATTGATGGAAACAACTCTTCCACTCACAATGCCGGTTTGGCAGCGACCCTGACATCCGGCCATATCCTTCCCCATGGCGGGGAAAACCAAGCGATTGATTCAACTATGAAGTTTTTTCCCGTCGGAAAGGGCCCCGCTGGCACGGGACTTGATATGTCACTCCAACCGTTACATGACGCCCGCACCATGAATTCAAAAGACACCGAAGTGCTCGTCCTCGGCATCGGCAACCTGCTCTGGGCCGACGAAGGTTTCGGCGTGCGCTGCGTCGAAGCCCTGGCCGCCGGCTGGACCCTGCCGCCCGGCGTGTCGGTGATGGATGGCGGCACCCAGGGACTCGCCCTGCTGCCCTACATCCAGGCCGCCCGCCGGCTGCTGGTCTTCGACGCCATCGACTACGGGCTGCCGCCCGGCACGCTGAAAGTGGTCGAGGGCGACGAAGTGCCCCGCTTCATGGGCGTCAAGAAGATGAGCCTGCACCAGACCGGCTTCCAGGAGGTGCTGATGGCGGCGGAAATGACCGCCCAGCCGCCGGAGGAACTGGTGCTGATCGGCGTCCAGCCGGAGGAACTGGAAGACTACGGCGGCAGCCTGCGGCCCATCGTGCGGGAGCGCGTTGCCGACGCCCTCGCCCTGGCGCTCGCACGGCTGGAGGCCTGGGGCTTCCCCGCCCGGCCCACCGCCGAACCGGTGGCCCTCAACGACGGGAGCCTCGCCATCGAGCGTTACGAGGCCGAGCGCCCCTCGGCGGAAGCCGCCTGCCGCATCGGCGATGCCCGCTTTCTTCCCTGCATCGGGACCTGACCCATGTGCCTCGGCATTCCGATGCGGGTCGTCTCCGTCGACGGCATGTCGGCGGTCTGCGAGGGCCGCGGCGACCGGATCACCGTCGATACGCTGCTCACCGGCCCCCTGGAACCCGGCCAGTGGGTGATGACCTTCCTCGGCGCCGCCCGCGAGCTCATCGACGCGACCACGGCCGACCAGGTTAACCGGGCCCTCGATGCGCTGGACCAGATGCTGGCCGGCGGCGAGGTGGACATGGAGGCCCACTTCGGCGACCTGATCCACCGGGAACCCCAACTCCCCGATTTCCTGCGGCCCGCGGCCGCCAATGACAAAGAGGTATGAACCCCATGCTGACGACCACGGCTTCCCCGCAACCCAACGCCACCGCCCCCGCCGACCCCCGCGACGAGGCCCTGCTCGAGCGC
This sequence comes from Rhodocyclaceae bacterium, assembly GCA_016791145.1. Lineage (GTDB taxonomy): Bacteria > Pseudomonadota > Gammaproteobacteria > Burkholderiales > Rhodocyclaceae > JAEUNJ01. The sequence continues at coordinate 23,795 of JAEUNJ010000189.1, read as the reverse complement.
CTGGCCCGGCGGGGCGTCTCCCGCCTGGACGGCGAGGCCGACGTGGCCGAGTTCCTGCAAGGGGCCGACGAAGTCCTGCTCTTCTTTCCGGAGCGCATCGCCCAGGTGCCCGAGAGCTGGGACGTGGCGGTCATCCTCCCGGAGGTGCTGAAAGGCCAGAGGGACCTGCGCGCGGCGGTCGTGCCGCCCGTCGCCGGACGCGGCCTCCAGGCCCGCTACGGCTTCCGCCGCTGGCCGGCCGTGGTCCTGCTGCGCGGCGGCCAGTACGTGGGCGCCCTGGAGGGCATGCAGGACTGGGTGCCCTTCCAGCAGGCCCTCGCGGACCTGCGCCGCAAGCCGGCCGGCCGCGCCCCCATCGCGCTCCATGCCGGCGATTCCAACGCCTCCTGCCACTGACCCGCGGACGATCCCATGACCACTCCCTTCAGCAGCGGTGCCTTTCCCATTCCCGTCGTCGGCATCGGGCCCGGCTCCCAGCCCGAGGCCGAGGCACCCGAATGCGTCACCCCGGGCGAGATGGCCGTCTTTCGGATGCCCATCCCGCGCCAGGCCAAGGATCCCGCCGATGCCGCCGCGGCGATCCGGGTGATCGGGCAGCTGCGCGACGTGATCGATCCGGAGGTGACCGGCGGGCCCGGTATCCGGCTGCCCGGAGTCGACCTGGCGGCCCTGCCGGCAGGCACCCTTGCCCTGGTCAACGAGTGCCTCGGCGAGGGCGAGGTAAGCGCCGTCCTCGACCGCGACACGCCGCTGCGCATCCAGGAAACCGCCTTCGCGGGCCTCTGGCACCTGCGCCGCCCCGCCGCCGGCGGGAACGTCGCCGAGGACCTCATCGAAGCCGGTCCCATTCCCACGGCCCTGCTGGAGGCGGCCCAGTTGCTGCGCACCACGGTGTCGCTGCCGCCGGAGCCGGAGGGCCTGATGAACGCCCTGCCGCTGATCCACGAGTTGATCCAGCGGTCCGCCCGCTGGCAGCCCGGCCAGGCCGCCCACGTGGTGAACCTGACCCTGCTGCCCATGACGCCGGCGGACCTGGAATACATCGACACCGTGTTCGGCCGGGGCGGCATCGCGATCCTCTCCCGGGGCTACGGCAACTGCCGCATCACCGCCACGGGCCTGCGCCACCTCTGGTGGGTCCAGTACTTCAACGCCATGGACAGCCTGATCCTCAACACCCTGGAAGTCTGCGAGATGCCGGAAGCCGCGCTGGCCGCCGCCGAGGACCTGCGGGAGTCCAGGGAGCGCCTGGGCGAGTACCTGCTGATGCTGCAGGAGGACCTGTGCTGACCTTCGAGGGTTCCTACCTGGGGGACTCGGGCAAGCTTTCCCCCGAGGCGCGCCTGGAGTGCGGGGTGTGCTGGTGGGTGTATGACCCGGCCCTCGGCGACCCCCTGGGCCAGGTGCCGCCGGGCGTTTCCTTCGCGGAGCTGCCCGAGTCGTGGCGCTGCCCCGGCTGCGACGGGGAAAGGCACAAGTTCATGGTGGTGCCGGAGTGACGTCCCGGGAAGATCCCTCGGCCCGCATCGAGGCGGAGTTCCGCCGCGTCGCCGGGGTCATGGGCGAACTGCCCATCAGCAATCCGGCCCTGGCGGTGGAGGCCCTCGGCTTCCGGCCCTGGAACGGGCTGTGGGTCGGCACCCTGCTCACCCCCTGGACCCTGAACCTGATGCTGCTGCCAGCCGGGAACGGAGAATTCCGGCGCCTGGGGCCGGACGAGAGCCAGGTCTGGTCCTTCCCTTCCGGAGACTACGGTTTCTGGGGCGGTCCCGCGTCCGCCCTGGGGCCCTACCAGACCTGCCCGCTGATCTCCCCGGTGCACGAATTCGCCGACCAGCCGAGCCTCCGGGAAGCGGCTACCGCGGCCCTGGAAGCCCTGATGGCGGAGCCGAAGCCGGCGGCCGCGGCACCGGAGGCCCTGCGCAGCCGGCGGGCCTTCCTCTTCGGGCGGGCCTCGGCCGCGTGATAAGGTAGCCCGCATGCACGAGATGTCCCTGGCCGAAGGCGTGATCCAGATCGTCGAGGACGCGGCCCGCGCCGCCCAATGCCGGCGCGTCAGCGCGGTGATCCTGGAGATCGGCCGCCTGTCCAGCGTGGAACCGGAAGCCCTGCGCTTCTGCTTCGACGCGGTGAGCCGGGGTTCCATCGCCGAGGGCGCCCGGCTGGAAATCGAGGACGTGCCGGGAACGGCCTGGTGCATGCAGTGCAGCGAGTCCGTCGAGGTGGCGGCGCGCCTGGAAGGGTGCCCGCGCTGCGGCTCCTACCAGTTGCAGGTCACCGGCGGCACCGAGATGCGGGTCAAGGAAGTCGAGATCGAATAGCGGGACAATGGACCGGCCCCGAGGAAGGGGCAGGCGAAGCGGAGACAGGAAAATGTGCGTCACTTGCGGCTGCGGCAGCGGCGAAACCCGGATCGAGGGCCAGGCCCTGGACCGGGACCATTCCCACGAGCACCCCCACGTCCATGCGGACGGGACCGTGCATAGCCATTCCCACGACCACGTGCACGAGGCCCATGGGGAATCCCATCACCACGACCACGGCCCGGTGGCGGCCCACCAGCACGACCACACCCACGCCGACGGGACGACCCACAGCCACGCCCACGCCCACCAGGGCGACCATGCGCACGAACACGACGGCAGCGGCGGCAGCAATCATGCCTACCGCCCCGCGGCGGCCAACGCCCATTCCCACACGCACGGCCACGCTCCCGCCCACTCCCATGCGCCAGGCATGACCCAGGCGCGGATGCTGAAGATCGAGCAGGACATCCTGGCCAAGAACGACGCCTACGCGGCGAGGAACCGGGCGTTGCTCGCCGAGCGCGGTGTCTTCGCCTTGAACCTCGTGTCCAGCCCGGGTTCGGGCAAGACGACGCTGCTCGTGAGGACCATCGGGGCGCTGAACGGCCAGATGCCCATGGCCGTCATCGAAGGCGACCAGCAGACCGCCCTCGATGCCGACCGCATCCGCGCCACCGGTGCCCCGGCCATCCAGGTGAATACCGGCAAGGGCTGCCACCTGGATGCCCACATGGTGGGCCATGCGCTCGAATCCCTGGCGGCCGCCGAGGATGGCCTGCTGTTCATCGAAAACGTGGGCAACCTGGTCTGCCCGGCCGCCTTCGACCTGGGCGAGGCCCACAAGGTGGCCGTCCTCTCGGTGACGGAGGGCGAGGACAAGCCCCTCAAGTATCCCGACATGTTCCAGGCCGCCACCCTGATGATCCTCAACAAGGTGGACCTGCTGCCCCACCTGAGCTTCGACGCGGACAAGGCCGAGGCCTACGCGAAGCGCGTGAACCCGTCCATCCGCGTCCTGCGCCTGTCGGCCACCAGCGGCGAAGGCATGGACGCCTGGCTGGACTTCCTGCGCGCCGGCCTCGCCGCCGCCCGGGCGAAACGCCAGGAGACCGTGGACAGCCTCAAGCGGCGCATCGCGGAACTCGAGCGGCAACTGGCGGCGAAGGCCTGAACCGGGCAATGCCGAATTCCCTCCGGACGCGCCCCTTCCGTGCCGAACCAGGCCACGATCCATCCCCTTCCCGTCCCTGCGCGCCATGGCGCCCCTGCGGTGAGCATTCCGACCGATGAACTCCCCTGAAACCCTCGGCACCACCTTCCCGCTGACCCGCGGCGCGCCGCCGCTCCTGGCCGTTGGCGCCTGGTTCAAGAACACGGTCTGCGCGGCCGTCGGCCACGAGGCCATCGTCTCCGGCACCGTCGGCGACCTGGACCGGCCGGAGGCCTGCCGGGACTTCGAGACCAATGTCGGGCTCTACCTGGACTGGCTCGGGGCGACGCCGACGATCATCGCCCACGACCTGCATCCCGATTTCCACTCCACCCGCGAGGCGGTGCGCCTGGCGGCCGGACTCGGCGCCCGCACCCTGGCCGTCCAGCACCACCACGCCCACGTGGCAGCGGTATGCGCCGAGCATGGCCACGACGGCCCGGTCCTGGGCCTGGCCCTCGACGGCGTGGGCCTCGGGGACGACGGCACCGCCTGGGGCGGCGAACTCCTGCGCGTCGACGGTGCCCGCTACGAGCGGCTCGGCCACCTGCTGCCGCTGGCCCTGCCGGGCGGGGACCGGGCGGCCCGGGAGCCCTGGCGCATGGCGGCCGCGGTGCTGCACTCCCTGGGCCGGGGCAGCGAGATCGCCCGCCGCTACGCCGACGAGGCGGGAGCGCCCACCATCGCCGCCATGCTGGACCGGAAGCTGAACAGCCCCATGACCTCCAGCGCCGGGCGGGTCTTCGACGCCGCGGCCGGCATGCTGGGGCTTTCCCGGCGCATGGGCTTCGAGGCCGAGGCCGCCATCGCCCTGGAAAAGGCGGCCACCCGCCACGTGGAGGCCGAAGGCTGGCCGAAACCCCTGGAATGGGCCATCGATGGGGCCAACCGCCTCGACCTGCGGCCGGCCCTGGGACGCCTCGCCCCGAGCACCCGTGTCGACGCCGATGCCGCCGCCTTCCACGCGGCCTTCGCCGACGGCCTCTCCGAATGGGCGGCCCGGGCGGCTTCAGGTACCGGCATCGGGCGCATCGTCTTCGGCGGCGGCTGCTTCCTGAACCGACTGATCGGCAGCCGGGTCGCCGGAAACCTGGAAGCGAAGGGGCTGACGGTCATGAAGCCCCTGCGCTGCTCGCCCGGCGACACCGCCGTGGCCCTGGGGCAGGCGTGGATTGCGGCGCACGAGGAGCGCTGCTGATGCGGCCGATCCAGGCCCCGGCGCCGGGCCGCCCCAAGCCGGGGCAAGCCAACCGAATGGAGCCGCTTAGCGGCGAACCACCGTCACCCCCTCCCCCCTGGAGGGGGCGGGGGGAGGGAGTCTGAAATGTGTCTGGCCATCCCCGCCCGCATCGTCGAGATGCCCAATCCCGAGAACGCCATCGTCGACCTGGGCGGCGTGCGCAAGGAAGTGTCCCTGGCCCTGGTCGAGGACGCCGCCGTCGGCGACTACGTGATCGTGCACGTGGGCTACGCGCTGCAGAAGCTCGATCCCGAGGAGGCCAGGAAGACCCTGGAGCTCTTCGCCGAAATGGGCGCCCTCGGCACCGCATGAAGTTCGTCGACGAGTTCCGCGACGGCACCCTGGCCAAGGGGCTCGCTTCGGCCATCTCCCGGGAGGCGAACCCCGGCCGCCGCTACAGCTTCATGGAGTTCTGCGGCGGCCACACCCACGCCATCTCCCGCTATGGCGTCTCCGACCTGCTGCCCGCCAACATCCGCCTGGTGCACGGGCCCGGCTGCCCGGTCTGCGTGCTCCCCGTGGGCCGCATCGACATGGCGATCCGCCTGGCCCTGGAGCACCGGGTCATCCTCTGCACCTACGGGGACACCCTGCGCGTCCCCGCCTCCGACGGCCTGTCGCTGATGAAGGCCAAGGCCCGCGGCGGCGACATCCGGATGGTCTACTCGACCGCCGACGCGCTGAAGGTGGCCCGGGAGAATCCGGACCGGCAGGTGGTCTTCCTGGCCATCGGTTTCGAGACCACGACGCCGCCGACCGCCGTGGTGCTCAAGCAGGCGAAGGCGGAGGCGCTGGCCAACTTCAGCGTCCTCTGCTGCCACGTGCTGACGCCGTCGGCCATCGTCACCATCCTGGAGTCGCCGGAGGTCCGCCAGTGGGGCACCGTGCCCCTGGACGGCTTCATCGGCCCGGCCCACGTCTCGACCATCATCGGCAGCCGCCCCTACGAGAACTTCGCCGAGGAATACCGGAAGCCCGTGGTGATCGCCGGCTTCGAGCCCCTGGACGTGATGCAGGCGGTCCTGATGCTGGTGCGCCAGGTGAACGACGGGCGGGCCGAGGTGGAGAACGAATTCACCCGCGCCGTCACCCGGGAGGGCAACCGCAAGGCCCAGGACCTGGTGGCGGAAGTCTTCGAGCTGCGCCGGGAATTCGAGTGGCGCGGCCTCAACGTGGTGCCCTACTCGGCGCTGCGCATCCGCAACGCATATGCCCCGTGGGATGCCGAGCGCCGCTTCCCGGTCGGCTATCGCAGCGTGCCCGACCACAAGGCCTGCGACTGCGGCGCCATCCTGCGCGGGGTCAAGGAACCCCGCGACTGCAAGGTCTTCGGCACCGTCTGCACGCCCGAGAATCCCATCGGCTCCTGCATGGTCTCCTCCGAAGGGGCCTGCGCGGCCTATTACACCTACGGCCGCTACAAGGACGCGGCATGAGCACGGCGCCGGAGGACCCCACCGCAAAGACGCGAAGGCGCAAAGTAGCGCAAAGGGAACCAGCAGGCCGATCCGTTGGCGGGGCCGCCGATTGCTGCCCGGCCCTTTCAGGTACTTCGCGCCCTTTGCGCCCTTGTGCCTTTGCGTTGACAGCTTGTCGAACCACATGAACAAACCACGGAAAGACTACGTCCGGCCCCTGGACCTGAAGCACGGACGGGTGGACATGACCCACGGCTCCGGAGGCCGGGCCATGGCCCAGTTGATCGAGGAACTCTTCGCCCGCCACCTGGACAACGAATGGCTGCGCCAGGGCAACGACGGGGCGACGCTGCCGGCGCCGCCGCCGGGACGCCTGGTCATGTCCTGCGACGGCCACGTGGTCTCCCCCCTGTTCTTTCCCGGCGGCGACATCGGCTGCCTGTCCATCCACGGCACGGTGAACGACGTGGCCGTGATGGGCGCCACGCCCCTGTGGATCGCCGCCGGCTTCATCCTGGAGGAAGGCTTTCCCCTGGCCGACCTGGCGCGCATCGTCGAGTCCATGGCGAAGGCGGCCCGGGAGGCCGGCGTGGCCGTGGTCACCGGCGACACCAAGGTGGTCGAGCAGGGCAAGGCAGACGGCGTATTCATATCGACCACCGGCGTCGGCGTCGTGCCCGAGGGCCCGCGTCCCTCCGGCGACCGGGCCCGGCCCGGCGACGCGATCCTGGTCTCCGGCAGCCTCGGCGACCACGGCATGGCCATCATGGCGACCCGCGAGCACCTGGGCTTCGATTCCCCCATCGTCTCCGACACGGCGGCCCTGAACGGCCTGATCGCCGCGCTCTCCGCCACCGGGGCGGATCTCAAGGTGCTGCGCGACCCGACCCGCGGCGGCCTGGCCACCACCCTGAACGAGATCGCCCGCCAGTCCGGCGTCGGCATGATGATCGAGGAGGCGGCCATCCCCGTGAAGCCGCCGGTGGCGGCGGCCTGCGAGTTCCTGGGCCTGGACCCGCTCTACGTGGCCAACGAGGGCAAACTGGTGGCCATCGTCGCCGAGGCGGACGCCGGACGCGTGCTGGCTGCCATGCGGGCCCATCCCCTGGGGACGGAGGCCGCCCGCATCGGTACCGTCACCGAGGACGACCACCACTTCGTCCAGATGACGACAGGATTCGGCGGCCGGCGCATCGTGGACTGGCTCACCGGCGAGCAGTTGCCACGCATCTGCTGACCAATATCTCAACACAGAGTACGCAGAGGAATTCGTGCATCATGAATGAACTTGGCTTTCCTCTGCGCCCTCTGCGTCCTCTGCGGTAAATGGCCGTCGATCCCATGCGCATCCTGATCCTCACCCACAGCTTCAACAGCCTGGCCCAGCGGCTCCACTCGGAACTGCGCCTGCGCGGCCACGAGCTCGCCGTGGAACTGGACATCGCCGATTCCGTGGCCGAGGAGGCGGTCGCCCTGTTCGCGCCCGACCTGGTCCTGGCGCCCTTCCTGAAGCGGGCCATTCCCGAGTCGATCTGGTCCCGCCTGCCCTGCCTCGTGGTCCATCCGGGCATCATCGGCGATCGGGGTCCCTCGGCGCTGGACTGGGCGATCCGCGACGGGGAGCGGGACTGGGGCGTCACGGTGCTGCAGGCGGAAGCCGCGATGGATGCCGGCCCCGTCTGGGCCCAGGCCCGGTTCCCCATGCGTCCCGCGGCCAAGGCGAGCCTCTACCGCCAGGAGGTCACCGAGGCCGCCTGCGCGGCGGTGCTGGAGGCAGTGGGCCGTTTCGACGAGTGGCGGGCCGGCCGCTGGCAGTCCCGGCTTCCCGGCGAGATGGAAGCCGCTCCCCGGGGCCGCCTGCGGCCCCTGATGCGCCAGGAGGACCGGGCCATCCACTGGCAGCGCGACGACACGGCCACCGTGCTCGCCAAGCTGCGGGCGGCGGACGGCTTTCCGGGCGTGCGGGACGCCCTCTTCGGCCACGCGTGCCACCTCTACGACGCCTGGCCGGAGGAGAGGCTGCGCGGGAGCCCCGGCGAAATCATCGGCCGGCGGGAGACGGCGCTGCTGCGGGCCACGACCGACGGGGCCGTCTGGATCGGCCACGCGAAACGGGCCGACGCTGAGGTGGCCGTCAAGCTGCCGGCGACGGTGGCCTTCGCCGCCGAGGCGGCCGCCCTGCCCGACCTGCCCCTGCCCGGCTGGTGGGCGGCGGACCACGCCACCTGGCAGGACATCCGCTACGAGGAGGCCGGCGGCGTCGGCTTCCTGCACTTCGACTTCTACAACGGCGCCATGGGCACGGCCCAGTGCCGGCGCCTTCAGGCCGCCTTCGAATGGGCGCGGACCCGGCCCACCCGCGTCGTCGTGCTGGCCGGCGGCCGCGATTTCTGGTCCAACGGCATCCACCTGAACCTGATCGAGGCCGCGGCGGACGACGCCGACAGCCCGGCCGACGCCTCCTGGGCCAACATCAACGCGATGGACGACCTGGCCGAGGCCCTCCTGCGCTGCGACGACCGGCTCACGGTAGCCGCCCTGGGCGGCAACGCCGGGGCCGGCGGCTGCTTCCTCGCCCGGGCGGCGGACCTGGTCTGGGTGCGCAACGGCGTGGTCCTGAATCCGCATTACCGCAACATGGGCAACCTCTACGGCTCCGAGTTCTGGACCTACCTGCTCCCTCCCCGCGTAGGCGCGGACGGCGCCCGGCGCATCATGAGGAACCGCCTGCCCATGCTGGCGCGGGAGGCCGTGGCCTGCGGCTTCTACGACGCCTGCCTGGCCGGCGAGCCGGTCGCCTTCCGGGTGGACGTGGCCCGCCGGTCGGCCGAACTGGCCGCCGCCGACGACCTGCCCCGGCGCCTGCAGGCCAAGCGGGCGCAGCGCGCCGCCGACGAGGCGGCGAAGCCCCTGGCCGCCTGGCGGGCGGAGGAACTGGCCGAGATGCGGCGCAACTTCTACGGCTTCGATCCCAGCTACCACGTGGCCCGCTGGCACTTCGTGCGCAAGTCGCCCCATTCCTGGACCCCCCGCCACCTGGCCCCGCACCGGGAGCCCCGCGCCGGCGCGACGGCGGCGCCGACCGTTCCCCCGCTGGAAGCCGCCGCATGAACGCCGCCAACCGCCTGCCCACCGTGCTCGTCGTGGATGACGAGATCCGTTCCCAGGAGGCCCTGCGCCGGACCCTGGAGGAGGACTTCGAGGTCTTCACCGCCAGTTCGGCCGGCGAGGCCGAGACCGTCATGGCGCGGGAATGGGTGCAGATCATCCTCTGCGACCAGCGCATGCCGGGCACCACCGGCGTCCAGTTCCTCAAGCACGTGCGCGAGCGCTGGCCGGAAACCGTGCGCCTGATCCTGTCCGGCTACGCCGATGCCGAGGACATCATCGCCGGCGTCAACGAGGCGGGCATCTGGCAATACCTGCTGAAGCCCTGGCAGCCGGAACAGCTGCTGCTGACGCTGAAAAGCGCCGCCAGCCTGTGGACCCTGCAGCACGACAACCAGCGCCTGTCGGTGGAACTGCTGAAGGCCTCGGAGCCGGTGCTGCGGCGGCGGGTGGACCAGCAGAAAACCCGGGCCCGCAAGGAGCTGGGGCTGGACGGCCTGGTGCGCTCGCCGGACAGCCCCATGAACGCCGTCTGCGAGCTGGTGAGCCGCATCGCGGTGCATGACCTGCCGGTGATGATCAGCGGCGAATCAGGCACCGGCAAGGAGATGCTGGCCCGGGCCCTCCACTACCAGAGCGGCCGCGCCGACCGGCCCTTCGTCACCGAGAACTGCGGCGCCCTGCCCGACCAGTTGCTGGAGGCGGAACTCTTCGGCTACAAGCGGGGGGCTTTCACCGGCGCCTACGAGGACAGGATCGGCCTCTTTCAGCAGGCCGACGGCGGCACCCTGTTCCTCGACGAGATCGGCGAGACCTCGCCCGCCTTCCAGGTCAAGCTGCTGCGCGTGCTCCAGGAGGGCGAGTTCCGGCCGCTCGGGAGCCCGCGGCCCGTCTCGGTCGATGTCCGCGTCATCGCCGCCACCAACCGCAACCTGGAGGACGAGGTGCGGGCCGGCCGCTTCCGCGAGGACCTCTACTACCGCCTGGCGACGGTGACGCCCCATGTGCCGTCCCTGCGCGAGCGACCCATGGACATCCCCCTGATCGCCGCCGAGATCCTGCGCCGGGCGGCCCGGCAGCTGGGCCGCCCGGGCGCGCGGCTCTCCCCGGAGGCCATGGGCTGCCTCTGTGCCTGGCGCTGGCCGGGGAACGTGCGCGAGTTGCAGAACGAGATCCTGCGCATGGTGGCCCTTTCCGACCGGGACGAGCTGGGCGCCGAGCTGCTGTCGGCGCGGGTGCTGCGTGCCGCCGACGAGGAGCGGGAACAGGAAACGGCCTTCGTCGCCGGCCTCGAGGGCACCCTCAAGGATCGCCTGGAGACCCTGGAGGCCAAGCTGGTCAAGGAGACCCTGATCCGCCACCGCTGGAACAAGACCCGGGCCGCCGACGAACTGGGCCTCTCGCGGGTCGGCCTGCGCAACAAGCTGGCCCGCTACGGCCTGGAGAAGAAGTCTTGACCGACGCCGGCGGCCCGGCCAACATCCTCTGGCTGCAGTCCGGCGGGTGCGGCGGCTGCACCATGTCCCTGCTCTGCGCCGAGACCCAGGATCTGGCGGGCCGCCTCGCCGGGGCAGGGCTGCGTTTCCTGTGGCATCCGGCCCTGTCCGAGGAAAGCGGCGGCGAGGCCCTCGCCCTGATAGAGGATTGCGCCGAAGGCCGACGGCCCCTGGACGTGCTCTGCGTCGAAGGCTCGCTGCTGCGCGGCCCCGGCGGCACCGGACGCTTCCACCTCTTCTCGGGCACCGGGGTGCCCACCATCGACTGGGTGCGCCGCCTGGCCGCCCGGGCGCGGCACGTGGTCGCCGTGGGCAGTTGCGCCGCCTTCGGCGGAATCACGTCCGGCGGCATCAACCCGACGGACGCCTGCGGACTCCAGTACGACGGGCACCAGCGGGGCGGCCTCCTCGGTTCTGGCTTCCGGGCCGGCGACGGATTGCCGGTGGTCAACGTGGCCGGCTGCCCAATCCATCCGGAATGGGTTGTGCTGACCCTCTGCCTGCTGGCCTCGGGACAGATGGCGGAAGGCGACCTGGACAACCTGGGACGCCCGCGCTTCTACGCGGATCACCTGGTCCACCACGGCTGCCCGCGCAACGAGTACTACGAGTTCAAGGCCAGCGCCGAGAAGCCCTCGGACCTGGGCTGCCTGATGGAGCACATGGGCTGCAAGGGCACCCAGGCCCATGCCGACTGCAACCAGCGCCTGTGGAACGGCAGCGGTTCCTGCCTGCGCGGCGGCTACTCCTGCATCAACTGCACCGCCCCCGCCTTCGAGGACCCGGGGCATCCCTTCCACCAGACGCCCAAGGTGGCCGGCATCCCCATCGGCCTGCCCTCCGACATGCCCAAGGCCTGGTTCGTGGCCCTGGCCGCCCTGTCCAAGTCGGCCACGCCGCGCCGCGTCCGCGAGAACGCGACCTCCGACCACCCGCGGGTGCCGCCGGAACAGAAGGGGCAGAAATGAAGGCCATCCGAGGATCCGCCGCGGGGACGATGACGCCGGGAAGCCGGAGCCGCGCCGCGGCGGACCGCAGTCATTCCCCTGTCCGGGAACCGGGACGGAGGGAAGTTCCATGACGGCCGGGCCTCGCCGCCTGCTGGTCGGTCCCTTCAACCGCGTCGAAGGCGACCTGGAAGTCGGCCTTGAGGTGTCCGGCGGACGCGTCGTCGCGGCGCGGGTCAATGCCTCGCTCTATCGCGGTTTCGAACAGATCCTGATGGGCCGCGATCCCCACGACGCCCTGGTCTACGTGCCGCGCATCTGCGGCATCTGCTCGGTTTCCCAGTCGGTGGCGGCCGCCTTCGCGCTCGCCAATGCCGCGGGCATCGCGCCCCCGCCCAATGGCCGCCTCGCGGTGAACCTGATCCATGCCTGCGAGAACGTGGCCGACCACCTGACCCACTTCTACCTCTTCTTCATGCCGGACTTCGCCCGGGATGCCTACGCCGGGCGACCCTGGCATCCGCGGGTCGCCGGGCGCTTCAAGGCGGTCACCGGCCAGGCCGCGGGCCAGGTCCTGCCGGCCCGCGCCCGCTTCCTGGAGATCATGGGCCTGATGGCCGGCCGCTGGCCCCATTCGCTGGCCCTGCAGCCCGGCGGCACCACGCGGGCCCTGCTGCCGGCCGAACCCCTGCGCCTGGGCTTCATGATCGCGGAGTTCCGCGCTTTCCTGGAGCGCGTCACCTTCGGCGACCGGCTGGAATCGGTGGCCTCCATCGCCAGCCTCGACGAACTCACCGCGTGGCGCGCCAAGCCGGGCGCCGCGGATTCCGACCTGGGCATGTTCCTCGCCGTGGCCGATGACCTGGACCTGGGTGCCCTGGGACGCGCCACGGATCGCTTCCTCAGTTTCGGGGCCTACCCGGCGGCGGCGGGCGGCCACCTGTTCGCCCGGGGCCTCACCGATTGCGAGACCGTGGAGGCCATGGACCCGGCCGCCATCGCCGAGGACGCGACCCACGCCTGGCTGGTGGAGGGGGAAGGCCCCCTGCCGCCGTTCGCCGGGGTCACCGCGCCACTGCCCGACAAGGAGGATGCCTACACCTGGTGCAAGGCGCCGCGTTATGCCAACCGCGTGGTGGAGACCGGCGCGCTGGCTCGCCAGATGGTCGCCGGGCACCCCCTGGTCCGCGAACTGGTGTCCCGCCAGGGCGGCAGCGTCCGGGCCCGGGTGCTGGCCCGCCTCCTGGAGATCGCCCTCGTCGTCCCGGCGATGGAAGGCTGGGCCCGGGCGTTGCGTCCCGGCGAGCCCTATTGCGACAGCGTGCGGCTCCCCGACCAGGCCGACGGGATAGGCCTCGCGGAGGCGGCGCGCGGCAGCCTGGGCCACTGGCTGCGCATCCACAAGGGGAAATTGCAGAACTACCAGATCATCGCCCCGACCACCTGGAACTTCTCGCCCCGGGACCGCAACGGCCAGCCCGGCGCCCTGGAGCAGGCCCTGGTAGGCGCACCGGTGGGCGACGACGAGAAGACGCCGCTGGCCGTGCAGCACATCGTGCGCTCCTTCGATCCGTGCATGGTGTGCACGGTGCATTGACCGGAAGGCCCCGCATTCGGGGGCTTGCGCGGCCTTCTTACGGGAATTCGCGCGGATTCCCCGAGAATGCCCTGACCTAGGCCACCGCGCTGGTCCCGATCCCTCGCGACGCCAATCCGCCGCACTCCCGTTGGAATCCTCCACCTGGACCGCGTTTGCAGACCCGATGGCACTCGAATGCGACCCCGATTTCCCCGCCATTCGGTTTGCCGTTATCGGCGGTGCGCACCTCAATTCGGACGTGGCCGGCGGGAGGCAAGCCATGAATACACCGGCGATCGAGCCTGCACGACGTCCTCATGCCGGACGGCCGGAAAGGAAAAAACGGGGCCACGGCCCCGTTTCCTCATTCGGCACCCGGAAACCGGATGCGGCCGGCTAGGCGGCCTTGGCTTCGAGGACTGCCGCGGTTTGCCGTCCCATCCTCCAGGCGTCGAACGCCACGTCTTCCAGTAGCGACATCAGCATCGTGTGCCGCTTGTGTTCGTCGTCGGACCAGCTCTTCGCGATGCTGTCGATCACGGCCAGGTACTGCCAGAGCTTCAGATTGACCCGCACTTCGGCCCGCTGGGCGGCCACCGATTGGGCCTTCGGAGTTCTCGTCTCGTTCATTTCTTTCCCCTTGTCGACTTTGGTTTCCCGCTTCCCGCAACCATAGCCAACCGGGCGGGGAGCGACCGCGACAGGATTCACGGCGAACCGCGTCGAATGCCGCGACGGGCGGCGCGCCGAGAATTTTTTCCGCTCCGAGATGCCGGGAGGACGGAAGTGCTCGCCGCGTGAAGGTTTGGATTCGCCCAGGCGCTGGCGGAAGCGGTGAGATTCGAACTCACGAGGGACGTGAATCCCTGGCGGTTTTCAAGACCGCTGCCTTAAACCCCTCGGCCACGCTTCCGTTTCACACAATCCTGGCGGTTTTAGCTTCGGCATGACCCGCTTCGCAGGTCAGCCTTCGCTGCGGCAAGCCCTGCGGGCGTGCCGTCAAGACCGCTGCCTTAAACCCCTCGGCCACGCGCCAGGCGGCCCGATTATACGGCCGGCCCCGCCCGGGGCCGGCCACCCGCCGAACCGGCCCCTCAGGACCTCTCCTTCTCCTGCAGCGCGCGCCACTGCACCTTGCCGGTGGCCGACTTGGGCAGGGCTTCCGCGAACTCGATGATGCGCGGTGCCTTGTAGGCGGCCATCTGGCCGTGGGCCCAGTCGATGATCTCCTGCTCGGAGACCCGGCCACGGCTCGCCTCCTTGAGCACCACAACGGCCTTGACGGTCTCGCCGCGCTTCGGGTCCCGGGCCGCGACGATGCACGCCTCCTGGATTGCCGGGTGCTGGTACATCATGGCCTCCACCTCGGCCGGCCAGACCTTGAAACCGGAGGCGTTGATCATGCGCTTCAGGCGGTCCACCATGAAAAAATAGCCGTCTTCGTCCGTGCGGGCCAGGTCTCCGGTGCGGAAGAAGCGCTTGCCGTCCAGATCCACGAAGCAGGCCGCCGTTCCCTCCGGGTTGTTCCAGTAGCCCAGGAAGACCTGGGGCCCGTGGGTGACGATCTCGCCGACCTCGCCCGGCGGCAGTTCCCGGAGGGTTTCCGGGTCCACGACGCGGGAATCCACGTCGAAGATGGGAATGCCCAGGCACTGCTTCTTCGCCCGGTCCGGCGGGTTGATGTGGGTCGGGGCGATGGTCTCCGACAGCCCGTACCCCTCCACGTAGGTGATGCCCATGTCGAGCAGCTTCTGGGCGATGACTTCGGGCATGGCCGCGCCACCTCCGCTCATGCGCTGGATGCTGGAGAGGTCGTAGTCGGCGAGTTTCGGGTTCATCAGGAAGTCGATGACCATCGTGGGAATGGCCGTCCAGGCGTTGATCTGGTAGCGCTGGATCAACTGGGCCGCCGCCTCCCGATCCCAGCGGGGCAGCAGGACGACCGTGGCACCGTTGTAGAGGGGGCCGCTCATGCTGCCCTGCATGCCCGTGACATGGAAGAAGGGCAGTACCGCGAGCCGGGTCGTGTCCGGCTTCATCGAGAACCACTGCTCCCCGGCCACCAGGGTGTGCATGACGGTCCGGTGGGTGTGCATGCAGCCCTTTGGATTGCCCGTGGTCCCGGAGGTATAGGGCATGACGCAGAGGTCGTCGGGGCCGGCCGTGAGGGGTCCGGGCCGCAGGTTGCGCCCCAGGGCCTCGACCCAGGGCGTCGTGCCGGCGTCGGGGATTTCCAGGCGCGGAGCGGCGACGAAGGCGGGCACGGCGAGATCGGTGGGCCGCCGCAGGTAATCCGAGTAGGCGGCCACGACGACGCGTTCCAGGCCGTCGCCGAGGAGGGGCTGCATCTGCAGGTAGAGCTCCTGCGAAGCGATGGCCACCTTGGCGCCGGCATCCTTCACGTAGTGCCGCAATTCGTTGGTGAGGTTCATGGGGTTCACCGGCACCACCACGGCGTTGGCCCGCAGGATCGCGTAGTAGCCGATGACGAACTGGGGGCTGTTCTGCATGTAGAGCAGCACCCGGTCACCCTTCCCGACGCCGCATTCCCGCTCCAGGAATCCGGCCAGGCGCTCGGCCTCCTCCAGGAAGTCGGCGAAGGTGATGACGGTGTCGTAGAAGACCAGGTAGGGCTTGTCTGGATAGCGGCGGGCCGAGACCTCCGCGTTGTAGAAGAGGTTCGTGGCGGGGACGGTCATGTGCCGCGACGTGAAACGCGGCCAGAAGGCGAAATGGGCGTCGGACATGGAATTACCTGAGATGGGTGGTGAAGAAGCCGAGCATCCGCTCCCAGGCCTGGGCGGCGAAGGCGGCGTTGTAGACCTCGGGCCGGGTCTCGTTGCAGAAGGCGTGGGCCGCGTCGTAGCGGAAGATCTCCGGTGCCTGGCCGGCGGCGCGCATGGCGGCTTCGAGTTCATCGACCGCCGCCGGCGTACACCAGGTGTCCTGGTTCGCGAAGTGGCCCTGGAAGGGCACGCGGATGTTCCCCGGGGCGGCGAAGGCGGCGGGAGGGATGCCGTAAAGGCATACCGCCGCATCCACCTCGGGCACATGCACGGCCGCTGCGATGGTCAGCGCCCCGCCCATGCAGTAGCCCATGACACCGACCTTGCCGCCCATGGCCTTCAGGCGGCGCACGGCGCCGCGGATGTCCTGGCGTGTGGCCCCGGGGAAATCGAGACCGTTCATCAGGTGGTTGGCCTCGTCGGGATCCCGGGTGACCCGGCCCTTGTAGAGATCAGGCACCAGCGCGTTGTAACCCGCCGTTGCGAAACGGTCGGCGACGCCCTTGATCTGGGCATTCAGGCCCCACCATTCCTGCAGCACCACGACCCCCGGCCTGCCCTGCCCCGCCGCGGCCAGGTAGCCTTTCAGGCCTTGCCCGTCCAGGCCCGCGAATTCGATCATTTCACCCATGCCTTCCTCCTCGCGCCGGTTTCGATGACCGGCTCATGCACCGCCGGATTCGGACCCGGCCGCGGATCACCAGGCCGCCGGGCCCGGTGCCAGGGCGAATATATCGCGCCGCACACCGGGCCGGGAGACGGACAACGGAAGGAATCCCCCGCTACTGCCCGAGGCTTCCGCAGGCCGGAACGGCGGGGCGGCCGGTCTGCCGGCGCGGCCTCACTTCTTGCCGGGATAGCTTGCCTCCGCCTCCGGACCGGGCATGGTCTTATGGAAAAAGACCGCCCGCTCGACGGCCGTCACCCACACCAGCCCGTCGCCCAGGTGGCCGGTGGTCGCGACGGAGACGACCCGGTCCACGATGGCGTCCACCAGTTCGTCCGGGGAGACGATCTCGATGCGCACCTTGGGCGTGTAGTCGGTCAGTTCCGCCTTGATGGTGTGGGTCGGCCCGTGCCGCGCGGGAGCGGAGAAGCCCTCGGCCCTGATCACCGTCATCCCCGGGAATCCCGGGACGTCCCGCAGGGCCGCCCGCAACGCGTCCAGCCGGTTCGGGCGGATCACCGCCTTGATCTCCTTCATGCCTCGACCTCCTCCTCGTCGAATCGGCGGTAGAGCGTGGGCACCACCACCAGGGTCAATAACGTCGATGTGATCAGGCCGCCGATGACCACGATGGCCAGGGGGCGCTGCACTTCGGAACCGGGTCCCGTGGCGAACAGGAACGGTATCAGGCCGAGCATGGCCACCGTCGCCGTCATCATCACCGGCCGGAAGCGCATGCGCGCACCCTCGGTGACCGCTTCCCGGATGCTCCGGCCCTCCGCCCGCAGGCTTCGGATGTAGGACACCAGGACCACGCCATTCAGCACAGCGATGCCCCAGAGGGCGATGAATCCCACCGATGCGGGGACGGAAAGGTACTCCCCGGTCACGAACAGCGCGATGACGCCGCCCAGGCTGGCGAAGGGCAGCACCATGATGATCAGCGTCGCGTAGCGCAGGGAGTTGAACAACAGGAAGAGCAGGAAGAAGATGGCGCCGATGGTCGCCGGGACGATGATGGTCAGGTGGCCCAGGGCGCGCTCCATGTTCTGGAACTGCCCGCCCCACTCGAGCCAGAAACCCTCCGGCAGCTTCACCCGGCTGTCCACCGCCCCCTGCAGTTCGGCGACGAAGCCGCCCAGGTCCCGGTCCTTGACGTTGACGCCCACGACGATGCGCCGCTTGGCCGATTCCCGCGAGATCTGCGCCGGGCCGTCCAGGACGTGGATCCGGGCGACGGAATCCAGCGTGGTGCGCGCCCCGTTCGGCGAGGTGAGCAGCAGGTTGCGGATGGCCTCCACGTCGCCGCGGAAACGTTCGGGGAGGCGGACCACGGCGGCGAAGCGCCGCTCGCCCTCGTAGATCTCGGTGGCGGCCTTGCCGCCAACGGCGATCTCGATGACGTCCTGAACGTCGGCGACGTTGAGGCCAAGCCGCGCGATCGCCTGCCGGTCGATCTCCACCTGCAGGTATTGCTGGCCGGTGACGCGCTCGACCCGCAGGTCCTGGGCGCCGCGCACGCCCTGGGCAACGCGGGCGATCTCCTCGGCCGCCTTCTTCAACTGCTCCAGGTCGTCCCCGAACACCTTGATCGCCACGTCCGACCGGACGCCGGTGACCATCTCGTCGACCCGGTCGGAAATCGGCTGGGCCATGACGATCTGCACGCCGGGCAAGGCCCGCAGCCTGTCGCGGATGGCCTCGGCGATGCTGTCCTGGCTCCAGCCGGACGGCCATTCGTCGCGCGGTTTCAGGCTGACGATGGGCGTCGATTCGTTCTGGCCCTGGGGATCGGCCGGCGACTCGCCGCGCCCCACCCCCGACACGGCGGACTTCACCCCGGGCACCTGCATCACCAGCCGCATCGCGTCCATCTCCATCCGGATCGACTCCTCCAGTGAGATGTTCGGCACCCGGTTGATACCGGGCACCAGTGAGCCCTCCTTCATCTCGGGAATGAAAGCCGTGCCCAGGAAGGGCAGCAACCCCAGGGTCGCCGCGAACAGGGCGACGGCGCCCAGCGTGGTCTTCCGCTCGTTGGCCAGCGCCCAGTCGAGCAAGCGCAGGTAGGGCGCCTTGATCGCCGCGATCAGCCGCGTGTCGTGCTCGCCGGCGCCGGGAGCCACCTTCAGCAGGTAGGAGGACAGCACGGGCGACAGGGTGAGCGACAGGACCAGGGAGATGAACAGCGCGATGGCGATGGTATAGGCGAGCGGCGCGAACATCTTGCCTTCCATTCCCTGGAGGGTCATCAGGGGCAGGAACACCAGGATGATGATGCCGACGCCGAAGATCACCGGCGTCGCCACTTCCTTCACCGCGTCGAAGATGACGCGGACCGTCGACTCCCCCTCCTGGCGCCGGCCCAGGTGGGCGAAAGCGTTCTCCACCACCACCACCGAGCCGTCCACCATCAGGCCGATGGCGATCGCCAGGCCGCCGAGGGACATCAGGTTGGCGGAAAGCCCGTACCGGTTCATGACGATGAAGGTGAGGAGCGGCGTCAGGACCAGGGTGGCGACCACGATCAGCGAGGAGCGGACGTCGCCGAGGAACAGGAACAGGACGATGACCACCAGAACCACGCCCTCGAGCAATACCTTGGTCACGGTGCCGAGGGCCGCGTCCACGAGTTCGGACCGGTCGTAGTAGGGGACCACCCGGAGGCCATCGGGTAGCATGCCCTTGTCGTTGATCTCGGACACCCTGGCCTTGATTCGCGACACCACCTCCTTGGCATTGCCTGCCCGGATCATCATCACCACGCCGCCGACGGACTCGGTGACGCCGTTCTTGACCACGGCGCCGGCGCGCACCGCGGTGCCCAGCTTCACTTCCGCCACGTCCCGCACGTACACCGGAATCCCGCCGACCTCCTTCAGGACGATGGCGCCGATGTCCTCGACCCCGCGGATCAGCCCGACGCCGCGGATCAGGTACTGTTCCGCGTAATGGGGCAGTACCCCGCCGCCGGAATTGGCGTTGTTGCGCGCCAGCGCCTCGAAGACCTGCTGGATCGTCAGGTGGTGGTGGTGCAGCCGGTCGGGGCTCACCAGCACCTGGTACTGGCGCTCGTACCCGCCCTGGGAATTGATCTCGGCGACGCCGGGGATGGACCGCAGCAGCGGCCGCAGCACCCAGTCCTGGACGATGCGGCGCCGGGTCAGCTCCTCGGCCGTCAAGGCCCGGTCTCCATCGTCCGGACGCTCCAGGGTGTACTGGTAGACCTCCCCGAGGCCGGTCGAGACCGGGCCCAGGACCGGGGCCACGCCGGCGGGCATGCGCCCGGCCACCTCGATCAGCCGTTCCATGACCAGTTGGCGGGCGAAATAGACGTCGGTGGCGTCGGTGAATACCAGGGTGATCAGGGACAGTCCCGGCTTGTTCAGGGAGCGCATCTCCGTGAGCGCCGGCAGGCCGGTCATCGCGATCTCGAGGGGCACGGTGACGAAGCGCTCCACCTCCTCCGGGGAGCGCCCCGGAGCCTCGGTGGCGATCTGCACCTGGACGTTCGTCACGTCCGGGAAGGCATCGACGGAGAGCTTGCGCGCCGCGTTCAGGCCGAAGACGAGCAGGATCGCGGCGATCACCACCACCACCAGCCGCTGCTGGAGCGCGGTGCGAACCAGGGATTCGATCATCGCTCAGCTTCCTTCCAGTTCCTTGCGGCGCCGCTCGTTGTTCAGGTGGAAGGCACCGGCGGCGACGACGCGGGCGCCCTCGGCCAGCCCCGCCAGGACGGCCCTCCGGCCGTCGTGTTCGGGCCCCAGCTTGACGCGCGCGAGCCGGTATCGGCCGGGGGCGACCTCGAGGAAGACGTGGTCCTCGTTCTCCTCGCGCACCACGGCGGCGGCGGGAACCACCAGGCGCTCCACGGGGCGGGCCTGGATCAGCATGGTCGCCAGCATCGCCGGCTTGAGCTGGCGGTCCCGGTTGTCGATCTCGGTGCGCACCATGACCGTCCGCGTCTCCGGGTTCACCACGTCACCCACATGGATCAGCCGCCCGACGCGTTCGGCATTGCCCAGCGCCGGCACTTCGATCTCGACGGACTGGCCCGGGCTGACCAGCGCAACCTCCGCCTCCGGCACCTGGGCGATGACCCAGACGCGGGAGAGATCGGCGACGGTAAACAAGGCATCCGACGGTTGCACCACCTGGCCCCGGGCCACCTTCCTTTCCACGACGACGCCGGCGATGGTCGAGACGACCGAGGAGACGGAGTTGATCGCTCCGGTGGTCGCCGTCTTCTCCATTGCCGCCGCCGAGACGCCGAGGACCCGCAACTGGTCGGCGGCGGCGCGACGCTCGGCCTGGGCGACAGCGAGTTCGTTCTCCCGGCGCTGCAACTCGGCGGCCCCGATCACGTCGGCCGAAAGCAGCAGGCGCGCGCGGTCGACCGCCCGGGCGGTCAGTTCCGCGTGCGCCCGCGCTTTCAGGTAGGCGAGCTGGGCATTCCCCAGTTCGGTGCTGTGGAGTTGCGCCAGCGTGTCGCCCGCCTTCACCGGATCGCCCAGGGCCGCCTGGAGCTCGGTGACCCGGCCGGTGACGGTCGCACCGATCCGGGCGACCCGCGCCTCGTCGAAATCGATGCGGCCGGCAACGCGAAGGATGTCCGCGACCGGGGCCTTGCCCACGGTCTCGATGCGAAGTTGCGGCGCCAGCGATTCGGGGGCCGTGACGGCCAGCGGGTCGGCGGGCGGCTGGGCCGCGGGGGAAGGCGATTCCTTGCAGCCGGCAAGCAGCAGGGCGGCCAGGAGGAGGGGAAGGAGTCTGTTCATGGGTTCGTCTTCATGGATTGGAAGGCTCGCCTGCGGCGCGCAGGCGGTCGATCTCGATGGCCGCCAACTGGAGTTCATGGCGGGCGGCGATCAGGTCGCCGCGCGCGGCGCGGAAGACCCGCTGCGCGTCCAGGTAGTCGAGGATGCCGCGTTCGCCGTAGCGGTAGGCGGCCTCGGCCACCCGCAGGGCCGCGGCGGCCTGCTGCACGATGGCCGTCTCCAGCGTCGCCACCTGGGTCGCAGCCACTTCGTATTGCCGGAAAGCAGCCTCCAGGGCCTGCAGCAGCGCGAACTCCCGGCCCTCGAGGTCATGGCGCGCCCGGGCAAGCTGGGCGCCGGCCGCGTCTACCGGACCGCGACGGCGATCGAACAGGGGCACCGTGACCACGACGCCGACGTGATGGGCCCGCATGTCCCGGTCCTCTTCGCGGCCGCCCTTCAGCGATACGGCGGGCAGGCGCAGGGTCCGCTCGTAGTCGAGCTGGCGCTCCGCCTGGCTTCGCAAGGCGCGCAGGCGCTGCAACTCGGGGTTGCGCATCACCAGATCGGTACGCAGCGTCTCCAGGGTGGGCAACGCGACGGGGCGGTCCAGCCGCCCGTCGATCTCGAACTGGCTCGCCAGCGGCGCCCCGACCGCCTGGCGCAGCACGGCCTGCGCCTGGGCGACGCGCAGCTTGGCGCTCTGGGCGGCCTTGCGGGCATTGAGCATCTCCGCGTCGGCCTTGATCAACTCGTAGCGCGCCGCTTCTCCCGTATGCACCTTCACCTCGACGCGGCTGCGGATGTCCTCCATCAGCGCCAGGTCCTCCTGCGCGGCGGCCTGCTCCGCCTGACGGCGGAGCAGATCGTAGAAACGGAGCCTGATCCCCGCCACCACGTCGGTCCGGAGGCCTGTCCAGTCGGCGACCGCCGCCTCGACGCCCGCCGTGGCCGCGCCGACGCGTGCCTGGCGTTGGGAGGGATACTCGATACGCTGGCTGAACCAGGCGCTGCGGGCAGTTCCATCTCCTCCAACGCCCGTGCGCGGGCGCTGCGAGCCGGTCAGGAATTCCAGTTCTGGATTCGGCAGGGCACCAGCCGTGTCGATGCCGGCACGGGCGGCCGCCACGGCCTCGCCACCGGCGGCCAGGACGCGGTTCCCGTCCTGGGCCAGGCGCAGCAGGTCCTCCAGCCGGTAGGTGGTCGCGGCCACGGCGACCGCGGAAAGGGCCCAAAGGAAGAGCCCCGCAAGGGTGAGGTTTCGAAGGTGCGTCATGGTCGATGCCTGGGTGCAAGGGAACGGCCGGGGCCCGGAAGGCCGGGCATTCGGCACTGGAAGCAAGGCAATTGCCGCCGGGTCGTCCTGGTCAGGACGCCGACGGAATCAGGCGCGGGAGGGGGGTTCCGGGGGTACCGGGAGAAACACGTCCGGCGGTGCCGTCGGCCGCGGTGCCGGCCATGCCGAACCGAGCGCGGGCCCCGGGGGCCGGACAGGCAGTGCCGGGAACCCGGCATCGTCCACCTCGCCATGGCTTTCCGGCGCGCTGTCGAGCCCGCCCGCGTCCGCCACGGGGGCGCAGACCGTCGCCGACGCGGTGGATTCGGCGCCATCGACCGCCGCCGAGAGGGACCCGGAAGCGATCAGCAGGCAGACAAGAAGGATGCGGAGGATGGACATCGAATCGTCAAGACCCTTCGCGCCCCGGAAAGTTCCGTCCGCGGCGCATCTTCCGGACTGGAACGAAGCGTTCCAAGGGCCGCCGGGCCGGAGAACGCACGCCGGGCGCAGCCGAATTTCGCAGCCGCCCGCCCCATCACACCCGTCGGCATGCGCGCACAGCGCTCCGTCGGGTTCCCCGCGCGGAAGCAAGCACGGTCGGGCGCCGGGGGTGGGCAGGAACACATCCGCCCCCTGCCCCAGTCCGGCCGCCGGGCCGCCCCAAGCCCGGACGGCACGCGGCGGAGCCGCAACCCGCTCCCGCTCCAACCAATCGCTCCCCGTAACATGTGAGCGAAGCGATCAATCGAGCTCCCCTCCCGCGAGGGAGGGGCGAGGGGTGGGCGGGCCTACTTGTCCAGGTAACGCTCCAGTTCGTACTTGGCGATCTGGTTCCGGTGCACCTCGTCCGGACCGTCGGCGAAGCGCAGCGTGCGGGCGTTGGCGTAGGCCGCGGCCAGCGGGAAATCGTCGGAGACCCCGCCGCCGCCGTGCACCTGCATGGCCATGTCGATCACCTGGCAGGCCATGTTGGGGGCCACGACCTTGATCATGGCGATC
>JAEUNJ010000186.1 GCA_016791145.1 Rhodocyclaceae bacterium | reverse complement strand
GTTGCCGGACCAGGCGATGTGGCGCACCTGGCGGGTGCCGTTCCACAGCTCGTTCCAGGCGACCTCCACGTCCACGACCAGCCGGTCGCCTTCGACCGCGTAGCGGCCGGCGACGGAGGCCGAGGTGTCGTGGAGCGCCGCCCGGGCCTCGGTGGAGGTGCCGAACTTCCGCCCGGACCCGATGTAGGTGTAGGTGTAGTGCTTCGGGGTGATGACGAGGGTGCCGCGCGGGTCCGGACCCACCGGACCGTGGCCGGGCACGCCGTCGATCTCGAGGGCGAAGGAGACCAGCCTGTAGGTGCCGACGAGGGCGTTCTCCGCGCAGCAGGGGAGGGGCGCCGCCAGGGCGGCGGCGACCAGCCATGCGAATGGTTTCATGTCTGTTCCTTTCCAATGCGATGGGGTTGGTGCGCGCCCGGCCGCGCCTTGGGGCGCGGTCCGTCCGGTTGTCCGCGCGTGGGCGCCTCAGGTGCCGCGGCCCCACAGCCCGCAGTAGCGGCGGGCGATGAAGGGCAGTCCGGCCGCGTAGCCGGGCCAGCTTTCGTAGGCCGGCAGGCGGAATTCCTTCTCCGCCGGCTCCCAGCACTTGCCCTGGCGGGCCAGTTCCTGCATGGTCGTCGAGGCGGCCTGCAGCAGGTCGAGCTGGTCCTGCACGTCCTTCTTGGTGCCCAGCCGGTCCCCGGGCGCCGGGTGGCCCGGGATCAGGCGTTCCCAGTCCATGGCCAGCACCTCCTTCATAAAGGCCTCGGCTTCCAGGGGATGGAAGTCGATCATGCCGCGGCCCGGCACCTGGCCGATGGGAATGGTGTCCACGACGAACAGGATCTTCTCCCGCGGCAGGCGCATCACCAGGGTGGAATCCGAGTGGTTGAGGCCGTGGTAGCTCAGCACCAGTTCCGTGCTGCCCAGCCGCAGCGTGGTGCCCGCGTCGCCCACGACCACGTCGGGGAGGACGGTGTTGGGATCGGCCAGTTGTTCCAGCCGCTGCCTGGCGCGGCGGTGGGCGACGAAGGTGGCCCCGTCGTCCTTCAGGGCCTTGCCGCCGGCGATGTGGTCGAAGTGGTGGTGGCTGTAGACCACGTACTTGATGGGCCGGTCGGTGACCTTGCGGATCTCGTCCAGGTAGTCCTTGCCGCCGGTGGGCTTCCCGTAGGCGATGGGGTCGGTGGCGATGACGCCCTGTTCCGTGACCACGAACATGGATTGGTAGTTGCCGTTGCGGAAGACATAGACGTTGTCGGTGCCGGCCACCTTGGTGGTCTGGATCGGCGGCCGGGCCTGGGGCGCCGGGGCCTGGGCCTCGGCGGCGAGGGGGGCGGCGAGCAGCAGGGCCGCCCACAGGGGGGCGAGGAAGCGTGTCATGGCGGTCTCCTGGTGATGGGTCGGGGCACCGTCCCGCCCTTCGCCGGGGCGTCGGGGGCGTTTCCCGGCGACGGATGCGGGCGGTGCGGGACAGATCAGACGCCACCCGGCCGGGAAAGGAACGAAGGCCGGACGATGGTTTGACTACGAAACTAAAATACATATACTTCAAGCAATTACACGGATCGCGAAGGCGGGCAGCGACATGGCGGACGACCCTTCCGGGACCCCGGGCTCGGCGGTCCGCCCCCTGCGCATCGGCGACTGGGTCCTCGACGCGGCGCTGAACGAGCTGCGGCGGGACGATGCGGCGGTTCGCCTGGAACCGAAGGCGATCGAACTGCTCGCCTTCCTGGCCTCGCGGCCGGGCCGGGTGGTCGGCCGCGAGGCCCTGCTGGCCGCCGTCTGGCCCGGGGTGGTGGTCGGCGACGACAGCCTCACCCAGGCCGTGATCAAGCTGCGCCGCGCCCTCGGCGACGACGCCCAGCATCCGCGCTACATCGAGACGATCCCGAAGCGTGGCTACCGCCTGATCGCCCCGGTGGCCGCGGCGGAGGGACCCGGCCCCCGGCCGGCCGCGGAAGGTGCCGCGCCGGCCGCGCCACCCCGGGCGGCGGCCGGAACGGACGACATCCTGGCCGAACCGGCGCTGGCCGCCCCTGCGGCGGCAGTCCCCCGGACCGCGCCGGGCAGGACGCGGGCGATCGCCGCCGGCCTGATCGGCGTGGCCGTCCTCGGCCTGGGCGCGGCCTGGCAGCTCCGGCCCGCCGGCAACCCCGGAGGCGGAAACCCGGAGGTCCGGGAACATGCGGCACCGCCCACCGTCGCCGTCCTGCCGCTGGAGAACCTGGGCGGCGACCGGCAGCGCGAGTACTTCAGCGACGGAGTCACCCAGGACATCATCGCCGCCCTCGGCCGCTTCTCCACCCTGCGCGTCATGTCGCTGAACGCGGTGGTGCCGTTCAAGGCCGGCCGCGGCGCGCCGGCGGCGGTGCGCGCCGCCCTCGGCGTGCGCTACGTGGTCAGCGGCAGCCTGCGCGAGTCGGAGGGCCGCTACCGGGTCGCCGTCGAGTTGAGCGATGCCGAGAAGGGCGTCGTCCTCTGGTCGGGTCGTTTCGAGGGAACGGGACGCGAGATCTTCGAGATCCAGGACCGCATCGTGCTCCAGGTGGCCGGCGCCCTGGCCGGCAGGGTGGCCCGCCTGGAGCAGGAGCGGGCCTTGGCCAAGCCGCCGCGGGACATGGTCGCCTACGACCAGGTGCTGCACGCCCGGGCCCTGCTGCAGAACGCCGATCGCGCCGCCAACCGGCAGGCGCGGGCGCTGCTGGAAAAGGCGGTGCGGCTCGCCCCGGCCTACGCCGAGGCCCACGTGGGGCTCGGCCAGGCGGAGCACCAGCGGGCCGTCAATGGCTGGGTGGAGGATCCCGGCGCCGCCCTGCGCCAGGCCGAGGACCACCTCTATCGCGCCATCGCCCTCGACGATCCCGGGGCGAAGGCCCGCGCCCACGGCGAGCTGGGCATGATCCACTCGGCCCGCGGCCAGTTCGAGCAGGCCCTGGCGGAGGCGGACGCGGCCCTGGACCTGAACCCGAACGATGCCTACGTCCACGACCGGCGGGGCATCACCCTGATGTACCTGGGGCGCCTGGACGAGGCCCTGGCCTCCATGCAGTTCGCCGCCCGCGTCGATCCGTCCGTGCGCGGCCTGGGCAGCGAATTCAGCCTGGCCCTGGCGACCTACTCGCTGCGCCGCTACGACGATGCGCTGCGCATCGCCGAGCGGGCCCTGGAACGCTACCCCGGCGCCCCGGACCTGCACGCCATCCGCGCCGCCGCCCTGGCGCGGATGGACCGCCGGGACGAAGCAAGGCAGGCGGTCGGGGACCTGCGCCGGGCGGCGCCGTTTTTCGAGCCGCGCGCCTTCGCCAGCCGCTTCGTGGACCCGGCGCTGCGCGCCCACGCCCAGGAAGCGCTGAAGAAGGCCGGCGCCTGACCAACCGCCGCCGGCGATGCCGGCCGGCTACTTGAGGGACGGCCAGGCGGCGTGGGAGCGGGCCAGGGCCGCCGGATCGTCCACCCAGGGCCCGGCCTTGCCGAAGACGTAGAGCTTGCCGCCGACGATCTTCCACACCTGGGGATCGCCCTCGTTCTTCCGGCCGTTGCCCACCGAGGCGGAACAGTATCCCGAGAACTGGGGCGCATAGCGGTCGGGGTCGGCGGAAAAAAGGTCGCGGTTCCTGGCCGAGGCAAAGTGGTAGCGGGTGCCGTCGAAATCGCGCTGGAACTCCGGACTCCCCCGGACGGGACGGCTCTCGGTGAAGTAGGCCACCGGGTCGAAGCCCTGCAGGGCGACCCGCGGTTCCGACATGGGGCCCTGGGCGCCGGCGGCGGCGCAGAGCAGCGAGACGGCCAGCAGGCCCCACCAGCGCAACAAGGCCGGCAGGGGAAACGGGGATCGGGACACGGGCAGCAGCAGGTCGACGAGGGGAGCCTCAGGCTATACGAAGCCCCGGCGGCGCGCAATGGCGGCCGGCGCCAGTCCGCGGCCCCGTGACGACCGCTGGGCACGGCGGCCTACCCGCAGGGGAAGCCGTCCCGGCCGCCGCGGGGTTCCGGTCCCGGCGCCCCGCGGCCCCGTTCCGGGCCCGCCGCCGTCCTCAGCCGTAGAAATGCTCGGGCCGGGCCGTTGCCGGATGGCCTGCCGGCCGCGCGGCCGACAAGGCCTCCAGGCGCATGCTCCAGGCGTCGAGGGCGCTCCAGAACAGGCGTTCCTCGCCGGCCGCCAGGTGCCCGTCGCTGCGGATCACGTCGAACAGCACCCGGACCATGGATTTCTGGCGCGCGGTGCTGCGCACCTCCGCGAACAGGCCGTCGAGCACCGTGGCGGACAGGAAATAGGCTCCCCGCCGGTCCGGCAGCGCCGCCAGGTCCTGGCAGAGGTCGAAAAGGACCTGATTGAAGTCGGCCCGGGTAATGCCGAGGGCGGTCAGGACGCCC
>JAEUNJ010000185.1 GCA_016791145.1 Rhodocyclaceae bacterium | reverse complement strand
TCGGAAGGCACGGCCCCGGTGGGCGCCGTCCCGGGGCGATGCAGCGGTTCCGGTGGCACCGTCGAAAGGACCCGCTGCCGAGGCACCCGGGATACCAGGGGGGACCGAGGCCAGATAAAGGCCGGGCCGGTCGGGGAAGTGCCCGTCGGGCCGGCAGAGGCCGCGATTCGCCGCGTGTTCAGCCGCTCCCGCCGTGGCGCGGGCAGGAGCCTCAATCGACCTCGGGCACCCGCCTGGGCCCGGGCTTGCCGCGGTCCACTACGAAGCTCGCCACGGTCTTCGCCGGCGCCTCGGGCTCGGTGATGGCGGACACCGCCCGCAGGTCGGCGCGGGCCTGGCCGGGCGAGAGGTCCATGCGGGCATATCCCCGCTGCGGGCCGAGGAACTTCAGGTGGGGGTTGGCGGGCAGCCAGCCGTCCATCTGCTTCTGGCCCGCCCCCTGGGAAGTGACCGAAGTGGTGACGAACTCGCTGGCGACGACCGGGGAGGCGGGATCTTCGTAATCCGGCTTGAGGTCCGCCACCGCGAACATGTGCACGTCCCCGCCGATGACGACGACGTCTTCCACGGCGCGCTCCGCGATGCCGGCCAGCAGGCGCCGGCGCGATTCCGGGTAGCCGTCCCAGCCGTCCGTCCAGACCCGCGGGACGGGCCCCGCCTTCAGGTTCCGCCGTGCCATCAGGGTCTGCTGGGCGAGAATCTTCCAGAGCGCCTTCGACGTGGCGAGCCCGTCGAGCAGCCAGGACTCCTGCCCGCGGCCCAGCAGGCTGCGCTCCGGGTCGGCCAGCGCCGGGCACCGGTCGGCGTCCACCGTCAGGCTGCCGCCGCGCCCGCGCCTGGGGCAGGCCGGCGGGGAACGGTACTGCCGGTCGTCCAGCACGAAGAACTCGGCGATGCGGCCCCAGGGCACCCGGGTGTGGATGCGGGCATCCGGTCCCTGCGGCGCCATTGCCGGTGGCACCGGCATGTGCTCGAACCAGGCCTGGTAGGCGGCGGCGCGGCGGCGCAGGAAGGCTTCCCCCTCGACGCCGTCCTCGCCGATGTCGTTGGCGTAGTCGTTGTCCACCTCGTGGTCGTCCCAGGTGACCAGCCAGGGGCAGGCCGCGTGCGCAACCTGCAGCGGCGCCTCGACCCGGTAGAGCGCGTAGCGCAGCCGGTACTCGGCCAGCGTGTGGGGTTCCGGCCGGCCGTGGGAACGGACGCGCGGCCCCCAGCTGCTCTCGTAGATGTAGTCGCCCAGGAAGACGATCAGGTCCGGCCCGTCGGCGACCATGGGCCCGTAGGCGGTGAAGTGGCCCTGCTCGAAATGCTGGCAGGAGGCGAAGGCGAAGCGCAACTTCTCCACCGGCGCGCCGGGGGCCGGCGCCGTCCGGGTGCGCCCGACCGGACTGGCCTGGCCGCCGGCGCGGAAGCGATACCAGTACCAGCGGTCCGGTTCCAGGCCCGCCACTTCCGCGTGGACCGAGTGGGCCCACGCCGCCTCGGCGACCGCCGTGCCGCGCCGCACGACCCGCGCCATCGCCGGATCGTCGGCAATCTCCCATTCCACGGAGACCGATGCGGCCGGCATGCCGCCATTTTCCGCCGCCGGGTCCGGGACGAGCCGCGTCCAGAGCACCATCCCGTCGGGCCGCGGATAACCCGAGGCGACCCCGAGCATGAAGGGGCTGCCGGAAGCCGACGCGCCTGGGGGCGCAAGGCCCGAGAGGCCCAGGGCGGCAGCGCCTTGCAGGAAACGGCGGCGATCGGTCACGGCATGTCCTCGCTTCGGGAACCCCGGAATTGTCCCAGAACCGGCCGGCCCGCCGCCATCGACTATCATCGCCTGTCCGCTACCGAAGCCGTCCCGCCATGACCACCGCCCCGACCATCCACCTGCAGGACTACACTCCGCCCCCCTACCTCGTTGACACCGTCGAATTGGACGTGGACGTCCGTCCCGGCGCGACCATCGTCACCGCGGTCGCCGCCTGCCGCCGGGCCCCGGGCACGCCGCCCGGCGCGCCCTTGGTGCTGGACGGGGAGGACCTGGAGACGCTGGAAGTGGCCCTGGACGACCGGGCGCTGGCGGCGGAGGACTACGCCATCACGGCCGGCCGGATGACCCTGCGGGGCCTCCCGGAGCGCTTCCGCCTGCGCACCGTGGTGCGCATCGATCCGGACGGGAACACCCGCCTCTCGGGCTTCTACCGGTCGAAGGACGGCTACTTCACCCAGTGCGAGGCCGAGGGCTTCCGCCGCATCACCTGGTTCCAGGACCGGCCCGACGTCATGGCCACCTATGCCGTCACGCTGCACGCCGACCGGAAGGCCCTGCCGGTCCTGCTGGCCAACGGCAACCCGGCCGGCGCGGGAAAGGAGGCGAACGGCCGCCACTGGGCCCGCTGGGAGGATCCCTTCCGCAAGCCCAGCTACCTGTTCGCCATGGTGGCCGGCAAGCTCGACGGCCTTCACGACCGCTACGCGACCGCCTCGGGCAGGGAGGTCCGCCTCGCCATCCACGTCGAGCCGGGCAAGCTGGACCAGTGCGTCCATGCCATGGAAGCCCTGAAGAAGTCCATGCGCTGGGACGAGGAGCGCTTCGGCCTGGAGTGCGACCTGGACCACTACAACATCGTCGCGGTCGGCGACTTCAACATGGGGGCCATGGAGAACAAGGGCCTCAACGTCTTCAACACCAAGTACGTGCTGGCCCGGGCCGACGTGGCCACCGACACGGATTTCGAGAACATCGACCGGGTGGTGGCCCACGAATACTTCCACAACTGGACCGGCAACCGGGTGACCTGCCGGGACTGGTTCCAGCTCTCCCTGAAGGAAGGACTGACCGTCTTCCGCGACCAGGAGTTCGGCGCCGACCTCCATGACGCGCGCATCGCCCGCATCCGCGAGGTGCGCGGCCTGCGGGCGGCCCAGTTCCCCGAGGACGCCGGGCCCATGGCCCATCCGGTGCGGCCCGGATCCTACGTGGAGATCAACAACTTCTACACCGCCACGGTCTATCAGAAGGGCGCCGAGGTGGTGCGGATGATCCAGACCCTGATCGGCCGCGAGGCCTTCCGGCGCGGCATGGACGAGTACTTCCGCCGGCACGACGGCCAGGCCGTCACCTGCGAGGACTTCGTCGCCGCCATGTCCGCCGCCTCCGGCTTCGACTTCGGCCAGTTCATGCGCTGGTACCGGCAGCCCGGCACGCCCCGCGTCGAGGCCACCGGCCATTACGATGCCGCCGCCCGCCGCTACACGCTGGAACTTGCCCAGTCGAACCCCAAGGCCACGGACGGCGACCCCTACTGCATTCCCGTGCGTGCCGCGCTGCTCGATGCCGCGGGCGCGGAACTGCCCGGCACCGCCCGCACCCTCCTGCTGACCGAAACCACCCGGTGCTTCCATTTCGAGGACGTCCCCGCCGCCCCCGTGCCTTCGCTGCTGCGCGACTTCTCGGCGCCTGTGAACCTGGACTTTCCCTACTCCGACGGGGAACTGACCCTGCTGCTGGCCCACGATGCCGATCCCTTCAACGCCTGGGAGGCCGGCCAGCGCCTGGCCACGCGCCTCGTCCTGGCCGGCGCGGCCGACCTCGCCGCCGGCCGGGCGCCCCGCTGGCCGGCCGGCTTCGCCGAGGCCGCCGGGCGGCTCCTGGACCGGCAGGCGGAGGTCGGCCCGGCCTTCGTGGCCGAAGCCCTGACCCTGCCGCCCGAGGCCACGCTGGCCGAGATGATGGACGTGGTGGACCCGGAGGCCCTGCACGCGGCCCGCAACGGCCTGCGCCTGCACCTGGCCCGGGAACTGGAGGGCCCGCTGCGGGCCGTCCATGCCGCCCTGGCGCCGGCGGGGCCCTACGCGCCGGCACCGGCCGCCGCCGGCCGCCGGGCCCTGCGCAACCTCTGCCTCGCCTACCTGCTGGAACTCGAGAAGCCCGACGACCGCCAGCTTGCCTTCCACCAGTACCGCCATGCCGACAACATGACCGACCAGTTCGCGGCCCTCGCCGCCCTGGCGCAGTTCCACTGCACCGAGCGGGAGGACGCCCTGGGCGACTTCTATCGCCGCTGGCACCAGGAGGCCCTGGTGGTGGACAAGTGGCTGGCCGTCCAGGCCGGCAGCCGGCTCACCGATACCCTGGCGACGGTGCGGAAGCTTTCCCGCCACCAGGCCTTCGACCTGGGCAACCCGAACAAGGTGTATGCCCTGCTGCGCACCTTCGGGGCCAACCTGCCACGCTTCCACGCCGCCGATGGCGAGGGCTACGCCTTCCTGGCTGAGCAGATCCGCGAACTGGACGGTCGCAATCCCCAGGTGGCGGCCCGCCTCGCCCGCTGCTTCGACCGCTGGCGCCGCTTCGACGCCGGCCGCCAGGCCCACGCCCGCCGGGCGCTGGAGGGGCTGCGCGACCATCCCGGCCTGTCCCGGGACGTGGGGGAGATCGTCGAGCGGGCCCTCGGGTGACGGGGCCGGCGATCGGCGCGCAGCGTCGCTGAACGCTCCCTACCCGGCGAGGGTTGGGTTGGGGGGACGTGCGTCCGGCTCGCCCATGTCGGCAATCCGTCCCGCAGGTCACCCCCTCACGGCAGCTTTCCGGCTCCCACCATCCGGTTGAACAGCAGGGGCCGGCCGATCCAGATCAGCAGGTCGTCGAAGCCGGCGGAGGGTTCGCCGCCCTGGTAGTCGGCATCGAGCACGGCGTTGCGGCCGTTGGCGACGCGGTCCGGGCCCGTGGAGAAGACGATGGCGACCGGCGCCTCGGCGGCCAGGGAGATGCGGTTGCCCGCGGCGTCCCAGACGGCGAGGGCGGACGTGGTCCCGGTGGTGAGGGTGAAGGCGGTGGAGAAGTTGTCGTCGATCCGGTAACGCCAGTAGCCGGTGAAGGGATCGGCCGCGGCGGTGCGGCGGGTGCCCCAGGCGTCGCTTTCCGGCATGCCCAGGGTCTTCCAGGGCAGCAGGCCCTCGGCGCCCGGCGCGCAGGTGGCGGCGGCGACGCCGTAGGCGGCGTTGGCGGGGTCGGTGACGGCGGTGGGCATGGGGCAGGGCAGGCGGCCGTTGATGATGGCATGGCCGAGCAGGGCTTCGCGGATGTCGGCCAGGTGGCGGCGGGTCTCGTCGGTCCTGCGCGCCTCGGTCTGGGCGGAGAGGGGGATCAACATGCCGCCGATCAGGACGGCGACGATGACCAGCACGATGGCCATCTCGGTGAGGGTGAAGCCGGCCATGACGTCCGCGAAGCGCGGGTGTCGCCGTCCGGAAGGATGCGGGTTCATCGGGACCTCAGCTTGAAATCGGACACCGTGAAGCGCTGGCCGACGGTGCTCTGGCCGACGGTGAAGCCGACCCGGAACAGGTTGAAGGTGGCGCCGGTGGCGGA
Source organism: Rhodocyclaceae bacterium (assembly GCA_016791145.1). Lineage (GTDB taxonomy): Bacteria > Pseudomonadota > Gammaproteobacteria > Burkholderiales > Rhodocyclaceae > JAEUNJ01. Next base: position 1,895 of record JAEUNJ010000185.1, on the reverse strand, counting down.
CAGGTCCTGCAGGGTGACGGTTTCTGCCAGATACACGGCGTAGTTGGCGCTCGGCGTGTAGACGGCGGCGCCCGGCATGCTCTCGAAGTCGATGGCCACGTTGTCGAAGCCGGGCAGCAGGCTGGGGTCGGAGCCCTGGGTGACCCAGGCCTTGATGTCGTAGGTGCCGGTCCCGCGGATGACGGAGGCGACGTAGGAGCGCACGATGTCCATGCGCACCAGGAAGGTCCGCTGGTCGGCGGTCGCGCAGAGGGACGCCTGGTTCAGGCAGTTCAGGGTCGCGCGCTTCGTGCTGAGGGGGCTGGTCAGGGAGCCGTCGAAGGCCGGGATGACGCCGGCCTCGGTCACCGGGGGCGTCCCGGCCGGCCAATGGACGTTGTCGTCGTCCATGGCCGCCACCTGGTCCGGGCCCACGTAGTTCCAGTAGAGCAGGGCCACGTGGCGGTTGTTCGGGTCGTTGCGGGAGGCGCTGGTGCCGGTGTCGAACTCGATGCCCAGCTTCGACCGGATGATCTGGGGCGTGTAGGGCAGGCCCAGGGCGTTGGCATTGGTGCCGGCGTAGCCGAGGCGCGCGCCGCCGGCGCCGCAGCGCTGCCCCGACAGCGTGTCGTTCTGCACCGCGTCGGCCAGGACCATGGTGAAGCCCTCGCCGGCGGTGTTGTTCTCGATCCGGAACTTGAAGTAGATGCGCACCCCGGTGCCGAAGGGCAGGTCGGCGTTGTACCAGGTGCAGCCGAAGAGCTGGCCGGTGGTCAACACGTGGCCGGTGTCGGCGTCGGTATGTCCGGTGGTGGCATCGTCGTTGCCGAGCACCAGGGCGCCGGTGCCCCGGTTGACCAGGCTCTGGGGGCCGGAGACGCCGGTGATGTTGAGGGGCAGGGCGGCGTCCTGGAAATCGCCCAGGTCGCGCTGGAAGGAGACCTCGGGCGGGTTCAGGCAGAGCATCACGTCCTGGGCGGCGGCGAGCCGGGGATTGGCGACGGCGAAGGAGGCGGCCCCGGCGAAGGTGGTGCCGGCGCCGGTGAAGTTCGCCAGGTTGCCACCCTCCAGGAAGGTGGCATGGTCCGCCGCCTCGGCGGCGGTGCGCGGGCCGCCGGCGGCGCGCTCGCCGGCGAACAGCAGCACGCCGGTGCACGCCCCGCCGTTCAGGCACCGGGTCTTCTGGTTCGCGCAGACGGTGTACCGGTACTGGCCGGCCCAGGCGGGGTAGTAGTCCGGCGTTCCGGTGCCGGCGGGGAAGGCGTAGCTCCCCGGGACGGTCGCCGCCAGGAGGCCGGAGAGCTTGGGCCCCGCGGCGACGCCGGCGACGGGCGCGGGCAGCACGGCGCTGCCCTGCATGTTCAGGGCCACATGGCCGGACAGGGTGTTGATGGCCGCGGCGAAGTCACCCCGGGTCTTGACGGCGGTGAAGACCTCCCGGGGCGTAATGGCGAGGATCGCGTCGTTGTTGGCTCCGGTCGTCCGGTCGCCCTCGGTGAGGGTCACGGTGCCGGCGGCGGCGCCGGCCCCCATGGCGGCGGATTCCAGGTAGCGGGTGTAGTTGGCCGCCGGATCGCCGCCGCAGCGTTTTTGGGGCTCGCCGGCCGGCGTGGGCTGCCGGTCTTGGCCGGCCAGCGGCCCGCCGGGGGCGAAGATGGTGGCGGCAGCGCCCCCCTCCGCGTCCTCCGGCGCCAGGCGGACGGCACCCGCCGCCGTCCGCACCAGGAAGTTGCCCTGCAGGTCCCAATTGACCGGCTGGGCCGTCTTCGGATTGTTCTTGAAATTGCCCGCCACGGCATACCACAGGCAGGCGCCGCTTTCGTCGCGCAGGTCGGGCAGGCCCAGGGTCTTGTAGGGCAGGTAGCCGACCACCGACTGCCCGGCGGCGCCGCAGGTCCCCTCGGCGATGCCGTCCC
>JAEUNJ010000157.1 GCA_016791145.1 Rhodocyclaceae bacterium | reverse complement strand
AAGATCACGGGCTGACGACCGGCCGTCCGGGAACCCGACATGCCCAACGCCCTCCGGCATCAGGCCGCCGTCCTGGGCTCCGTCCTGGCCTCCACCCTGGCCGGATGGCGCGGCACCCGCGTCGTCGCCGCGGCGGTGCCTCCGTCCAGGCTGCTGCAACTCTACGACATGGAGGGATGTCCCTGCTGCCGGGCCGTGCGGGAGGCCCTGACGGCCCTCGGCCTGGACGCCCGGATCTACCCGTGCCCCAGGGGCGGCAGGCGTTTTCGCGAGAAGGCGGAGGCGTTGGCGGGGAGGCAGCAGTTCCCCCTGCTGGTGGACCCGAACACGGGGACCGTCATGCTCGAGTCGGCCGACATCGTCGACTACCTGTTCCGCACCTATGGCGGCGGGCCGCCGCCGCGTCCCTACCAGTCCGGCATCCTCTCCGGAAAACTGGCGGGCATGGCCACGGCAGTGCGGGCCATGCGGGGCCTGCGGTATCGGCCGGCGAAGCGGCCGCGCCGTCCGCTGGCCCTGTGGAGCTTCGAGTCGAGCCCCTATTCCCGCCTGGTGCGGGAACGTCTGACCGAGCTGGAACTGCCCTATGTGCTGCACAACCTGGGCAAGGAACAGTGGGCGGACATGGGGCCGGCCACCATGCGCCTCCGGCCGGGGCGCTACCGCCCGAAGCCGGGCGGGCGCCGCGAGCAGCTCCTGGCCCGCCTCGGACGGGTCCAGGTGCCCTATCTGGAAGACCCGAACACGGGAGCCCGGATGTTCGAGTCCGCCGACATCGTCGATTATCTCGAGAAACAGTACGCGCTTTGAACGGAATCCGCGCGCCGCGGAACGATCCCGGGTCCCGACGGCCGCCCCATTGCATCACGATGGCTTTGTCGCTAACCTGAACCGACACCACGCCGCATACGAGGGAGGAGAACATGGTCGACCGCATCTGGCTGAAGAGCTATCCGAAGGGAATTCCCGCCGACATCGACGCCCGGCAATTCCAGTCCCTGCCGGACCTGCTGGAGAAGACCGTGGCCAAGTTCTCCGGCAAGCCGGCCTTCCACAATCTGGGCCATACGATCGACTACGCGGAACTCGACCGCCTGTCGCGGGATTTCGCCGCCTACCTGCAGGGCCTGCCGGGCATGGGCAAGGGCGACCGGGTCGCCCTGATGTCGCCCAACCTGCTGCAGTACCCGGTGGCCCTGTTCGGCATCCTGCGGGCAGGCATGACCGTGGTCAATGTGAACCCGCTCTATACGCCGCGCGAACTGGAACACCAGCTGAAGGATTCCGGCGCCAAGGCCATCGTCATCGTCGAGAACTTCGCCAGCACGCTGCAGCAGGTGCTGGCCGCGACGCCGGTCAAGCACGTGATCACCTCCCAGCTCGGCGACCTGCTGCCGGCGCCGAAACGCTGGCTGATCAACTTCGTCATCAAGCGGGTCAAGAAGATGGTTCCCGACTGGCGCATCGACGGCGCAGTGGACATGCGTTCCGCCCTGGCCAAGGGTGCCGCAGCCCCCTTCACGCCGGTGGCCAGCACCCACGAGGACATCGCCTTCCTGCAATACACCGGCGGCACGACCGGCGTCTCCAAGGGCGCCATGCTGACCCATGCGAACATCCTGGCCAACCTGGAGCAGTCGGGGGTGTGGATTTCGGGCAGCTTCGAGGAAGGCAAGGAGATCGTCATCTCGCCGCTGCCGATGTACCACATCTTCTGCCTGACCTCGACCCTGTCGTTCATGAAGTGGGGCAGCCTGAACGTGCTCATCACCAATCCGCGCGACCTTCCCGGCTTCGTGAAGGAACTTGGGCGGTGGAAGTTCAGCGTCATGACGGGCGTCAATACCCTGTTCAACGGATTGCTGAACACGCCGGGATTCGATCAGCTCGATTTCTCCGGGATCAAGGTCATCGTCGGCGGCGGCGCCTCGGTGCAGAAGCCCGTGGCCGAACGCTGGCAGCAGGTGACCGGGCGCTACCTGACCGAGGCCTACGGCCTCACCGAGACCTCGCCGGGGGCGACGGTCAATCCCCTGGGTGCCCCCTGGAACGGCACCATCGGCCTGCCGCTGCCGTCCACCGAGGTATCGATCCGCGACGATTCCTTCCGCGAACTGCCGGTGTGGACCGGCGACGGCGACATCGAGAAGCATACGGGCGAGATCTGCATCCGCGGGCCGCAGGTCATGCGGGGGTACTGGAACAACGAAGCCGAGACGGCCAAGGTCCTGCAGGACGGCTGGCTGAAGACGGGGGACATCGGGCACCTGAACGCGGACGGCTACGTCACCATCTCCGACCGCAAGAAGGACATGATCCTGGTCTCCGGCTTCAACGTCTACCCGAACGAGATCGAGAGCGTCGTGGCCATGCATGCCGGGGTCCTGGAATGCGCCGCCGTGGGCGTGCCGGACGAGAAGTCCGGCGAGGCGGTGAAGGTGGTGGTGGTGAAGAAGGACCCGGGGCTCACCAAGGAGGCGGTGATCGAGCACTGCAAGACCCAGCTCACCGGCTACAAGCTGCCACGCCACGTGGAGTTCCGCGATGCCCTGCCGAAGACGCCGATCGGCAAGGTCCTGCGGCGGGAGCTGCGCGACGCCGCGAAGTAGCGCCGCCGGGCCGGGTCGGCTGTTTTCCGCCCCGGCCCGAATACTGGGAAAATCGCGGCATGGACAAGTACGAAACGGGCAAGGCGAAGGTTTCCCGGGAAGGCCGCTGGCTGATCATCATCGCCGTGGTGCTGGTGGCCTCCAGCCTCGGCGGCACCGTCTGGGTGTTCCTCAACAAGGACAGTTTCGCGAAGACGCAGGGACGCCAGCTGCCGCCGTCCGCCAAGCCGGCGGTCCCCGCCCCCATGCCGGCGCCGCCCACCGGCGGCAAGTAAGCCCCCGATGGTGGG
>JAEUNJ010000153.1 GCA_016791145.1 Rhodocyclaceae bacterium | reverse complement strand
GTACGACTTGTCCCGGTAATAGGCGAGCGGGAAACTGGCGGTCGGCACGCCGGCCCTGTCGAGCAGGGCGGCGGTGCGCGCCAGGGGCCAGTAGACCAGGGCCGCAATGGCCTCGCAGACCAGGAATCGCAGGCGGTTCGGCAGGCGGCAGACGACGCGGCGCAACAGGTCGGAGGCGCGCCATATGGCCCGGAACCACACCGGCCGGTTGTCGAAGGCGTAGTAGAGATAGACGAGGAAAGGCGCGCCCGGCTTCAGCTTTTCCGCGATTCGCCGGATGGCGTCGGCCGTGTCCGGCACGTGGTGCAGCACGCCCAGGGAATAGGCGAAATCGAGGGAGGCGTCGGCGAAGGGCATGTCGTTCACCCCGCAGGGATGGAAGCGGACGTTGGCCATCCCGTCCAGGGCCCGCCGGGCCACGGCCATGGCCTCGGGAGCCGGTTCCACGCAATGCAGGACGCCGACCCGGGGTGCGACGACCCGGGCCCAGCGGCCGCTGCCGCACCCCACGTCGGCGCCGGCGGCGCCGGAGGGCAGGTCCGCCCAGGGAAAGATCGCGAAATAGTCGCGGAAGATGGCCTGCCGTTCCTCGTCACCCAGGGCCTGCTGGTCGAACCGGTCCCATTCGGCGCCGAAGCCTTCGATCACGCGTTCGTCCCGGTTCGCGCCGGGCATCTCCTTCTTCATGGCCTAACTCCCCAGTCCCGCCAACAGCGCCTCGAACCGGGCCGCCACCGCCGGCCCCGCGTAGCCGCGCGCCGCCTCGGCCGAGGGGGCCGCGAGGCGGCCGGCCGCCAGGTCCTCCAGGGTTTCCGCCAGGCCCCGTGCCATGACCTCCGCATCGCCCGCCGGGTAGGCCCGCCCGCCCACCTCGGCGAGCACCCGGGCGCTCGTGCCGGGCGGGGTGAAGGCGAGGACGGGACGGCCGGCGCCGATGTAATCGACCAGTTTGCTCGGAAAGAAGACGCTTTGCTCGAAGGGGGCGTCGAGGATCAGCAACAGGTCGGCCGAGCGCATCAGGCGCAGGGACTCGAGGTAGGGCACCGGCTTGCGCGTGGTCGCCAGGTCCGCCGGCAGCCCGGCGTCCTGGGGCGTCCAGCCCGCGTTGCCGTTCCATGGGCCGACCAGTTCGAAGCGCACGCCCTCCAGCAGCCGCGGCGCGCGGGCCCGCAGCGCACGGATCGCCTCCATCAGCGCGAGGGGATTGCGCTGGCGGTAGAAGGCGCCCACATAGCGCACCACCTTGCGGCCGTCGGCCGGCTCCGCCTCGCCGTAGAGGCCGGGGTCGAAGGCGTGCGGCAGCGCCGAGGCCTTGGCGCGCAGGGCCGCCGGATACTTGGCCATGACCAGTTCCACCGTTTCCTCGGAGGTGAACACGAGCCGGTCCGCGGCCTGGACGACGCTCGCCTCCATGCGCCGCAACAGGGTGCGCTGGAGCGGCACCTCCCAATGGAACGGGTTGTCGGTCCACGGGTCGCTGAAATGGGCGACCCAGGGACAGCCGGTGGCCCGCTTGATGCGCAGGCCCGCCAGGTGGTCGGACATGGGCTGGCCGAAGGTGACCAGCACGTCCTCCCGGCCGACCAGTCCCGTGGCGACGGCCTCCCGGGCGGTGCGCATCGCCCAGGGACGCTGCCGGTCCGGCAGGTTGGTGAGCTTGCGCCAGACCCAGGCCAGCTTTCCGGCCCGGTCGGCGAAGACGCGCCGGTCGGCGTCGGGGCTGGCCACCGCCTCGAGGCTGGCATCCTTGGCCGAGGCGTCGTCGCAGCAGAGCACGCGTGGCGGAGCCGAGAGGAACTTGCCCAGCCGGCCGACCTGGATCGCCCGCGGATACTTGAGGGGCGGATAGGCGTAGGAGAAGAAGACGACCGTCAAGATACCGCCCTCCCCCCTCTCCCCTCCCCACGGGAGGGGGTGACGGTCGTTCGCCGCTGCGCGGCTCCGGGTTTCGGCCGGCGCGCCTCCGGGCGGCTCCGGCCGCGCAGGACGGCGCTCAATGCCAGGCCCTCAGCCAAAGCTCCAGGATGAGCATCAGCCAGGTGCGGTGGGCCGCCTCCAGGTCGCCGGAACGGGCCCGGGCCAGGGCGCGGCGGATGGGCGGCGCGCGGAAGAACCGGCCCTGGCGCGCCCCCGGCCCGAACAGGAGATCCTCGGCCCAGGCGCCCAGGTCGCTCGCCAGCCAGTGATAAGCGGGAACGGGGAAGCCCTGCTTGGGCCGATTCAGGATCGCGGCCGGCAGGCGCGGACGGCAGAACTCGCGCAGGATGCGCTTCGAGGCATAGCCGCGACGCCGGTCCCCCACCCGCCAGGCCAGCGGCAGCCGGGCGGCCCACTCGACCAGGCGCCGGTCCAGGAAGGGTTCCCGCAACTCGAGGGAAACGGCCATGCTCATGCGGTCCGCCTTCATCAGGAGGTCCTCGGTCAGCCAGGCGCCGGAATAGATCTGCTGCAATTGGTCGATGGGGTGCGCCTCGCCGCACCCGGCATACCAGTCCTCGATCAGGCCTTCCGTGGACCGGGGACGCCATTGGCGATTCCAGAGGGCGGCCTTCTCCGCCTCCCGCCAGTGCAGGGTGGCGTGGTAACGCTGGCCGGCCAGCACGCGGCGCCAGCCCCCCTCTCCCCAGGCCCGCAGCCAGGAGGCGGCCCGACCGGCGGCGGGCAGGCGGCCCAGCCGGCGGCGCAGGCCGGCGGGCAGCGCGCCTTCGGCCCCGGCCAGGCGGGACAGCAGCGCGGCGATGCGTTCCATGTTGTAGCCGCCCAGGATTTCGTCGCTGCCCTCTCCCGAGAGCACCACCTTCACCTGGTCCCGGGCCAGTGCGCAGACCCGGTGCAGGGGGATGCTCGCCAGGTCCGCCATGGGCTCGTCGGCGTAGCGGACGAACTCGGGCAGGAAGTCGAGGAACTCGGCCTGGGTGATCCGGACCTCGTGATGGCGCGAGCCGATGTGGGCCGCCGCCTGCCGCGCGAAGCCGCTCTCGTCGAAGGCGCGGGGATCAGCGAAGGAGACGGAGAAGGTGTGGAAGTCCCGGTGCCCGAGTTCCACCGCCGCTGCCGCCACGGCGCTGGAATCGAGGCCCCCCGAGAGGAGGACGCCCACGGGCACGTCGGCGGCGAGCAGCCGGCGCTCGACCGCGGTCAGGAAGAGCCCGGCGAATTCGCCGACGTAGTCACGGCCCGGCGCTTCCAGCTCGGCGGCGAAGGCCAGGCTCCAGTAGGTTTCCTCCCGGGTGCGCCCGCTGCCCAGGTCGAGGGTGAGGATGCGGCCCGGCGGCAGCTTGCGGATGCCCTGCCAGGCCGTCCGCGGGCCCGGCACGAAACGCAGGGTCAGGTAATCGTGCAGGGCCTGCGGGTCCGGCTCGGGTCGCCGTTCCATGCCGGCCAGGATCGCCTTGATCTCGCTGGCGAAGTAGAGGCCTTCCGGCTGCTCGGAATAGTAGAGGGGCTTGACGCCGAAACGGTCCCGCACCAGATGCACGCGGTCGTTCCCGGGATCGTGGATGCAGAAGGCGAACATGCCCTCCAGCCTGTCGAGCATGGCCAGGCCTTCCCGCTCGTAGAGGCGCAGCACGACCTCCGTGTCGGAATGGGTGAGGAAGTGCTCGCCTTCGCGGAGCAGCCGCTCGCGCAGTTCCCGGTAGTTGTAGATCTCCCCGTTGAACACGATGCCGGCGCCGGTCCGGCCGCGCATGGGCTGGTGCCCGCCGGCCAGGTCGATGATGGCCAGGCGGCGCATGGCGAAGGCGAACCCGTCGGCGGACCAGAGCCCCTCGTCGTCGGGGCCCCGATGGACGATCGATCCGTTCATCCGCGCGGCGCGGCGGGCCGCCTCGTCGGCGGAGAACCGGCCGGCCAGGCCGACGATGCCGCACATCAGGAATCCTTGTGGCCGTGGGCCCAGAGGCTCCAGCCCCAGCGCCGTGCCCAGGGCTTCTTCATCCAGCGCGGCAGCACGAGTCCCAGGCCGGGCAGCAGGGCGTGGAAGCAGGTATCCAGGTCGGTGCCCAGGACCCGGAAGGCCAGGTCGCGGCTGGAGGGCGCGAGCATGCCCCGCAGTTCCTCCTCGGTGACCGGCCAGGTGTGGGGATTGCCCTCCGCCCGGGCGCCATCGCCGTAGCGGCTCGCCAGTTCCAGCGGTTCGAGGAAACGGCTCTCCCAGTGCAGGAAGCCTTCCGTGTATAGCGTCTTGTAGGCGTGCAGGATCGACCGGCGGTTGTACAGCATCAGCCCGAAACCGCCGCCGGGTTTCACCACCCGCATCATCTCGCGCAGGGACTGGGCCAGGTCCGAGGAATGGTGGAGGACGCCCCAGCTGTAGACGTAGTCGAAATGCCCGTCCGGCAATTCGAGCCGCCGGCCGTCCATGGGCTCGATGCGGCCCTGGAGCCCCAGCAGTTCGAAGCGCCGGCGGGTCTGGGAAATGCTCGTCGGATTGAGGTCCACCGCCGTCATGTCGACACCGTTGCGGGCCCAGTTCATGGCCATGGTGCCGAGTCCGCAACCGATCTCGAGGACCCGGCTCCCGGGCCCGTAGGCATCGTAGGGGAACAGGCGATCGAAGGGCCGGCGGTCGTGCAGCGGCCGGTTCCAGCTGTAGAACTCCTGGTCCACGCGCTCGAGGAACTCGCGCGTGCCCAGTTCGAAGACCCCGTCCCGGTATTCGGTGCGGCCGTGCTCCGCCCCGTAGGTCATCGGATTGTCGCGCCACCAGTCGCGGACTTGGTCGTTCATCGGGCTTTCCTCGCCTGGGTTCCGCCGGCCGCTGCGATGGACGCGGCCCGCCGCCACCCGCCACCGTGGAACATGCGTCGACGCACCGGACCGTCGCGACGGGCGTTCACCGCCGACCCCGCAGCAGATCGATGGTCCAGAGGATCGGCGTGGCGACCAGGAACACCGGCAGGAACAGCAGTTCCGGCAGCATGGTCCATTCGAGGAACCGTCGGCGGCGCAGGGCGCCTTGCGCGGCGGAATCCCAATGGAACTCCCGCTGCCGGCCGTTCAGGACGTCGATGGCGCAGCCCGGCCGGACGGCGCCGGCCAGCCGTGTCTCGATGCGGGAGAATCCCAGCCCGATGGCATCGGGATAGAGCAGGAGGACCCGGTCGGCCGCGGCGACCCGGGCCTCCCAGTCGGCCTCCGCGCCCACCTCGACCCACTCGGCATCGGGGTGCCGCCCGGCGACCAGGGCGCGCAGGTAGTCGGCATCGCGCGGGTTGGCCTTGTACCAGACCGCGTAGCGGTAGAGGGCAAGGGGGTTGCGGCCGGCCGGCCGCTGGCCGGTCTGGGCGGCCCAGGGATCGTAGTGGAGCGCGACGGTGCCTGTCATGCGGGAAGCTCCGCCAGCAACTGCCCGTAGGTGACCGGCCGGGCGACGCGGGCCCAGGCGGCGACGGCGGCGAAGAACTCCGGGCGGTCGTGGATGTGGGAGGGATCGGCGTAGTAATTCAGTATCCCCGTTCCCAGCCCGGCGAAATGCCGGGCCGCCGACTCGCCCTGGCGCTGGTAGTCGGCCGGTCCGAACCGCCGTTCCGGGGCGGCGAAGCAGCCCCAGCTGTCCAGGATGCGCAACGGACGGTCCCCCATGCCGGAGACGGGCAGTTCGACCATCCCGTGGCGGCGGAACACGGGCCCGAAACGGAAGGCGAAGACCGGGTTCGTGGAGCTGGAGAAACGATACCCCAGCCTGCGCAGCACGCCGTACAGGAAGGCCAGGTGGGCCGGCTTCTGGTAGCTGCCGAAATGGGGCGTACGGAAGCCCAGGGGGACCACGCCGAAGAACTCGCGCAGGTTCCGGTCGCCCTCCTCGATGTCCCGGCGCACCGCGTCGGGAGTCTGCTGGTCGTAGAAGAAGCAGCTCGCGTGGCGCCCTCGGGCGGCGTCGAAATAGGTGTGCTCCCGGTAACCATGGTTGATGAACTCCCCGCCCGCGTCCAGGATGCGGCGATAGGCCGCCTCGCCCTTCTTCAGGAGTTCGCCGGGCACTGCATAGACGGGCGTCACGCCCATGTCCCGCAGCCGTCGGTGCACCGGCGCGGCGACGGCGATGTCCTCCTCGGTGTCGCAGTCGAAGGAAAGCACGAAATACGGTTTCGCGATGCCGGCGCCACGGCTCAGCCTGCCGTACCGGGACCACAGGCTCCCCGTGCCGCCCATGGCGCCGAGGCGGTAGGCGAGGCCCACCGGGTCGGCCAGGAGCACTTTCGCGCGCTGCACGACGCCGCTCATGCGAGGATCCCCCGCAGGTCTTCCACCACCCGCTCGGCGGTCCGGCCGTCCCATAGGTCCGGCACCCGGCCGATGCGCGCCGGTCCGGCCAGGGTCTCCTCGACGGCCGCCTCCAGCGTCTCCGGAGGCACGAGCCGGTTGGACCCCTCGCTCAGGGTGATGGGCTGTTCGGTGTTCTCGCGCAGCGTCAGGCATGGGATGCGCAGGTAGGTGGTCTCGCCCTGGACGCCGCCGGAATCGGTGATCACCAGGCGGCTGGACTGGACGAGGCTCATGAAGCGCACATAGCCGAGCGGCTCGCTGAGGCGCACATCCCCCGATGCGGCAAGCTTCTCCAGGAGGCCGAACTGCTGCAGGCGCTGGCGGGTGCGCGGATGCACGGGAAAGACCAGCGGCAGCCGGCGGCCGGCGCCGAGCAGCCGGTCCACCAGGCCGGAAAGCGCCTCGGGCGTATCCACGTTGGATGGCCGGTGCAGGGTCACGACGCCATACCCGGCCTCCGGGAGCCCGAGGCCTGCGGCGGCCGCCTCGGCCGCGATCCGCGGGCGCAGCAGCTCGAAGGCATCGATCATGATGTTGCCGACACGGCGGATGCGCCGGTCCTCCACCCCCTCCCGGCGCAGGTTCCCGTCGGCATCCGGGGACGGCGTCCAGAGGAGATCGGACAGGGCGTCGGTGAGGACCCGGTTGATTTCCTCCGGCATCCTCCGGTCCCAGCTGCGCAGGCCGGCCTCCAGGTGACCCACCGGAAGCCAGAGCTTCTTGGCGGCCAGCGCGCAGGCGATGGTCGAATTCACGTCCCCGACCACCACCACATGGTCCGGCGGCGCGTCGCGGCAGACCCTTTCGTAAGCCACCAGCACGCCGGCGGTCTGCTCGGCGTGGCTGCCGCTGCCGACCTCCAGGTTGATGTCGGGCGCGGGGAGCCCCAGGTCGCGCAGGAAGACGTCGGACATTTCCGGGTCGTAGTGCTGGCCGGTGTGGATCAGCACCGGGCGGCACCAGTCGGCGCGGGCCAGCCGGTGGTAGACCGGGGCCACCTTCATGAAATTGGGCCGCGCGGCGGCGATCAGGTGCACCACGGCGGTCATGGCCGCCCCTTTCCGCCGGCCATGACATCCTCGTAGAGGGCCACCACCTTGCGCTCCATCGCGCCGGGCTCGAAATGCTCATGGGCGTGGCGCCAGGCGGCCTCTCCGAGCCGCGCGCGGGCCCCGTCGTCCGCCAGCAGGCCGCGAATGGCCGCGCCGTAGGATTCCGGCGAATTGTCGCAGGTCAGCAGCCAGCCCCCCTCGTAGTCGGGTATCGGCTCCACCGGGTGCTCGTTCACCACGATGGGCAGGCCGGCCAGCGCGCCCTCGATCAGGGTCTTCGAGATGCCCCAGTAGTCGCAATGGGACACCATCAGGTCGCAGGTCTTCAGGAGCCGGCAGAGTTCCTCGTTGGGGATCGCGCGGATGAACTTCACCTTGCCGGCGCAGCCTTCGGCCTGGGCCAGGGCCTGCAGCTGCTCGTGGTAGGGTCCGTCGCCCACCACCAGGTATTCGCAGTCCAGGTCCCGGATGGCGCGGATCACGTTCGACGGATCCTTCTCCTTGCGCTGCCGGTTCACGGTGATCAGCCGCGGCGGCCGTGCGAGGGAATAGCCTTCCTTGCGCTCGATGTTCCAGCCGGCGACGATGTTGTAGATCAGGCGGACGTCGCGCGCGCCGTTTTCCTTCGCGTAGCGGACGATGGGCTTGTAGACGGCGATCACGGCGTCGGCCGCGGCCAGCGTCGCGCGCTCCAGCTTGCGGCGGAAGGCGCTGCGCACGCGCCGCGGCCAGGTCTCCAGGTCGTCCCGGTCCCAGACCCCGTGCAGGGAACTCACGAAGGGCACGCCCAGTTCCCGCTTGATCGCCGCAGCCAGCCAGCCCTCGAGGAAGTTGTTGTGGGTGCGTACCAGGTCGGGCCGGATCTCCCTGGCCAGGGCAAGCCCCCGGGCGAGCCACGATTTCAGCAGCCAGGGCTGCCAGCCCAGGGTCCTGAAGAACAGGCCGTGCCCGCCCGGCAGGTTGTGCAGGGTCAGCCGGGCCCGGCCCACCGTGGGCTGGACCGCCGCCGGATCCGGCCGGTCGTCGTTCACCAGCACCAGATGGACCTCGTCGAACAGTTCCCCGGGGTTGTAGTAGCGGTGGGTCACCTCGCCCTTGGCGACCAGCGTGCTGAGCCGGTCGGGAACGATGACCATCAGGCGGCGGGCGGGTTGGCGGGTCACGGAGCGGCTTTCCCGTCTAGTAAAATCGGCCGCAAATCCCCGCGACGGCAGACCGGCCGTCCCCGCCATGGCAAACGCGCCCATCGACCGCCGGCTGAGCGACCTGCTGGACTACTTCCGTTGGTTCTCCGCATTCCTCGTCGTCCTCTCCCACAGCCGGACCATCGTGTTCGTGCCCTGGGGCGACGTGGAACACCCCGGCCTCGTGGCGCGCGCATTCTATTTTCTTTCCGGCTTCGGGCACTACGGCGTGCTCATGTTCTTCGCCATTTCCGGCTTCCTGATCGGCGGCACCGCGTGGCAGAGGATGGAGGCCGGCCGCTTCTCCTTCCGCGACTATCTGCTGAACAGGGTATCCCGGATCTATATCGTGCTCGTGCCAGCGCTCTTCCTCATCTGGGCCCTGGACGCGACGGGCATCGCCTGGCTCAACGGAACCGGCATCTACACCCAAGGATACTCGATGGGCGCCCTGTCCTCGGACACCCGGGAACGGCTCGGGTGGTCGGTGCTGGCCCAGAACCTCCTGATGCTGCAGAACATCACCGTGCCGCCCTTCGGCACCGCGCGCCCCCTGTGGACGCTGAACTGGGAATGGTGGTCCTACATGGCCGCCCCCCTGGTCCTGGGCTTCGTCCTGCGTTTCCCGGGTCCCCGGGCCCGCCTCGGCGCGGCCCTGGCGGCGGCCGCGGTGCTGGTGGCCGCCGGCCTGAACTACGTGCTGCTGTGGCACCTGGGTATCCTGCTGGCGCTGATCCGGTTCCGCAGCCTGCCCGCCTTCGCCGCCGGCGCGGCGCTCTTCCTGGCCGTGCCGGTGGCCACCCGGGCCAACTGGCTCGACACGGATCTGCCCGCCGAGATCCTGTTCATGGCAGGCTTCGTCCTGCTGCTCTCCCAGTGGCGGCATCGGGGCGACGGGGGCTTCCGCCTGCCCCACGCCGCCCTCGCCGGGTTCTCCTATTCCCTCTATGTCCTGCATACGCCGCTGCTCGCCTTCGCCATGGCCGCACTGCAGACCTGGTTCGGGATTCCCCGGCTCTTGCAGCCGCAAGGCATCAACGTGCTCGTCTATCTCGGCATCCTCGGTTTCGTCTACCTGGCCGCATTCCTGTTCGCGCAACTGACCGAACGCCATACCTCGGCCCTCCGGGACCGGTTGCGTCGCCTGGTCCCGCCGCCGTCCCGCTGATCAGACCCGGGCGGCGACCGCCAGCCAGGGCGGCGCCAGGCCGAAGGGCCGGAGCAGCGGCGCCATTGCCATCCGCAAGGACTCCTTGACGGACCCGGCCGCCGTCCGGCGGGACCAGTCCTCGATCCGGTCCGGCGGGAAACCGCTGGCCGCCAGCAGGCGGCTCATGTCGGCGAAATCCCAGGCGTGGCGGTGGTTCGGATCCTCTCGGCGCAGGCGCTCGCAGACCTCCTTCTGGTAATCGACGACGAGCAGCGCCCCGCCCGGCCGGAGAACGCGGCGGCACTCCCGGAAGGCGGCACCCACGTCGGGGACGATGAGGAAGGTGGCCACGCCGAACACGAGGTCGAAGCTTGCGTCCGGCGCCTCGATGCGCTCGGCGCTGCACGCGATGTCGGGCTTTTCGTCCAGGTAGGGCGAATCCGGCAGGTCCAGGCCCGCGTACTCCCCGGGCAGGAGCGGCCGGTAGTGCTTGGCGCCGCAGCCGATCTCCAGGACGCGGCCGTCCGGCCTGGCGAGTTCCCGGGCCATGCGCACCACGAAAGGGTATACGGTTCCCATGATCGCCCTCAGAGCGGATAGCCGGCGGCGCCCAGGTCCAGCCCGGTGGCGGCCTGGGTGCGGAAATTGCTGGCCGCATAGAAGGCGCGCAGCATCCCGGCCTGCTCGGGAGAGATGACGTCCCGGGCCATCAGCCGGGCCCCCAGCCCGGCCACCGGCCTGGTCGCCCGGCCGATGCGGCGGATCGTGTCGTCCTTCAGCCCCAGGCGGGAAAGGATGGCAATGGCATTGCCCGCCGCCACCCCCTTGCCGGCGTTGCGCTCCTCGGCGGAGACCGCGCACGGCGCATGCCCGATATCGAGGAAGCGGCAGAGCGCCGCCGTCGCCGCGTCCGCGTCGGCGGCCAGGTGCTCGAAGAGCATCACGTGCACGCGTTCGCGCCCGAAAGCCGAGAAGTAAGCATCGACCGTCTGGTCGAACAGCCCCGCATGGAGCGCGCACTTGCCCTCGAGGGTCCCGAGGAAGTTCCCGAAGCTGCGCCTGTCCTTGGCGAGGAAAAGCATGTGATGCAGGTAGTTGGAACGCAGCCATTCGAGCTGGTTGCGCAGCACGAGAAGGATGCGGGCCTGCGGTACCCGCTCGCGGATGCGCCGCGCGATGGCCGCCTGGTCGGGCACCAGCAGGTCGCCGGTGATCGGACGGTCCGGGTCGAAGCCGACCGAGGCCCAGTCGGCCGCGGCACCGGCCGCCGTGAAGGAGTATCCCAGCGCGACGCCCTCGAACATGTCCACGTAGACCGGCGCGTCCGGCTCGGGCGGCGGGCCCGGGGGGTAGGACTCGCCCGGGTCCGGCTGCTGGCGCAGGAAGTAATGGGCATGGCGGGTCCAGGTGATCTGCGGGTGCTGGGAAAAATAGCCGCGCAGGAAGGTGGTCCCGGCCTTGTAGATGCCGATGAAAAGGAGGTCGGGCGTGCGCATCGTCGCATTTTACAGGGCGCGACGGCGGCGGCCGTGCAGCCAGGACCGTATCCGGGCGGCCGGCATCACCCCCGCGAGCACCGCCGCCAGGCCGTAGACGGAGGCACCGGCCGGCACGAGGATGGCGAGGCGCCAGCCGGCGTGCAGTCCGGCGCCCTCCAGCAGGTCGCGGAGCAGCCAGAGCACGGCGCCCATGGCGGCGCTTGCCGCCAGGATCCTGAGGGGCATGCCCGGGCGGATGCGGACCGGGTAGGCGCGGGCCGCCGCGGCGAAGGAGATCAGGCACTGGAGCAGGAAGGCGCCCAGCGTCGCGATCGCGGCGCCCCACATGCCGTGCGTGGGTATCAGCCACAGGTTCATCGACAAGTTGCAGGCCAGGGCCGCGCCGGTGGAGATCGTGAACCAGTACTGCCGGTGCACCAGGCCGAGATGGTTCTCGAAATAACTCGACAGGATCATCAGGACGTAGGCACCCATGATCACCGACGTGAGGGGAGCGCCGCCGAGGAAGCCGGGGGGTGCCAGGAGGCCGATCACCAGGTCCGCCACCGCGTGGGCGCCGACGATGGCCGGAATCGTCACCGCCAGCACCGCCCCCGCCGAGTGGTCGAAGGCCTGCTGCACCTCCTCGTGGCGCCCTTCCGCGTGGAGCCGGGCGATCAGGGCCGGGTAGAGCAGGCGGAACGGCCTCACCAGCAATGCCACCGCCGTGACGGCCAGGGTGTAGGCGAAGGAATAGGTGCCCACCTCGGCGATGCCGCGGTAATCGGCAAGGATCAGGCGGTCCAGCATGTTGAGTCCCCAGGTCGCCAGGCCGGCGGGTACGAGGGGCAGGCCGAATCTCAGCGCCGGGCCCACGAAGCCGAAATCCGGCGGGGCCCACCGGTAGTCCATGAAGAAGCGGCGGATGACCAGAACGGCGGTCAGGAGGTCGGCCAGGAGATTGAGGGCGAGGAAGGTGACGATCCCGCCGTCCATGGCGACGGTGGCGAAGACGGCCGCGATGCCGAGGGTCGTCTGCACGGCCGACAGGCCGGCCACGGCCCGGGGCTGCAATTCCAGGTAGTACCAGCTTCGGGCGGCGTTCAGGAAGGCCAGGGCCACCAGGTTCCCGAGGGCGAGGAACACCAGCCCCAGGTAGCGTCCGTCCGTCCGGAACAGCAGCGCTTCCAGGGACGGGGCGGTCGCCGAAACGAGCAGGATCACGAGGCCGGCACTGCCCGCGAGGAATACCAGCCACGCCGACAGGCAGGCCAGGCGACCCTGGGCATCCTTCCCCGCGGCGAGCCGGATGATCGCGCCTTCCGTGCCGAGGAAGAGCAGGGGCGAGACCATGGCGACGAAGACCTGGACCTGGGACCAGGCGCCGTACTCCGCCGTCCCCAGCTGGTGGGCGAGGAAGGGCAGGACGAGGATGCCCTTGGCCCGGACGTAGAGGTCGGCGAGGCCCGCGGGGATCGCGTCTGTGAGGAGGCGGCGGAGCATCGGGGCCCTCCGCCGTTCAGGGCGCGGGCCCGGCCAGGCCGGGCAGCCATCTCGCGGCGAGGACGAGCAACCGGTGCCGCCATTCGTGGCGCCCGTACTCCACGTAGCGCCCGCCCCACTTCTTCTTGAAGCGGCGGATGTTCTCCTCCTTCGGGGTCGCCGGCGCCGGCGACACCCCGGCCAGGTCGAAGACGGTGCAGCCGGCCTGCCGCGCGTCCCGGAACATCTCCCAGTGGAGCAGGTCCTGGACCGGCAGTTTCCGCTCGAAGGCAGCCGGCGCGATGCCGGAAGTGATCTCGGTCGCGATGCCGGCATTGAGGTACATGCCGAGCACGCCCAGGGTTTCCCCCGCCGCATCGGTCGCCACGAAATACCGGTAGTGGTCGTCGTGGGCCGGATGGGTCCATACGATCCCGGCCTTCCGCCCCACCTCGGCAAGGGTATCCGTTTCACCCTTCCACGCCAGGTAGGGGCAGAGGAAGGCGCGCCGGTACTCGGCGGGATCGGCGATCCGCCGCACGGCCAGCCCTTCCCGCACGGCCTTCTTGACTCCCTTGCGCACCGCATGGTCGACGGCCTGCCAAATCGCATCCTCCTCCGGGGACAGGTCGACCAGGTAGGTTCCCCAGGGGCTGGGCGCATAACCGAAGTCTTCGAAGGCCTGGCGCCATCCGGCGGGATCCGCCGGCGGCCTGGCCACGGCGTCCGCTCCGCGCACCACCAGGATGCGGTGGCGCCTGGCGAAATCCGCGATCCAGCCCAGGAAAGCCCGCATCACCTGCGCCTCCCGAACCGGATCCAACAGCACCGGTCCTTCCGCATATTCCAGGCGGCCGAAGCCGGCGAGTCCGGCCACCCGGGCCATCGCGCCGCGCAGGCCGCCTCCCCCATGGCGCACCAGGGGCCCCTGGATGAGCAGGAGCTGGCCCACCCGTTGCCCCTGCCGCTCGGCCACCAGGTAGAGGGGGGTGCCCTGACCCAGGCGTTCCAGGAGCGATCCCCAGAAGGCGGTCTGGAGCATGCCCGCGCCAGATCGGGGAATGGCCGCGTCCCACCCCTCCGGCGGCTGCCGGCTCGCCGTCACGCGAATCTCCGCCCCGGTCATCGGTGGCTCACCGTCCGGCAACGGCCGTTGCGCGGCCGGGCGGCTCCAGGCCCGACGCGACACAGATCCGGAACACGAACTCCGCCATGTCCGCGTCGCTGCCATGATTGCGCCAGACCCAGGTCCTGGCTGCGTCGCCGAGGGCGCGCAGGGCCTCCCGGTCCTGGTGATCCATGATCTGCCGGAGGATCTCCTCCTCGGACCGGCAGGACAGGACCGGCGGCGCGCCGTCATAGAGCAGGTCGACACATTCCGGATCCAGGTGGATCAGGACGGCCTTGGCCTGGGACATGGCCTCCCACGCGGTCCAGCCGAAGAACCCCGCATCGAACTGGTCCACGACGACGTCCGCCTCGGCGAACATCCGTGCCAGGCCCGCCTGGTCCGTCGCCGGCCGCCATTCGATGCGCTGTTCGCAGCCGCTGCGGCGCAGGGCCTCCCGCGCCGCGATCCGGTCCGGCCCCCGGTCGAGCACGATGCACCGGATGTCCGCCCCGTCGGCCACCGCCCGGGCGAAGGCCCGGAAGAAGCGGTCGTTGCCCTTCGTGGAGTTCCTGCCGGCCTTGTTGTCGGTGAGGCCCCAGTCCAGGTGGCTGCAATGGAGGTAGGTCACCGGGCCCGCGGGTCCGGCGGCGTCCGCCATCCCGCGCAGCGGCATCGGGAATCGCATGAAGGCGACATTGGTCAGGCGCAGCCGGCGCAGCGCCGCCAGGGCGTGGGTCGTCGTCGGTATCCAGTTGAACGCCGCCGCGCGGAGCAGCCGCCGGAACAGGAAGCCCTTCAGGCTGCCCTCGAGCGCCATCTCGGTGATGTCCGCGCCGGTCGTGATGTTCATGTGGGGGGGAATCCCCAGCCAGCGGCGCAGGAACCACAGGGGCCCGAGGAAACCGAGCAGCGATCCGGTGGCGCTGACGATGAAGCGGACCCGCCGGCAGCGGGCGAGGAACCACAGATGGCCGCGATTGGCCAGGATGCGGTCGCTGGTGAGGTGCCGCAGCGGAATCGGCGGCGCGGCGGGGTCCGGCATGCCGGCCCGCGCCGACCGCACCACCAGGCAGCGCAGTCCATTGCGGGACAGGGCCTCGGCCAGGGCCAGGTCCACGTTGGCCAGCGGGCCGACGACGAGGACGTCGGCCCGCGGCACATCCCCCGCTCCGCCGGCTTCACTCGTCATGGGCGACGGCCAGGCCTATCCCGTCTCGGCCAAAGGCATTGCCGTTGTAGAGCATCAGCCACCGGTCCCGATGCCGGAAGACGTAGGGCTGGCACACCATTTCCGAATCCCAGCCCGCTTCCGACACCGAGATCCCTACCTCCGCGTCACGGCGTGTCCAGGCGAGGCCGTCCTCCGACTCCGCGTAGCCGATCCGGTACCGCTGGCCCCGGTCGTACGAATACCACATGTGGTAACGGCCGTCGTGGCGGACCACGCAGGGGTGGCCGATGTTGGACTCGCCCTCGCGCAGCGGAATGCAGACCAGGCCCTCGCGCTTCCAGGCGCGGCCATCCTCCGATTCCGCATACTTGATGTGGTAGTAGGACTGCAGCTTGCCCTCCACCTCCCGCCATTCAATTCCGGCCGCATACCACATGCGCCACCGCCCATCCTCACGCATCACCCAGGGGAGCAGGACGCACCAGGGGTCCACGTCGCAGCGGTCGATGATCGGCGCCTGGGATTCCCTGGCGAAGGTCAGGCCGCCGTCGCCGCTGCTCGCGAGGCCGATGGCGCAATAGAAGAGCGGTGGCCGCGCGCCGGGATTCCAGCCCAGGTAGTACATCCAGTGGCGTCCACCGGCTTCCACCAGGCAGCGGGCGTAGACGCCGTGGTCGTCGAAGTGTCCCAGGGGGCCGGGCGCCAGTACCGGCCGCTCGGCGACGGACAGCAGGCGGGGGGCGTCGCCGAGGTCGAGTTCCGCATGGCCGATGCTCGCCCGATTCTCGGCATCGCGAGTGGAGAAATAGACGCGGAACCGGTCGCCGCCCAGGGGCAGCGCGAAAGGAGACGTGGCATGGCTCTTCATCCACGGGCTCCGCTCCCGGGGGTCGAAGACCAGGCCCCGCTTCTGCCAATGGAGCCTCATCGTTTCTCCTGGCGCACGACGACGGTCCATTCATACAGGGGATAGTCGTGGAGCAGGGTCACGAAACGGGAGAAGTTCCGCTTGCAGAAGTCGAAATAGTGCAAGGGGTCCCCGTAGTACAGGTGGGGTTCCCGGAAATCGACGTAGGTGCTCAGCATGTTGAACGCGAAGCCCTTCGTCGATCGTGCCGACAGGTCGCGGAGGGTGTCGGCGATGTATTCCGCCCACCGGTCCCCGTCCTCCTCCAGCCTTACATTGAATATCCCCGAGGCGAAGGAGTAGTCCGCCGGGTGCAGGAGCCGGCTGCCGAGCAGGTATTCCGTACCCTCTCCGCCGGCCTGCTCGCGCGCCGCGGCGAGCATCTCCGGGCTGACGTCGTAGCCCGTGTAGCGGGCCACGTCGACGCCGGCGCGGCGCAGGAACTTCAGCATGGCGCCATCCCCGCAACCCAGATCGTTCACCGTCACCGGCCCATCCGCGGCCGACTCGAGGACTTGCAGGGAGAGCTTCGCGAAACGCAGGTCCTGGGAGGCCGTGTCGCGCCAGCCGACACCCATGGGGCTGGCGCCGAACTCGGTCAGGCTTTTCGTGTACAGCCTCGCCACCGGCTGAAGGTCGATGTCTTTCTCGTCCATGTCAGAAGAACCGGCTGCTCGGCTTCGCGAAACGCGGGGTGCGCGGCGCAAGGTAGGCTTCGTCGTCCGCGGTGTCCTTCTGGATCAGCGAGGAGGGACCGATCAGGTTGCGCTGGCCGATGCGCGTTCCCTCGCTGATCGTCGCGTTCACGCCGACGAACGAGGAAGCACCCACGGTGCAGTGGCCGGAAACGACCACATGGCTCGTGATGAAGCAGTGGTCCTCGATCACCGAGTGGTGCCCGATGTGGTTGCCGCTCCAGACGACCACGTTGTCGCCGATGCGGACGAAGGGCTGGACGGTGTTGTCCTCGAAGACGAAACTGTTCTCCCCGATGATCACGTTGTCCCAGCAGGTCGCCCGGGAACAGACATAGGTGAGGAGTCGGTAGCCCTTGGCCTTCGCGGCCTCGAAATAGCTTCGCCGGACCGCGTTGAGGCCCGCATAGCCCACCGCGATGAACATGCCGTGGGTTTCCGGCGGACAACGCATCCCGACCTCCTCGAAGGGCACGACCGGCACACCCGCGAACTCGGTGCGCTGGATGCGATCCGCGGTTTCCGCGAACGCCACGACCCGCAGGTCGGATTCGCTTTCCAGGATGTACTTGACGACCTCGGCGAACCCGCCCGTGCCGAACACGACAATCGACCTGGGTCCTTCGTATCGGACTCTCACGATTCCTCTCCTATGCCATCGACGACCGCCATGGGCCTGCCCGCGGCCGTCGCCAGTTCGTCCACCCGCCGGCGCATGGACTCCAGATAGACGCTGCTGAAAATCATCACGCAATCCAGTTCCCGGACGGCCTGCTCCGGCAGGGCGCAGCGCAGGCCGGGGGCCACCTCCCGGCCGTCCCAGTCCTTCCTGTCGTCCAGGGCCACATGGAAACGTCCGGTCGGCACGACGCCGGCGGCGACGAGCAGCCGCCAGGCCTCGCCGAGTCCGTAGGCGCCGACGCGCCCATGGGCCGCGAGGGCGGAGTCGATGCGCGCGCGGCAGCGGTCCAGCCAGTGGCGCCGGCGGACCAGGTAGGCCCGGAACGCCGCCGCAGCCTGCTCCGGCCGGGGTGCGACCCGGTCCCGAACCCCGGCGCGCATCGCGAATACCGTCGAGTAGGGGATGGCGCCAGGAGCCTGACCGACGATGGCCAGGCCCGCCCCGCCCGCCAGCACGCCGAGGGAAACCGGGTCGAAGTGGAACAGGTGGTCGTCGCACAGCGCCCCCACGTCGGCCCGGTCGTAGCGGGAAAGGTCCGGCACCTCGACCACCAGGGTTCCCCCGGGCGCCAGCCGCGCGGCCGCCGCCGCCAGGAATCCGGCGGGGGACGGCACGTGTTCCAGCACCAGGAAGGCGGCGATGACATCCAGATCGCGCCAGCGGTCGGGCGCATCGGCCGGGAAGAAGCCGCGGACCAGGTCGCCGTCGGGAATCCGCCGGCAGGCCTCTGCGAGGGCCGGCCCCGAGGGTTCCATGCCGGCGACGCGCAGTCCGCCGGCGCGCGCCTGGAGCAGCAGGTCCCCCTCGGCACAGCCGACCTCCAGGAGGGAGTGGGCACCCGGGGCGAACTGCCGGATCCACGCCAGCCGCGTCGCCCCGAGCGACTCGAGCCTTTGCCCGACGACGCCGCGGTCCGCGCGGCTGCGTTCCGAATAGCCGTCCGCACCGGGCAGCGGATGGCGGAACACGAGGCCGCTGCCCCGGTCGATGTAATAGTCGCCCTCGGGCCCGGAATGGAGCAGGTCCCCGGCCTCCGGCGCACGGCCGTCCCCGGGGATTCCCGGAGACGGCCGCGGGCAGTCCTGCGCCATCGCCAAACCTCGCGGCTCCCTCAGCCCTGTCCGGGACGGTAGGTCCGCTTGTCCGGATCGGCGCGGAACTCGGCGATCGACTTGGGCGGAATCGCCCAGAATCCCAGCTTCTGCCCCAGCGGCGTCTCCGGGTCGTACATGCCGGCCAGCAGCACCGGCAGGTCGATCTGCTGCTTGATGAAGGGCTTCGTGTACTGGTGGTTCACCGCATGGCGCCGCCGGTCGGTCTTGTTCTGCCCGCCACCATGCCAGAGCATGGAGTCGAACAGCACCGCCGAGCCGGGGGAAGCCTCGAGCTGGACCGCGTTCGCCTCGGTGTATTCGTCGCTCGGCACGAGCTGCGTGTTGTGGGTGCCCGGCACCACCCAGGTCGCCCCGGTCTCCTTCGTGAACGGGCGCATGGCCCAGAGCACGTTGATGGACAGCGGGTGGTTGGAGATGAAGGACTTGGCAAAATCGCGGTGGAAAAGGCTCTGCTGGTGCACGGTGGTCGGGTGGACGACGATGCCGTTCTGCAGGTGCAGGATGGCGGTGCTGCCCAGCACGCGGTCGAGAACCTCCAGGACCCGGGGATGCATCACCAGCTCCGTGAACTTCCTGTCCTGGGAGAGCGGGCACCGGACGATGCCGTGGTCCTTGAGCTGGCGCAGCCGCTCATCCCCGAATTCGGCCACCTGGCGATCCCACAGCACGTCGAGGCGCTGGCAGTAATCCTCGCACTCCTCGGGGGAGATCAGGTTCTCGAGGACCGTGTAACCCCGACGCAGCACGTTCTCCACATGCAGGTCGATCGGCGAGGTCACCCGCGACTTTTCCATATCGACAAAGGTCTGGTAAGGAAACATTTGCTACCTCCTTGGCTGGGACGATGAATCCGTGGCGCCCGCCGCCCCGCGCAGCAGCGCGTAGGGACAGACGTAGAAATTCGGGTAGGCGGCCTCCAACTCGCCCCGGCCGCGCTCGAGCAGCCGATCGTCGTTGATGCGCACCCGGTACCGGTAGTCGCGGGGAACGGCGCCCCATTTCTCCTTGAAGCGGTACACGCCGTCCTGGGTCAGCCAGGTGCCGCCCCAGTTCCAGGTGTGGAAGCCCCGGTTCGCCGCGTCGAGCATGGCCTCCTCCAGCAGCACGGCCATGGGCTGCAGTTCCCGGTGCTGCGGAACCGTTGCCGGCACGTAGTATTCGACGATGCCGTTGAAATAGAAGAGCAGCAGGAAGGCGACGGCCGCCCCGTCCAGCTCGGCCACGTAGATGCGGTAGCGGGAACCGGGCGCGAAGAACCGGCCCAGGAGGGCGAAGGATTCCCGCGTCTTGACGCGGGCGCCGATGGCTTCCATGCCTGCCCGGTGGGCCTCCCAAAGACCCTCCCAGCGGCCTTCGTCCAGGGTCGCCCGAATGCCATGCCGGCGCGCCTTCCTGGCATTGCGCAGCGCCGAGGATTCGACGACGCCGGCGAGGGAACCACCGCTGACCCGGCCCAGGTCGGTGGACTGATTGATCCTCGCGTCCGTGCAGGTCTGGGGAAGGTCCGGCCAGGGCTGCCGGGCGAAGGGATTCTCGACGACGGTCGCCGCGGCGATCCCGGCGCCCCCGGCCAGGTCCCCGTAGGCGCCGGCCAGGCTCGCGGCGGCATCGGGGTCGTCGAACAACGGCCCGCCGTTGCTGCCGTAATACGGCATGCTGTTCAGCACCGTCCCGAAGGGACCCGGCTTCGCCATCAGGGGGAGGGCGCCCACCATCCTGCCGTCCCGCCGGGCCACCAATGTCCGGTCCTCGCCGCCGGTGAGCGCGGCCACGTAGCGCTTGAATTCGGTGCAGTGATAGAACAGGCCGTCCGCCCGGGAGGCCAGGTAGCGGTCGTATTCTCCGGCGTCGGAAGGGCGAAGGAAATCGACGCTGACGGTCATGCCGCCGACCTGCGCTCCACGGCGGCCCCGAACCGCGCGACGACGCGGTCGAGCATCTCTTCCGCCATCCCCGGCAGCAGGGGCAGGGTCACCGCCTGCCGCTGGGCCCGCCACGAGTGGGGAAGGTCGCCCGGACGATAGCCGAAGCGCGCGAAAGCCGGTTGCGCATGCATCGCATAGGTGCCCAGGGTGGCCTCGATGCCCTCGGCACGCAGGTCCCGGACGACGCCGTCCCGGTCGATGGCCTCGTCGAGCAGGACGACGAAGGACTGGAAGGTGCAGTTTTCCGCGGCTGTCGACAGGGGGACCGAAACGCCCCCGATTCCGTCGATGCGTTCCAGATACGCGGCGGCGGTGGCGCGCCGGTCGCGCACGATCGCGTCCAGCCGCATCATCTGGACGACCCCGAGGGCCGCCTGGATCTCGCTCATCCGGTAGTTGTAGCCGTTTTCGACGAACTCCATGGCGATCCCGCCGGGCACGCCGCCGTGGCTGCGCAGCAGCGCCGCCCGCTCCAGGAGCCGGTCGTCGCTGGTGGTCAGCATGCCGCCTTCGCCGGTCGTCAAGATCTTTCTGGGGTGGAAGCTGAAGCATCCCGCCCCCTCCCATCCGCCGCAGGGTACCCCGTCCACCGTGGCACCGAGCGCGCAGGCCGCATCCTCGATCAGCAGCAGCCCGGCGCGCCGGGCGATGGATTGCGCAGCGGCCATCGGTGCCGGTTGTCCGAAGGGGTCCACCACCATGATCGCCCGGGTACGTTCCGTCAGCTTTCGCTGCGCATCGCCGCAGTCCATCTCGAAGCCGTCCTGGCGGCAATCGACGAAAACCGGCGTGGCGCCGCTCTGGACGACGACGTTTCCGGTGGCGGGGAAGCTGAAATCGGAGACCAGAACTTCGTCGCCCGGCCCGATCCCGCCGGCCACCAGCGCGAGGTGCAGTGCCGTCGTGGCGGAGGTTGTGGCGATCGCATGGCGCGCCCCCACCGCGGCGGCGACCATCGATTCGAAGCGTTCGACGGTGGGCCCGGAAGTCAGGCGCCCGGATTCCAGGATCGCGCGGATCATCGGTTCCAGTTCCGCGTGATCGACCTGCGGGCGCATCAGGGGAATCATCGTCCGAGATACCATTCGACGGTGGAACGCAGCCCCTGGGCCAGGGGTGTCAGGGCAAAGCCGGGAAACAGTTCCCGGAAACGGGAGGTGTCGGCCACGTGGCGGCGCACGTCCGCCTTGCGGGCGGGTTCGTGGTCGATTCCCCCTGCATAGGACATCGCCGCGCAGAGCTGCTCGACGATCTCCCGTATGGTCGTTTCGATGCCGCTGGCCAGGTTGATGGTCTGGCCGCGCAACCCGCCGGCCAGGCCCACGTCGAGGATGCCGCGCACGGTGTCCCCCACGTAGATGAAGTCCCGCGTCTGCAGGCCGTCCCCCTGGATCACCGGCGCGCGGCCCTGCCGGATGCGCTGGACCGTCAGCGGCACGACCGCGGCCATGGCGCCGTCGTTCTGCCGCGGGCCGTAGTTGTTGAACGGCCGCACGGTCACGATGTCGGCATCGAACATCCGGCAATAGGTGGCGAGCAGCAGGTCGGCGGCCGCCTTGCCGGCCGCATAGGTCGTCTCCGGCTGCAAGGGGTGGTCCTCGCCCATCGGCACGCTGCGGGCGGTGCCATACACCTCGGAGCTGGACAGGTGGACGAGCTTTCCATAGGCCCCCGCCCGCAGCAGTTCGGCGAGCACGAGCGCGATGTCGAGGTTCACCCGACAGGCCCCGGGCGGATTGAAGAAGGAGTAGAGCAGCGCCTTGGTCGCCAGGTTGAAGACCAGGTCCGGTCGATGGCGGTCGAAGATCGCCGCCATCGCCGTGGCATCGGCCGCATCCTCCCGGTAGATGGTCAGGCGGTCGCCGTGGGCCGCCCTGGCATCGGCCAGGTTGGCCTCCTTGCCGAGGAAGAAATTGTCCACGACCACCACCTCGGCCGCCCCCCGGGCCAGCAGGGCGTCGGCCAGATGGCTCCCTATGAAGCCGGCGCCGCCGGTGATGACGGCCCGGACACCCTGGTAATCAGCCACGCTCCGCGCTCCCGGCAACGTGGCCCTGGATCTGCCAGACCAGGCGCAGGGCATCCAGGGCCTGGGGGCCGGTGACGATCGGCCGCGCCGTCCCGTTGATCGCGTCCAGGAAGTTCTGCAACTCGAGCATCAGCGGTTCGGCCGCCCGCACCAGGACCCGCTCCATGGCGATGTCGAGGACGTAGCTGCCCCGCTGCGTGGCCTTGTAGGGCTGGTCCTTGGCGCCTCCCTGCTGGAAGATCGACAGGGATTGGGTGACATAGTTGACGGAAAAGAAGCCCTGGTCCGTCGTCAGGTGCAACTCGCGGATCTTGTTCTGGGTGATCCGGCTGGCGGTCAGACTGGCGAGGGACCCGGAAGCGAAGGACAACAGGGCGGTCACGTAGTCGCCGCCGCCCGCCCCGCCGGTACCCACGCCCGCCGCCCGCACCCGGGATACCTGCTCCCCGACCAGGGCCAGGACGATGTCCAGGTCATGCACCATCAGGTCGGCCACCACATCGACGTCCTGGATGCGCGCGCTGACGGCACTCATCCGCCGGGCATCGACCGCGTGCACCCTCACGCCGCCGCCGATGATGTCGGCCAGCTGCTGGATGGCCGGGTTGTAGCGTTCCACGTGACCGACGAGCAGGACGCAGCCGCTGCGCTCGGCCGCCGCGATGATCGCCCGGCCGCCCTCCTCGGTCGTCGCGAGCGGCTTTTCGACGAGGCAGTGGATGCCGTTGTCGAGCAGGTAGGTGGCGATCTCGGCATGGGTGGTGGAAGGGCTGACGACGCTCACGGCATCGACCTTGCCCACCAGGTCCTCGACCCGGCCGTAGGCGCGGCATCCGTACTGGGCGGCCAGCTGCCCGGCCCGCTCCACGTCCGGATCGACGATGGCGACCAGGTCGGCACCCTTCAGGAGATCGTAGATGCGCAAATGGTTGCGCCCCATGGCGCCGACGCCGACGACGCCGACCCGTATCGACTTGTGGCTCATGAACGCCCCTCCTCCTCCAGTGTCGCGTCGGCCAGTACCTCCGCTCCGGGCGGATCGCCGGGACCGCGGTGCAGCCGGCGGCCGCTCACCGTCACGTAGTCGACCAGCCTGGCCGGATTCCCCATCACCAGGCCGTGGGGCGGGACGTCCGCCGTCACGACCGACCCCGCCGCCACCATGCAGAACTCGCCGAGGGCGACGCCGCAGACGATGGTCGCGTTGGCGCCGATGCTGGCGCCGCGGCCCACCGTCGTCGGCGTTATCTTCCAGTCCTTGTTGAAGGCCCGCGGCACGCGGTCGTTGGTGAAGGAGGCGTTCGGGCCGATGAAGACGTCGTCCCCCACCGTCACCCCGTGGTAGATGGAGACGCCGTTCTGCACCTTGCAGTTGTCGCCGATGCTCACGTGGTGGTCCACATACACGTCCTTCGAGACGATGCAGTTGCGACCGATTCGCGCCCCCTCGCGGATCTGCACGTTCACCCAGACCTTGGTACCGGGCCCGATGCTCGCCTGGGGGGACACGATCGCCGTGTCGTGCACGAAGACGTCCGTCATCTCAGGCCGCCCCGGCGGAGGCGATGACCGCGGCGATCCGCCCGATGTCCGCGTCCGCGAGGTAGGGATGCATGGGCAACGCGAAGATGCGTTCGCACAGCGCCTCGGCGACGGGGTAGGACCCGGGACCCTGGCCGAGGAAGGAGAAAGCGCGCTGCAGGTGCAGCGGCCTGGGATAGTAGATCGCGGTGGGGATTCCCACCTGCTTGAGGGCCTCGAGAATCCGCTGCCGGTGCCCCGCGTCGCGCGCGAGGACGCAGTACTGGGCCCAGACGCTCAGCATGTCCGCCGGAACCTCGGGCAACTGGAGGCCCGGGACGGCACCCAGACGTTCGGCATAACCCGCGGCGACGCGCTGCCGCTCGCGGATC
>JAEUNJ010000106.1 GCA_016791145.1 Rhodocyclaceae bacterium | reverse complement strand
CTCCACCGGCGGCTACCTGCTGCACGCCATCCTGACCATGAAGTGGACCTTCGACATCAAGCCGGAAGACACCTTCTGGTGCACGGCCGACATCGGCTGGGTCACGGGCCACACCTACATCACCTACGGCCCCCTGGCCTGCGGCGCCACCGAGATCGTCTTCGAGTCCGTGCCCACCTATCCGGACGCCGGCCGCTTCTGGCGCATGATCCAGGACCACAAGGTCTCCGTCTTCTACACCGCCCCGACCGCCATCCGCTCCCTGATCAAGGCCTCCGAGGCGACTCCCTCCACCCACCCGAAGAACTACAACCTGACCTCCCTGCGCCTGCTCGGCTCCGTCGGCGAGCCGATCAATCCCGAGGCCTGGATGTGGTACTACAACAACGTGGGCGGCGCCCGCTGCCCCATCCTCGACACCTTCTGGCAGACCGAGACCGGCGGCCACATGATCACCCCGCTGCCGGGCGTCACGCCGCTGGTGCCGGGTTCCTGCACGCTGCCCTTCCCGGGCATCCAGGCCGCCATCGTCGACGAGACGGGCAACGACGTGGAGTGGGGCAAGGGCGGCTTCCTCGTCGTCAAGAAGCCCTGGCCCTCCATGATCCGCACCATCTGGGGCGATCCGGAGCGCTTCAAGAAGTCCTACTTCCCGGCCGACTTCGGCGGCAAGCTGTACCTCGCCGGCGACGGCGCCGTGCGCGACGCCAAGACCGGCTACTTCACCATCATGGGGCGCATCGACGACGTGCTGAACGTCTCCGGCCACCGCATGGGCACGATGGAGATCGAGTCCGCCCTGGTCGCCAACCCGATGGTGGCGGAAGCCGCCGTGGTCGGCCGCCCGGACGATCTGACCGGCGAGGCCATCTGCGCCTTCGTGGTGTTGAAGCAGTCGCGTCCCTCCGGCGACGAGGCGATCAAGATCGCCAACGAGCTGCGCAACTGGGTGGGCAAGGAGATCGGCCCGATCGCCAAGCCCAAGGACATCCGCTTCGGCGAGAACCTGCCGAAGACCCGCTCCGGCAAGATCATGCGCCGGCTGCTGCGTTCCCTGGCCAAGGGCGAGGAGATCACCCAGGACGTGTCCACGCTGGAAAACCCCGGCATCCTCGACCAGCTCAAGCAGGCGACCTGATCGCCGGCGGGGCGCTGCGCGCCGGACCCGCAAAGCGCCCCCCCGGGGGCGCTTTTTTTCCATCTTGCGTCCGCCCGGACGCCATCGGGGGGAGGAGGGCAGATGAGGAAGTCCGCCAATGAACGCCGGCTCACCGCCCAGCGCCTGGCGGCCCTGTTCCTGCTCGGCTGCGCCCTGTTCAACTACCCCGTCCTGTCGCTGTTCAACCATGCCGGCCAGGTATTCGGCATCCCGCTGCTCTACGCCTACCTGTTCGGCGCCTGGGTCCTCCTCATCGGGCTGATCGCCTGGGCGGTGGAACGGGGCGGCGACTAGGCGGAACGCCATGGCCCAGGGCTGGATCCTCGTCCTCGCCTCCCTGCTCTACCTGGGGATACTGTTCGCCATCGCCTACTGGGCGGACCGGCGCTCCGACGCCGGCCGCTCGGTCATCGACCACCCCACCGTGTATGCCCTCTCCCTGGGCGTCTATTGCACGACCTGGACCTTCTA
The DNA here is from genome assembly GCA_016791145.1 of Rhodocyclaceae bacterium. Classification (GTDB taxonomy): domain Bacteria; phylum Pseudomonadota; class Gammaproteobacteria; order Burkholderiales; family Rhodocyclaceae; genus JAEUNJ01. The sequence continues at coordinate 26,124 of JAEUNJ010000106.1, read as the reverse complement.
CGGCAGCGTCGGCCGCGCTGCCGCCACCGGGATCGGCTTCCTGCCCATCTACCTGGGCCCGACGCTGATGTTCGCCCTGGGCTGGTTCGTCCTGCGCAAGATCGTGCGGGTGGCCAAGGCCAACCGCATCACCTCCATCGCCGACTTCGTCGCTTCCCGCTACGGCAAGAGCCAGCTCCTGGGCGGCCTCGTGACGGTCATCGCGGTGGTCGGCGTCATCCCCTACATCGCCCTGCAACTGAAGGCGGTCTCCAACAGCTTCACCATCCTGGCCAGTTCGCCGGACCTGGTGATGCCGGCCCGGGCGGCGGCGGCGCCCATGCTGCAGGACAGCGCCTTCTACGTGGCCATCGTGCTCGCCGCCTTCACCATCCTGTTCGGCACCCGCCACCTGGACGCCACGGAGCGCCACGAGGGCATGGTGGCCGCCATCGCCTTCGAGTCCGTGGTCAAGCTGCTGGCCTTCTTCGCCGTCGGCCTCTACGTGACCTACGGGGTCTTCGACGGCTTCGGCGACATCTTCGGCCGCGCCGCCGAAATCCCGCGCCTGGCCAAGCTCGCCGTCGCCCGGGACACGGCCGCCGCCTACGGGAGCTGGGCGGCCCTCACCTTCCTCTCCATGCTGTCGGTCATGCTGCTGCCGCGCCAGTTCCAGATCGCCGTCGTGGAGAACGTGAACGAGTCCCACGTCGCCCGCTCGGTCTGGCTGTTCCCCCTCTACCTGCTGCTGATCAACGTCTTCGTGCTGCCCATCGCCGTCGGCGGGCTGATGCAGTTCCCGGAGGGCGTGGACGCCGACACCTTCGTCCTCACCCTGCCGCTCGCCAAGGGCCAGGAGGCCATCGCCCTCCTGGTCTTCATCGGCGGCCTGTCGGCGGCCACCGGCATGGTGATCGTCGAGACCATCGCCCTGTCGACCATGGTCTGCAATGACCTTGTCATGCCGCTGCTGCTGCGCTGGAAGGCCCTCGGGCTGGACCGCCGCCCCGACCTCTCCGGCCTGCTGCTGGAAATCCGGCGTTGGGCCATCGCCGTCGTCCTGATGCTCGGCTACGCCTATTTCCGCGCCGCCGGCGAGGCCTACGCGCTGGTCGCCATCGGACTGATCTCCTTCGCCGCCGTGGCCCAGTTCGCGCCGGCGGTCTTCGGCGGCCTCTACTGGAAGGACGGCACCCGGGAGGGCGCCCTGGCCGGCCTCACCGCCGGCTTCGCGGTCTGGGCCTACACGCTGCTCCTGCCCTCCTTCGCCAAGTCCGGCTGGCTGCCGGCCGACTTCATGGCGGGCCCCTTCGGCCTCGAGCTGCTGCGGCCCCAGCAGCTGTTCGGGCTCACCGGGCTGGACGAGATCAGCCACAGCCTCTTCTGGAGCCTGCTCGCCAACATCGGCTGCTACGTGGGATTCTCCCTGCGCCGCTCGCCGGATGCCCGGGAGGCCGGCCAGGCCGCCGTCTTCGTGGGCAGCGGCAACGTGGGGGCCGGCGCGCTGCAATGGGGCGCCGGCGCGCCGGTGGCCGAACTGCTGCCCCTGGCCGGACGCTTCGTCGGCCCGGACCGGGCCCGGGAGGCCTTCGCCCGCTACGCGCGCTCCCGGGGCGTCCGCGACGTGGAGGACCTGCCCGCCGATGCCGGGCTGGTGCACTTCGCCGAGAGCCTGCTCGCCGGGGCCATCGGATCGGCGTCGGCCCGGGTCATGGTGGCCTCCGTGGTGGAGGAGGCGCCGCCAGACCTGGACGCGATCATGAACATCCTGGACGAGGCCTCCCAGGTCCGGGCCCACAGCCGGGAGATCGAGCAGAAGTCGCGGGAACTGGAGGCCGCGACCGCCGAGCTGCGGGAGGCCAACGAGCGGCTCCGGGAACTGGACCGCATGAAGGATGACTTCATCTCCACGGTGAGCCACGAGCTGCGCACCCCGCTGACCTCCATCCGGGCCTTCTCGGAAATGCTGTTCGAGGATCCGCGCATCGACCTGGAGGAGCGCAAGCGCTTCCTGGGCATCATCGTCAACGAGACCGAACGCCTGACGCGGCTGATCAACCAGATCCTCGACCTGGCCAAGCTGGAGTCCGGCCGCGCCGAGTGGACCACCAGCGATGTGGACCTGGCCGAGGTGGTGCGCGAATCCTGCGACGCCCTCTCCCAGCTCTACCGGGAAAAGGGCGTCGCCCTGGCCACCGACCTGCCGGCCGGCGGCCCCGTCGTCCAGGCGGACCGGGACCGCCTGACGCAGGTGATGATCAACCTCCTGTCGAACGCGGTGAAGTTCGTTGCCCAGGGCGAGGGCCGGGTGCGCGTCGCCGTGGAATGCCTGCGCGGGGAGGTGCGGGTGACCGTGGCCGACAACGGCCCCGGCATACGGCCGGAGGACCAGGACGCCATCTTCGAGAAGTTCCGCCAGGGGGGCAGCGTCCTGACCGACAAGCCCGTGGGCACCGGCCTCGGCCTGCCCATCAGCCGGCAGATCGTCGAGTACTTCGGCGGCAGCCTGTGGGTCGAGAGCGAGCCGGGCGCCGGCGCGGCCTTCGTCTTCACCCTGCCGCTGGCGGAAGACGGCGGCGCAAGCGAATAGAATGGAATGCGGGAGGAGGAGCCATGACCAAGAAAGTGCTGATCGTCGACGACGAGCCGAACATCGTCATTTCCCTGGAATACCTGATGAAGAAGGAGGGCTTCGAGGTCGCCGTGGCCGGCGACGGCGAGGCCGCGCTGCAGAAGGTCGCCAGCTTCGCGCCGGACCTGGTCCTGCTGGACGTGATGATGCCCAAGAAGTCCGGCTACGAGGTGTGCGCCGCCCTGCGTGGAGACCCCGCCCAGGCCGCGACGAAGATCATCATGCTCACCGCCAAGGGACGGGATACCGAGGTCGCCAAGGGGCTGGCCATGGGCGCCGACGCCTACGTGACCAAGCCCTTCTCGACCAAGGACCTGGTCGCCCAGGTCAAGGCGATGCTGGGGGCATGATGCCGGCAGCGATCGCCCCCGGCGGGCCCGGCGCGCGGCGGAGGGCGACCCGGTGAATGCGAGGATCCGCTTCGCCGTCGCGGTCGTCGTCCTCGGCCTGCTGATGACCGGGCCCTTCCTGCTGACCGCCGTCGTGCTCTTCGCGGACGCCAACGAGGCCGAGCGCGCCGGCCTCATGGAACTCATCGCCCCGCGCCTGCCCCTGGGCGGCCTGATCACCACCATCGGCTTCATCCTCGGCGTCGCCGTCCTGCGCAACCTGTTCCGCCAGTACGTGCAGGGACTCCTCTCCATGGCCGAGAACCTGCGCCTGATGCTGGGCGCCAACCGGCAGTTCCGCGTCGAGTACGGCGGACCGTCCGAGGTCCAGGCCGTGGCCCGGGCGGCCAACGACCTGGCCCAGCAGCGGGATGACCTGCTGACCGACGTGGAGGCCCAGATCGCCGCGGCGAAGGCGTCCGTCGAGGAGGAGAAGAACCGCCTGGCCGCCCTGATGTCGGAGCTGGCCCAGGGCGTCGTCGTCTGCAACCTGGACGGCCGCATCCTGCTCTACAACAACCGGGCCCGGCTCCAGTTCAAGGCCCTGGCCCAGGGGCCCACCTCGGCCAGCGGCGGGGCCCTGATCGGCCTGGGCCGCTCCATCTTCTCCATCCTCGAGCGGGGCCAGATCACCCACGCCCTGGAGAACATCCAGCAGCGGCTGCGCAAGGGAAGCTCCGAGCCGGTGGCGAATTTCATCACCTCCACCCGCGCCGGGCAGCTGTTGCGCGCCCAGATGGCGCCGGTGATCGCCGCCAGCGCGGACCCGGCCGACGGGGAGGGCGCGGAGGCGCCGGCCGGGCACGGCCAGGACCACGGCCACGGCATCGTCGAACCGAAGGTCACCGGCTACGTGCTCACCATCGAGAACATCACCCGCAGCTTCGAGCGGGAATCGCAGCGGGACCAGGCGATCCATACGCTGACCGACGGGTCCCGGCCGGCGCTCGCCAACCTGCGCGCCGCGGTGGAGATGCTGAAGGACGATCCGGACATGGACCCGGAGACCCGGCTGCGCTTCGTCGGCGTCATCGAGGAGGAGGCGGCGCGGATGAGCGAACGCCTCGACCGGACCATGAACGAGTTCGCCGATTCCCTGAAGACCCGGTGGCCGCTGGAGGACGTGCTCGGCATGGACCTGGTGGCCGCCGCCTGCCGCCGCCTGGAGGCGCGGCTTTCCATCGCGACCCGCACCGAGGACCTGGACCCGGATCTCTGGATCCGCGCCGACAGTTTTTCGCTGCTCCAGGCGCTCACCTTCCTCGCTTCCCGCCTGCAGGACCACTACGACATCCGCGAATTGCGCTTCCGGCTCTCCGCCGAGGGCCGCATGGCCTTCGTGGACCTGATCTGGGCCGGCGTCCCCGTGTCCTCGGAGACCCTGCTGACCTGGGAGCTGGAGCCCATGAGCGTCGGCGCCGAGGTGACGCCGCTGACCCTGCGCGACGTGCTCGAGCGGCACGGCGGCGAGATCTGGTACCAGCGCGAGAAGGCGGTGCACCGGGCCTACTTCCGGCTCGTGCTGCCCGTGGCGGCGACGCCGGAGGCGGACCCCCAGGCGCTGGCCGCCTACCAGCAGGCCAGCCGCGGCGACAGCCGGCCCGAGTACTACGACTTCAACCTGTTCGGCTTCCAGGACACCGGCATCGACCTGGACCGGCGGCTCGCCGACCTGGCCTTCACGGTGTTCGACACCGAGACCACGGGGCTCCAGCCCTCCCAGGGCGACGAGATCATCCAGATCGGCGCCGTGCGCATCGTGAACGGCCGCCTCCTGCGCCAGGAGATCTTCGACCAGATCCTCGACCCGCGCATCCCGCTGCGGCCGGAGGGCATCCCCATCCACGGCATCACCGAGGACATGGTGCGCGGCCAGCCGACCATCGACGTGGTGCTGCCGGCCTTCCACGAGTTCTGCGCCGACACCGTCCTCGTCGCCCACAACGCCGCCTTCGACATGCGCTTCCTGCAGCTGAAGGAGGAGAGCACCGGCGTCCGCTTCCAGCAGCCGGTGCTCGACACCCTGCTGCTCTCGGCGGTGATCCACCCGAACCAGGAATCGCACAAGCTGGAAGCCATCGCCGAGCGCTTCGGCATCAACGTGATCGGGCGCCACACCGCGCTGGGCGATTCCTTCGTCACGGGGGAGGTCTTCCTGAAGATGACGGCCCTGCTCCAGGAAATGGGGATCACGACGCTGCGCCAGGCCCTGGAGGCCGCCGAGAAGACCTATTTCGCGCGGGTGAAGTACTGATGGGCCGGCGGCGGCGCGCTCCCGCCCCGGCGGCCGAGGGGAGGCGGACATGAAGCGGCTTCACGGAACCTCGCCCGGGGAGACCCTCGCCAGCATCGTCGGCCGCTCGCCGGTGGTGGTCGGCGAGTCGGCCAGCCTGCGCTCCGCCCTGCACCTGATGGACAAGGAGCGGGTCGGTTCCGTCGTGGTCGTCGAGGGGGCGGACCGTCCCCTGGGCATCGTCACGCTGCAGGACGTGTTGCGCCGCGTCGCACTGCCCGGCGCGGACCTGGAATGGCCCGTCACCGAGGTGATGAGCCGCGACATCCAGTGCCTGCCCGGCAGCGCCGGCACCTACGAGGCCGTCCTCCTGATGAGCCGGCGGCGCTTCCGGCATCTTCCCGTCGTGGACGAGCAGGGCCGCCTGATCGGCGTGGTGTCGCGCAACCAGTTGAACGACCCCCTGGGCGGCCGCGTCGACCACCTGACGCGGCGGATCGGCGAGGCGCGCGATGCGGTGCAACTGGCCGAACTGGCCCCGGAGATCCGCGCCATCGCCCTCGACCTGGTGGGGCGGGACGCCGGCGCCGGGCTGCTGACCCGCGTGCTGTCCGGCCTCAACGACCTGCTCACCGAGCGGGTGATCGCCATCGTCGAGGCCCGGCATCGCCTGCCGCCGGCCTCCTGGGCGTGGATCGCCTTCGGCTCCGAGGGGCGCTACGAGCAGACCTTCGCCACGGATCAGGACAATGGCATCATCTTCAGCGCCGCCGGCGAAGCCGAGGCGAAGGCCCTGCGCGGGCTCTTCGCCGGGTTCGCCCGGGACGTGAACGACGCCCTCGACCGCTGCGGCTTTCCCTTGTGCCCCGGCAACGTGATGGCGGGCAACGAGAAGTGGTGCCTGTCCCTGGAGGAATGGCGGCAGCGCTTCTCCTCCTGGATCCGCACGCCGGAGCCCGAGGCGCTGCTCAACGCAACCATCTTCTTCGACTTCCGCACCCTGCACGGGGACGCGGTGCTCGCCGATACCCTGGCCGCGCACCTGCGCGAGCTGGCCCCGGGGGCCGGCGCCTTCCTGCACATGCTGGCCGCCAACGCGCTGGCCGCCGCGCCCCCCCTCGGCGTGTTCCGCGACTTCGCGCCCGAGGACGACGCCCTCGGGCGGGTGGACCTGAAGAAGTTCGGCTCGCGGATCTTCGTCGACGCGGCCCGGGTCTACGGCCTCGCCGCGGGGAGCAGGGCGGCCGGCACCGTGGCCCGCCTGCGCGACGCCGGCCCGGCCATGCAGATCTCCTCCGGCGACGTGGAGGCCTCGGTGCAGGCCTTCCACCACCTGCAGCGCATCCGGCTCTCCCACCAGCACGCCTGCCTCGCCGGGGGCCGGCCGGCCGACAACCTGGTGGACCCCGAACAGCTCAACCCGCTCGACCGGCGGGTGCTCGTCGAATCCCTGAAACAGGCCCGCCGCCTGCAGGTCTGCCTCAAGCAGACCTTCCGGCTGGAAGGCTGATCCTCCACCCTCACCGATCCATCATGCCCGAGAACCTTCGCCTCACCCTGCACAGCCAGCTCGCCGCCTTCGTCCGCCGCAAGCCCGTCACCGCCACTCCCGAGACCCCATTGCGCGAGGTGGTCGAGACCATGTCCGAGCAACGGGTCGGCTCGATCGTCATCGTCGAGCCCGAGAGCGGCAGGCCCATCGGCATCTTCACGCTGCGCGACCTGCTGCACCGGGTGGCGGCCCGCGACTGCGACCTGGAGCGGCTCGTCGTCTCGGTGATGAGCGACACCGGCCTGCTGATGCTGAACTGGCGCGGCACGGCCTACCAGGCCGCCATCCTGATGGCCCGCCACGGCGTGCACCACGTCATCATCGTGGACTCCGCCGGCCGCCTGGCCGGCGTCGTCTCCCAGTCCGACATCCTGGACGTGGAGCGGGGCGGCGCCAAGGCGATCAGCGGCGCCATCCGCAGCGCCCGGGACACCGAGACCCTGGTCGCCGTCGCCGGCGAGATCCGCCGCATGGGCGAGCAGATGCTCGCCGAGGGCGGCGCCGCCGAGCCCCTGACCCAGCTCATCTCCACCCTGAACGACCACCTGACGCTGCGGCTCATCGAGCAGACGATGCAGGATTTCCAGCTGCCGCGGGTGGACTGGTGCTGGCTCGCCTTCGGCTCCGAGGGCCGCTTCGAGCAGACCTTCAGCACGGATCAAGACAATGGCATCATATTCCGCGCGCCGGCCGGCGAGGCCCAGGCGGTCCGCGATGCCTTCCTCCCCTTCGCCCGGGCGGTGAACGAGAAGCTCGACGCCTGCGGCTTCACCCTCTGCAAGGGCAACATCATGGCCAGCAACCCCGAGCTGTGCCTGTCCCTGGACGAGTGGCGGGGCCGCTTCGGAAGCTGGCTCCAGGCGGCGAGCCCGGAGGCCCTGCTCAACGCGACGATCTTCTTCGACTTCCGTCCCCTGTACGGCGCCGAGGAACTGGGCGACGAACTGCGCGCCTGGCTCCTGTCGCGCACCTCCGGCGGCGGCGCCAGCCTCTTCCTGCGCTTCATGGCCGAGAACGCGGTCAAGGCGGCGCCGCCCCTGGGCGTCATCCGCGACTTCGTGTTCGACAAGAACGAGGAATTCCCCCACACCATCGACCTGAAGGCCTTCGGCAGCCGGCCCTTCGTCGATGCGGCGCGCATCCTGGCCCTGGCCACCGGCGTCGGCGAGACGGGCACCACGCAGCGCCTGCGCGCGGTGGCCGAAAAGGCGAAGCTGGGCCGCGAGGACATCCACGCGATCATCGACGGCTTCTTCTTCATCCAGCAGCTGCGCCTGCGCGTCCAGCGGGAGGGCGGCGCCGCCGGCGCGGCCAACCGGGTGGACCCGGACAGCCTGAACGAGCTGGACCGGCACGTGCTGAAGGAGGCGTTCAAGCAGGCGCGCAAGCTGCAGGGCCGGCTGCAGCTCGACTACCGGCTCTGACCGTCGGCAGGCCAGACCCCCGTGCCAGGAACCCGCCGCGTGACCCAGGGCGCCTTCAACCGGCGCCTGCGGCGCCTGTACGGCTGGTACACGGTGGGCTTCGTGGTCTTCATCGCGCTGCTGGCCGGCGCCGAGCGCCTCGGCCTGGGCCAGCGGGCCATCGGCTACACCTTCCTCTTCGCCACCCTGGTGCTCTACGCCGGCATCGGCATGCTGAGCCGCACGGCGGACGTCTCCGAGTTCTACGTGGCCGGACGCCGGGTGCCCGCGCTGTTCAACGGCATGGCCACCGGCGCCGACTGGATGAGCGCCGCGTCCTTCATCGGCCTGGCCGGCACCCTCTATTTCGGCGGCTACCAGGGCCTTGCCTTCGTCATGGGCTGGACCGGCGGCTACGTGCTGGTGGCCCTGCTGCTGGCCCCTTTCCTGCGCAAGTTCGGCCAGTTCACCATTCCCGACTTCCTCGGCGCCCGCTACGGCAACGGCGCCCGCCTGATGGCCGTCGTGGCCGCCATCGTCGCCTCCTTCTCCTACGTGGTGGCGCAGATCTACGGCGTCGGCCTGATCACCAGCCGCTTCATCGGCATCGAGTTCGAGATCGGCGTCTTCGTGGGGCTGGCCGGCATCCTGGTCTGTTCCTTCCTGGGCGGCATGCGGGCCGTCACCTGGACCCAGGTCGCCCAGTACGTGGTCCTGATCGTCGCCTACATGCTGCCGGTCTTCATCCTGTCCCAGCAGGTTACCGGCGTGCCGGCGCCCCAGGTCATGTACGGCGGGGTGCTGGCGCGCCTCGGCGACGTGGAGAAGCGGCTGTTCGACGCGCCGCGGGAAGTGGAGGCGCGGGCCTATTTCCGGGCCCGGGCCGAGGAGATCGACGCGCGGCTGGCGGGCCTGCCCGCCTCCCTGGAGGACGAGCGCCGGACCCTGGCCAAGCGGGCCGAGCGCCTCAAGCAGGCGAACGCCCCGATCCGCGAGATCCACGCCACCGAACGGGCCCTGCGCGGACTGCCGAAGACGGCCCAGGAGGCGCGGGTCATGTGGCAGGCGGAGCGGCGGTCCCTGGCCGAGCGGGCGGAGCGGCCCCAGCCCCACGCCCAGGCCTTCCCGGCCGAGGACGAGAACGCGGCGTCCGTGGCGCGGCGCAATTTCCTGGCCCTGCTGGTCTGCCTGATGTTCGGCACGGCGGCACTGCCCCACGTGCTGATCCGCTACTACACGACGCCCTCGGTGCGCGAGGCGCGGGAGTCGGTGTTCTGGTCGCTGCTCTTCATCTTCCTCCTCTACGTGACGGCCCCGGCCTACGCGGTGTTCGCCAAGTGGATCATCTACAACGACCTGGTGGGCGCCAACCTGACCCACCTGCCGAGCTGGGTGGGCTCCTGGGGGCGCCTGGGGCTGGTGCGGATCGAGGACATCAACCTGGACGGGGTGCTGCAGCTCGCCGAACTGACCCTCAACACCGATGTCATCGTGCTGGCGACGCCCGAGATCGCCGGCCTGCCCTACGTGGTCTCCGGCCTCGTGGCGGCGGGGGCCCTGGCCGCGGCGCTGTCCACGGCCGACGGCCTGCTGCTCACCATCGCCAACGCCCTGTCCCACGACCTCTATTACAAGATGATCGACCCGGGCGCCTCCACCCAGCGCCGCCTGGTGCTCTCCAAGGCCCTGCTGCTGGTGGTGGCCCTGGTGGCCGCCTGGGTCGCCTCCCTCAAGCCCGACAGCATCCTCTTCATGGTGGGCCTGGCCTTTTCGCTGGCCGCCGCCGCCTTCTTCCCCGCCCTGGTCTGCGGCGTCTTCTGGCGGCGCGCCAACGGCTGGGGGGCCCTGGCCGGCATGACGGCCGGGCTGGCGATCACGCTCTATTACGCCGGCATCACCCATCCCTTCTTCGGCGGCTCCATGGCGCGGGCCTGGTTCGACATCCAGCCCATCTCGGCCGGCATCTTCGGCCTTGGCGCCGGCTTCCTGCTCATCGTCGTGATCAGCCTGCTGACGCCGCCGCCGCGGCGCGAGGTTCAGGACCTGGTGCAGCACGTGCGCTATCCGTACCTGGGCGAGGAATTCGACTTCGGAGGCGCCGGCGGTGTCCGCGATGGCCGGCCCTGAGGCGGGGGGAGGCCAGCGCCTCGACAAGTGGCTGTGGGCGGCGCGCTTCTTCAAGACCCGCAGCCTGGCCGCCGCGGCGGTGGAGGGCGGCAAGGTGAAATGGAACGGCCACGCGGCCAAGCCGGCACGCCTCGTGCGGCCCGGCGACCTGCTCGAGATCGGCGCTCCGGCGGGCACCTTCGAGGTGACGGTCCGGGCGCTCAACGAGCAGCGCCGGCCCGCGCCCGAGGCCCGGGCCCTGTACGAGGAAACGCCGGAGGGCCTGGCCGCCCGGGAGCGGGAAAGGGAGCTGCGCGCCCTGGCGCCCGCCCCCGGCGCGGGGCTCCGCGGGCGTCCCACCAAGCGCGACGGCCGCCTGATCCGCGGCTTCCGCGGCGGCTGAGGGGCTCATGCGGCGAGGCTGCGGCGTGGGTAGAATCCATCCAGGCCGGAAAATGCAGTTGAACCACAGAGGACGCAGAGGAAACGGAGGCGATCGAAGACTTGCCGGGATCCGGCCGCTCACCGGATGGGTGCATGGTTTTGGTCAGCGCAGTCCTTGGGGTTCGTGGTGTGTTGGTGGCCTGACTGAGGTTTTCAGGTTCAACTCAACCGCGGCGGACTGCGGGAAAGGTTGGGACCCGGCAACGCGGGCACGGAGGTCGCCATCCACGCGGCTTGCGCGACCGCGACGGTCTCCCTCCGTATCCTCTGTGTCCTCCGTGGTGAGGATCTTGCCTTAATGACCGTGATCCTGATGACATGGAAATGCTGATCGGCGGCCTGGCCGGTGTGCTGCTGGGGGCCGCGCTGGCCTGGTTCCTCGCGGCCGGGCGGCTGCGCGAGGCGGAGGCCCGGGGCCGCCAGGCGGCGGAAGCGGAGAAGGCCGTGCTGGCCGAGCGGGTGGCGGCGCGCGAGCAGGAGGTGCGCGACCTGCGTGCCGGGGCCGAGGCGCGCGACCGGGACCTGGCCGCCCTGCGTGAGCGGGCCGAGGGCCTGCACGCCGACCTGGAGCGGGAGAAGGCCGTCGCCGCGGAGAAGCTCGCCGCCCTGGAGGAGGCCCGCCAGTCCTTCGCCGACGCCTTCAAGGCCCTGTCCGCCGAGGCCCTGCAACGGAACAACCAGTCTTTCCTGGAACTCGCGAAAACCGCCCTGGAAAAGCAGCAGGAGACCGCCAAGGGGGAACTGGAAAAGCGCCAGCAGGCCATCGGCGAGATGGTGACCCCCGTGCGCGAGACCCTGGCCCGCTTCGAACAGCAGATCCAGGGCATCGAGAAGACCCGGGTGGACGCCTACGCCACCCTCACCCAGCAGGTCCGGTCGCTGGCCGAATCCCAGGGGCAGCTCAAACAGGAGACCGCCAACCTGGTGAAGGCCCTGCGCGCGCCCCAGACCCGGGGCCGCTGGGGCGAGCTGCAACTGAAGCGCGTCGTCGAGATGGCCGGCATGCTGGACCACTGCGACTTCCACGAGCAGGAATCCACGGACACGGAGGAGGGCCGCCTGCGCCCCGACCTGATCGTGCGCCTGCCCGGCGGCAAGAACATCGTCGTGGACGCCAAGGCGCCGCTGGCCGCCTACCTGGACGCCCTGGAGGCCCAGGACGAGGGCGAACGGCGCAAGAAGCTGCAGGACCATGCCCGCCAGGTGAAGGACCACCTGGCCAAGCTGGGCCGCAAGTCCTATTGGGAGCAGTTCCAGCCCTCGCCCGAATTCGTCGTCCTCTTCCTGCCCGGCGAGACCTTCTACAGCGCCGCCCTGGAGGCCGATCCGGCCCTGATCGAGTATGGCGTCGAGCAGAAGGTCATCCTCGCCACGCCCACCACCCTGATCGCCCTGCTGCGCGCCGTCGCCTACGGCTGGAAGCAGGAGGCCCTGGCCGAGAACGCCCAGGAGATCAGCGCCCTCGGCCGCGAGCTCTACGAGCGCATGGCCGTGCTGGCCGACCACTGGGCCGGCGTCGGCAGGAACCTGGGCGAGGCCGTGTCCGCCTACAACAAGGCCGTCGGCTCCCTGGAATCCCGGGTGCTGGTCACCGCCCGCAGGTTCCGCGACCTGAAGGCCGCCCCCGAGGACAAGGACATCCGCGAGGTCGTTCCCGTCGAGGGCCAGCCGCGGGCCCTGCTGGCGCCGGAAGTGGCCGCGGACCGCTAGGCCCCCCTCGCCGTCACGACGGTCACCCGCAGGGTCGCGGGGCCGTGCCGAGCGGTGTCCGTGGGCGCGGCGTCCCCGCCGCGATGCATCTGGAATGGAACGGAATTGCCCCGGCGAGGGTGCCTCCCGGGGGTGATGTCCGCGCCTCCCCATGAGGACTCCCGACATCCGGCGGTGCCGGCCCGGGTGGCTCACGTGTTGAGCCACCCGGGCCCCAGACTGTCCCCCAGCCCAACCCGGAGGACACCCCCATGCCCCGACTCATCGACCCCGACACCCTGGTTTTCTGGTCTTCCCTCGTCGCCCTGACGGTTTCCCTGTTCCTGTGAGCCGCCTTTGCGCCGGCGCGCCGCCGCCGTAACATCCCGGCATGACCGTTCCGCTCCCCACCCTCGCCGCGCTTCCCGAGCCCGAGGACGTCCCCGGCGGCGTCCTCGTCCTCTGCGCGACCCATCGCCTGGCCCGGCACCTGCGCGCCGCCCACGACCGGGCCCGGGCGGCGCAGGGCCTCGCCCGCTGGCGCTCCCTGGAATGCCTGACGGTGGACCAGTGGCTGGAGTCCGTGGGCACGGAGGCCCTCCTGGCCGGGGAGATCCCGGCCGGCGAGGCGCCCCGCCGCGTGCTGGAGGGGCAGCAGGAACAGGTCCTCTGGGAGATGGCCGTCACCGCCGGCCTGGCGGACCGCCCCGAGGCACCCCTGTTCGACCTGGAAGGCCTGGCCGCCGCCGCCCGGGAGGCCAACGAACTGGCCACCGTGTGGGACCTGCCCCTGCCGCAGGTCCGCGACGCCGCCGGGCCCGCCGAATCCGGCGAGTTCGCCGAGTTCCTGGGCTGGCGGGCCGATTTCCGCCGCCGCTGTGCCGCCGCCGGCGCCCTGGAACCCTGCCGCCACGCCCGCTGGCTGGTGGATCGGCTGGGGCGCGGCGCGGGCCGCCTGCCCGCCTGGGTGATCCTCGCCGGCTTCGACCGCCGCAATCCCCTCGAAGAGGCCCTCCTGGAGACCCTCGCCGCCCGGGGCGTGCGGCTCGCGGAGCTGGCGGCGGAGGGCCCGCCGGGCCATGCCCATGTCCTGGCCGTCGCCGACGCGGCGGCCGAGCACCGGGCCGCCGCGGCCTGGGCCGCCGCCCGCCTCGCCGCGAACCCCGAGGCCCGCCTCGCCATCGTCGTACCGGACCTGGCCGCCCGGCGCGACGCCCTCTCCCTCGCCCTGGACGACGCCCTGCACCCCGCCGCCCTGCGCCCGGCCCTGGCCGAGGCGCCACGCCGCTACAACCTTTCCCTGGGCGCGCCGCTGGCCCGCCAGCCCCTGGTCGGGACCGCCCTCTCGCTGCTGGCCCTGGCCACCGGCGGCGGGCGGGCGCCCCAGGAAGCCCTGTCCGCGCTGCTGCTCGGGCCGCACTTCTCCGCCGACCTCGCGGATGCCGACGCCCGGGCGCGGCTGGAGGCCCGCATGCGGCGCGAACTGCCGCCCGTGGTGACGCTGGAGCGCTTCCGCCGCTGGCTGCGCCGGCAAGTGGCGGCGGGCATGCCCCTGGAACGCCTGGCCGGACACCTGGACCGGCTGGTCGAGCCGCCGCCGGCCGGCCGCCGGCCGCCCTCCGAATGGGTCCCGGCCTTCCGGGATCTCCTGGCCGCCGTGGGCTGGCCGGGCGAGCGCAGCCTGTCCAGCCACGAATGGCAGGCCCGCCGCGCCTTTCTGGAACTGCTGCAGGGGCTCGCCCGGCTGGACCCCGTGCTGGGTCGCGTGCCGGCCGCCGAAGCCGCGCGGCGCCTGCGCGCCGCCTGCCGCGAGCGGGTCTTCCAGCCGGAGACCGAGGGCGAGCCGCCGGTGCAGGTGCTCGGGCCCCTGGAGGCGGCCGGCATCCGGGCCGATGCCATCTGGGTGATGGGCATGAACGACCACCTGTGGCCCCCGCCCGCCCGCCCGAACCCGTTGCTGCCCGCCGCCGTCCAGCGCGCCGCCGGGACGCCCGGGGCGAGCGCCGCCGTCCAGGCCGCCTTCGCGGCGCGCATCCAGGGCCGCCTGCGGGCCGCGGCGCCGGAACTCGTCCTTTCCTGGGCCCGGGCCGAAGGGGACCGGCCCCTGCGCGCGAGCCCGCTGCTCGCCGGCCTGCCGGCCCTCGAGGGCGCCCCCGTGCCGCCGCCGTCCCTGCGCGGCGCCGTCGCCGCCATGCCGATCGAATCCCTCGCCGACCACCGGGCGCCGCCGGCGGGGCCCGCCGGCGGCGGCACCCTGAGCGGCGGCACCGGGCTGCTGGAGGCCCAGGCCGTCTGTCCCGCCTGGGCCTTCCACCAGTACCGCCTGGGCGCCCGGGCCCTGCCGTCCCCCGTCGAGGGCTTCGACGCCCGGGCCCGGGGCACGCTGGTCCACCTGGCCCTGGAGCGCTTCTGGGCCGGCCGGGGCGCGGCCGACCTGCGCGGCCTGGAAGAGGCGGCGCGGGAAGCGGCCATCGCCGGGGCCGTCGCGGATGCCGTCGAGGGCTTCGCCGCCACGCTGCCCGAGCGTCCGGCCGACCGCTTCCTGGCCCTGGAGCGGGAACGCCTGGCCTTGCTGCTCGCCGAGTGGCTGGCCCTGGAGGCGGAGCGCCCCGGCGATTTCACCGTCGAGGCCCGGGAGGCCGCCCGGGAGGTGGATGTGGAGGGACTGCGCCTCGAACTGCGCATCGACCGTGCCGACCGCCTCGCCGACGGCCGCCGCGTGCTGATCGACTACAAGACCGGCGCCGCCGCCAGTCCCGCCGCCTGGGCCCGGCCGCGGGTGACCCAGCTCCAGTTGCCCCTCTATGCCGCCTGGGTGATGGCCGGCGAGCCGCCGGCCGCCGTCGTCCTGGCCCGGGTGCGGCGGGGCGATTGCGGCTTCGCGGGGGTCGCCGCCGGGGACGGCCTGGTGCCCGACGTGCGGGGCATCGGGGGTCACCGGAGCTTCCCGCCGGAGGCCTTCCCCGACTGGGCCTCCCTGCTCGGCCACTGGCGCGTGTCCATCGCCGCCCTGGCCCGGGAATTCCGTGACGGGGATGCCCGGGTGATCGACGCCGGCGAACAGGAACTGCGCTTCTGCGACGTGAAGCCTCTGCTGCGCCTGGCCGAACGCAGAAGGCTCGCCGGCACCTGGAACGGGGAGGACGGCGAATGAACCGGCTGTCCTGCGGGCGCGCCGGCCCCGGCGCGATTGCGGCGGTTCCGGATGCATCGCGGCGGGGACGCCGCTGCCACGAAACGCCCCTGTGCGGCCGGGAAGCCGCCCCGGGCCGCGCCTGGCCCCGGTCATGACCCCCGGCCACGCCGACCTGCTCGCCGCCGATGCCGCGGCCCGGGAACGGGCGCTGGAGGTCGCCTCCTTCGCCGTCGAGGCGCCCGCCGGCGCCGGCAAGACCGAGCTGCTGACCCAGCGCGTGCTGCGCCTGCTGGCCCTGGTGGAGGAACCGGAGGAAGTGGTGGCCATCACCTTCACCCACAAGGCGGCCGGCGAGATGCGCGACCGCATCCTGGAGGCCCTGGCGGCGGCACCCGGGGCCCCTCCGGAGAAGCCCCACAAGCGCCGGACCTGGGAGCTCGCCCGGGCGGCCCTGGCCGTCTCGGCCGAACGGGGCTGGGGCCTGACCGGGCAGCCGGGCCGGCTGCGCCTGATGACCATCGATGCCTTCTGCATGGGCCTGGCGCGGCAGATGCCCGTGCTGTCCCGCTTCGGGGCCCAGCCGCGGCTCGCCGAGCGGGCGGCGGCCCACTACGCCGAGGCGGCCCGGCGCACGCTGGCCCTGCTGGAGGACGCCCCGGAGGCGATCGCCGCCCTCGTCGCGGCCGCCCTGCGCCACCTGGACAACGATGCGCCGCGGCTGGCCGAACTGCTCGCCGCCATGCTGGCCCGCCGCGACCAGTGGCTGGCCAACGCCCTGCGCGGCGGCGCCGGCGAGGCCATGGCCGAGGCCCTCGCCGCCCTGGTGGGCCGCGACCTGGCCGACGCGCGGCAGGCCCTGGGCGGGGACTTCCTCGCCGCGGTCCATCCCCTGGCCCGGCGGGCGGGCGGCCGCGTCGACCCGGGTTCGCCCATCGCAGTGCTGGCCGATTGGGACGGAGCGCTGGCCGGGGATGCCGCCGGGATGCCCGTCTGGCGCGCCCTCTGCGAACTGCTGCTCACCGCGAAGAACGAACCGCGCAGGCGCCTCACGGCGGCGGAGGGCTTTCCGCCGGAGGAAAAGGAGGACAAGCGGAACCTCGCCGCCCTGCTGGAGGCCATGGGCGGCGACATGGCCGCCGCCCTGGCCCGGGCGCGCGGCCTGCCGGACCCCGCGGCCGCACTGGCCGACGCGCCCATGGTGGAGGCCCTGGCCCGGCTGCTGCACCTGGCGGCCGGGCAGTTGCTGGCCGTCTTCCAGGAGGCGGGGGAGGTGGATTTCATCGAGGTGGCCCGCCGGTCCCTGGCGGCCCTGGGCAGCGACGAGGCACCCACGGACCTGGCCCTGCGCCTCGACTACCGGATCCGCCACCTGCTGGTGGACGAGTTCCAGGACACCAGCCCCGTGCAGGTGCGCCTGCTGGAGCGCCTCACCGCGGGCTGGGCCCCGGGGGACGGGCGCACGCTGTTCGTCGTCGGCGACCCCATGCAGTCGGTCTACCGCTTCCGCCAGGCCGAGGTGGGGCTGTTCCTGCGCGTGGCCGGGGGCGGCCTGCCCGGCCTGCCCATGGAGCGCCTTTCCCTCTACCGCAACAACCGCTCGCGGCCCGAGGTGGTGGATTGGGTGAACGACACCTTCCCCGCCGTCTTTCCGCGGCGGGACGACGACCTGCGCGCCGCCGTCCGCTACCGGCCCTGCGCGCCCACCCGGGAACCCGGCGGCCAGGGCGCGACGGGCATCCGGGTTCATGCCGTCGTGCTGGACCGGGCGGCGCCGAAGGAAGCCGGCGAGCAGGCCGAGGCCGCCGCCGTCCTGGCCGCCATCGCGGCCGAGCGGGCCGCCCGCCCGGAGGCGCGCATCGCCGTGCTGGTGCGCGCCCGCCGCCACCTGGCCCCCCTGGTGGCGGAGATCCGCGCCCGGCGGCCGGACCTGCGCTACACGGCCGTGGAGATCGAGGCCCTGGCCGAGCGCCAGGCCGTCGAGGACCTGGCCTCGCTGGCCCGGGCCCTGCACCACCGGGCCGACCGGGTCCATTGGCTGGCCATCCTGCGGGCGCCCTGGGTCGGGCTGACGCTGGCCGACCTGCATGCCCTGGCCGGCGACGACCACGGGGCCACGCTCTGGTGCCTCATGAACGACGCGGCCCGCGTCGCGCGCCTTTCGGCGGACGGGCAGCGCCGCCTCGCCCATGCCCGCGGCATCCTCGGCGAGGCCCTCGGGCAACGCGGCCGGCAGGGCCTGCGCCGGCGCGTCGAGGGCACCTGGCGGGCCCTCGGCGGCGCCGGCCTGCTGCGCGACGCCGCCGAGGCGGACGACGCCGGGGCCTTCCTGGACCTGCTGGATCGCCTGGACGAAGGGGGCGGCTTCTCCCCCGAGGCCCTGGACGCCGCCCTGGGGGAACTGCGCGCCGGCGCCGACCCGGAGGCCGACGGCCGCCTCCAGTTCATGACCATCCACAAGGCCAAGGGGCTGGAGTTCGACGTGGTGGTCCTGCCCGGCCTGCACCGGCCCCCGGCGCGCAACGACACCCGCCTGCTGCGCTGGGAGGAGGTCCCCGGCCGCGGCCTGGACGAGGCCCTGGTGGCCGCCCCCTGGACCCGCGCTTCGGCCCGCGCCGGCGGAACCTACGCCTACCTGGAGGGCTTCGAGCAGGAGCGGCAGGCCCGGGAGGCGGGGCGCCTGCTCTACGTGGCCGCCACCCGGGCCCGGGAACGCCTGCACCTGGCCGGAGTCCTGCGCCGCAGCGGCAAGGGCGAGCTGCGCCCGCCGGCCGGCAGCTTCCTCGCCCTGCTGTGGTCCGCCGTCGAGGGCGCCTTCGCGGCCGCGCCGGAGTTGGCGGCACCGGAGGGCGATGCCGGCGGCGCACCCGTCGCCGTGCCGGACCTGCTGCGGGCCGCCGTCCCGGCCATGCCCGCGGAATTCGCCGCGGCCGGCATCGCGGCCCCGGCGGGCGCGCCGCCGGAAGGGGCGGAGGAGGAGGGCGGCCCGTCGCTGGACGCCGACGTGGGTACCCTGGTCCACGCCTACCTGGAACGCATCGCCCGGGACGGCCCCGACGCCTGGCCCGGCGAGCGGGTGGCCGCCCTGGCCCCGGCCATGGCCCTGTGGCTGGCGCGCCAGGGCCACGGGGAGGATGCCGTGGCGGCGGGCGTCGCCCGCGCCCGGGCGGCCCTGGAGGCCACCCTGCGGAGCGCCGCGGGCCGCTGGGTCCTCGCCCCGCGGCCGGAGGCGGCCGTCGAGCTGGCCCTCTCCCGGGCCGAGGCCCGGGGCGCCTCCCACCACATCGTGGACCGGACCTTCGCCGAGGAGGGCGTGCGCTGGATCGTCGACTACAAGACCGCCCGCATCGAGGGGGACGCCGCCGCGTGGCAGGCGCATGCCGAGGGCTACCGGGAACAGCTCGCGCGCTACGCCGGCCTTTTCGCCGACGAAGGCCTGCCGGTCCGGGCGGCCATCCTCTACACGGCCGAGGGACGGCTGGTGGAGGTGGAGATCTAGTTCTCGGCGCGCAGCGCCGCATTTCTCCCGCTCCCCTTCCAAGGGGAGGGCTGGGGTGGGGATGGGTCTCCGTCCCGCCCCAAACAGCGTTTCCCGGATTGCCTTGCCATCCGGAGTCCTGCCGGGTCTCGCCCCGGCGGGCGACCCCCTTCTTTGCTGCGCGGCAAAGCGACCCGGCGCGCCCTCGATGACGGGGGATTGCCGCATCGGCAGCCTCCCGCCGGCGCATGCCGCGCCCGGCATGTGCCCACCGCTTGCCCGCGGCATCATGCCAAAGGCTTCCTGGAGCACTGGATCAGCACTCAACACGAGCGGCAAGTGGCGGCATAATGCCGTTGGGTTGGAAGACGAAAAACAGAGGGAAGCTCACTTTGCAACGGTGGGCTTCCTTGATCCGCCTGGAAACACCAGGCCCGTAGCCGACGCAGACCCTCAGTTTGCTTAGTCCTGGGGCGCCCGGGCGTTCCACGGGCCTTCCGGCGGGTTCGTGGGGCTTTGCCGTGGTTCCCGGCCGGAGCCCCAGGGTTCCGATGCGGACGCTGCCCAAACGCTTGCGGATCGAGCGATGGGCATGGGGCGGGAGCGCACGCGGGCGGTTTTCCCGCTCGGCGTGCCGAAGGGGCGCGGTGCGCTGTCTGCCCGGCCCGGAAAAATAGCGAACGCCCTTGAATTGAATCAAATTCCCGCTTCACGCCTGCGTTAAGATTCGGCCCTCCGAGCCGGGCTCGACACCGAGGACGCCAGGAAACGCCGATGACCAAGATGACCCCCCAGGTCCGCTGCCAGGGCAGGAGCAACTGCTTCGCCTGCGGGCTGCGCCACGAGATGGTCTGCTCGGACGTGTCGCTGGACGACCTGATCGATTTCCATGCCGGCATCGAGGATTTCGACTACGAGCACGGCTCGGCGATCTACCACATGGGCGCGCCGATGGAGGCCGTGTATTGCGTGCGCGGCGGGGCGGTGAAGATGGTCCGCTACGATCCGGCGGGGGAGCAGCGCATCGTACGGGTGCTGAAGACGGGCGACGTGGCCGGCATCGAGTCCGCCTTCGCGGAGAAGTTCGAGCACACGGCCATCGCCGTCGGCCGCGTGCGCGCCTGCCGCATTCCGATTTCCTACTTCCGCAAGTTCGTCTCCGACCACGGTGGCCTGCAGATGCGCCTGCTGCGGAAATCCCAGGAGGCGCTGCGGGAGGCGGAGACCTGGCTGTCGCAACTCATGGGCGGCACGACGCCGGCGCGCACGCGGATGGCGCGGCTGTTCCTGCGCCTGCGGGCGGTGGAGGGGGGCGACAAGATCCACCGCTTCAGCCTGGAGGACATCGCCGCCATCATCGGCATCACGCCGGAGACGGCGAGCCGGGTTATCTCGGATTTCGTGCGCCAGGGCATCCTGGTGAAGGGCGGCAACAGCTACGCGACGCGTTTCTTCCGGGGCGACATCCCGGCCCTGGAGAAGATCGCCCAGGAGGTGTAGCGGCCGCCGCCCGGCTCCGGGCGCGGCTCAGGGCCGGGACTGGCCGGCCAGGGCCTCGTTGCAGTGGGCGCGGCCGAAGGTCTCGGCCCGCTTGGGGCTGGAGATGCCCGGTTCCTCGTACACCTTCCGGACGATGGCATTGGCGATGGCCGGCCCGGGGCCGCCGTCGTCGGGGTAGGTGCGGGCCGGGCGGCCCCGGTCCCGGTCCTTGACGGCCTGGATGGCGACGCCGGCCATCTCGCCGCACAGGCGGTACTTCCAGGCCTCGGGATTCGCGTCGTCGATGGCCGCCGGATGGCCGTGGCCGGCGGCGGCGCCGGCGGCGAGCGCCAGGAACAGGGCGGCGGGGCCGCGGAGCCGGCGGCTCACTGGGGATCCTGCAGCGTGGTCAGGTAGGCCAGGATGTCCTGGATGTCCTGCTCCTTCAGGGCGTTCAGGATGCCCACGACGCCCTCCTCGTCGTGGGGGCGCTCGCCCTTGAGGAAGAGGTCCATCTGGCGCTTCAGGTAGTTCGTGTATTGGCCCACGAGGTTGGGGAACTTGCCGCGGCCCTTGCCGTTCTTCGCGTGGCAGGCGGCGCAGCCCTTCTGGTAGACGGCCTCGCCGTTCTTCAGGTCGCCTTCCAGGCGCGGGATGATCATCACCTTCTCCATGGCCAGCAGCCGGGTCAGGGCGTCGTCGGTGTCCTTGAACTCGGGGGCCTTGGTGGGCAGCTCCACGGCGGCGAGATAGGCCGCCACGTCGCGGATGTCCTCGTCGGGCAGTTCCCGTTCCTGGGTGTAGGGGAACATGGGGATGTTGACCCGCTTGCGGGCCCGGAAGGAGCGGAGCTGGTCCTCGATGTGGGCGGCGCGCTGGCCGGCCAGGCGCGGATATTCGCCCTTCTTGCCGCCCTGGCCGAACTCGCCGTGGCAGGCGGCGCAGGTGCCGTTGATCTCCTTGCCCTTGTCCATGTCCTGGGCATGGCCCGGCAAGGGCAGGGCGAGGACGGCCGAGGACAGGAGGACGGCGCGGAGTCGGCGGAGGCGGCGGATGGGGTCGGGCATGGGACGGCTCCAGGGGTAGGCGGACGGCGGCCCGCGCGGGGCGGGGTGCGATTGTGGCAAAGCGCGCGGCCGGCGGGTTTGTCCCGCGTCAAGCTTCGCGGATAATCCTCCCATGGCCTTCCCCGACCCTTCCAACGACGCGGCTTTCAGCCTGCTGCGCCGGCTGCACGGACTGCGCTGGTGGTTCCTCGGGGCCGCCGGCGCGGCGGTCGCCGCGGTGCCGGCGCTGCTCGGCATACCCCTGCCCCTGCTGCCCCTGGCGGCCATCCTGGCCACGCTCGCGGCGTTCAACCTGCTGGCCGGCCGGCGGGTCCGGACGGCGGCGCAGGCGACGCCCGGCGAGGTGGCGGGCCAGCTGGCGGTGGACGTGGCGGGCCTGGGCGCGCTGCTGTTCTTCACCGGCGGGGCCACCAATCCGCTGATCTCCCTGCTGCTGCCGCCGGTGGCCTTCGCGGCGATGACCCTGCCGGGCCGGCTGGTGGCCGCCGTGGCGGCCCTGGGGGTGGCGGCCTATTCCCTGCTCATGGTGGTCTTCGTGCCCCTGGCGCTGCCCGATCCGGGCCGCGCCGCCGCGCTCCACCTGGCGGGCATGTGGCTCACCTTCCTGCTCTCCGCGGCGATGCTGGGCTGGCTGATCGTGCGCATGACGGCGTCGATCCGCGAGCGGGACGCCCGCCTCGCCGAGGCCCGGGAGACGGCCCTGCGCAACGAGCGCGTGGTGGCCCTCGGCGCCCTGGCGGCCGGGGCGGCCCACGAACTGGGCACGCCGCTGGCCACCATCGCGGTGCTGGCCGGGGAGGTGGCGGAGGACCGCCGCCTGCCGGAGGACCTGCGCGAGGACATGGCCCTGTTGCGCCGGCAGGTCTCGGCCTGCAAGGAGATCATCAGCGGCATGGCGGCGCGCAGCGGCGCCGGGCGGCTCGACGAGGCGGCGGCGCTGCCGGCCGACGCCTGGCTCGCGGCGGTGGTGGGGCGCTGGCAGGCCCTGCGGCCGCGGGCCGACTGCCGGGTGGAGGCGGCAGGCGAGGGGCCGGCGCCCCTCCTGGTGGCCGATCCCGCCCTGGAGCAGGCCGTCGGAAACCTGCTCAACAACGCGGCGGACGCGGGCGGCGGCGGAATACGGGTCGTCCTCGGGTGGACCGCCGACCGCATCCGGGTGGAAATCCGCGACCGGGGGCCCGGCTTCCCGGCCCCGGTGCTGGAGGCGGCGGGGAAGGCTCCCGTGCCGTCGGCCACGGGGGGCGCCGGCATCGGCCTGATGCTCGCCCATGCGGCAATCGGTCGCGTCGACGGCCACCTCGCCCTGTGCAATCATCCGGCCGGCGGGGCGCAGGCCCTGATCGAACTTCCCGCAAGAGCAAACCGATGACGGCTTCCCAGATCCTGGTGGTGGACGACGACGAGACCTTCAATGCCGTGCTCGTCCGGGCCCTCGGCCGCCGCGGCGTGGCGGCCCGCGGCGTCACCAGCGCCGAGGCGGCCCTCCGGGCCGTGGCCGAGGCGCCGCCGGAACGGGTGGTCCTCGACCTGAACCTGGCCGGCGAATCCGGGCTCAACCTGATCGCGCCGATCCTGGCCGCCAACCCCGACTGCCGGATCGTCGTGCTGACCGGATACGCCAGCATCGCCACCGCGGTGGACGCCATCAAGCTCGGCGCCGCCCAGTACCTGGCCAAGCCCGTGGAGGTGGAGGCCGTGATCGGCGCCTTCGCCCACCAGCCGGCGGCCGACGCGGCACCCCCGGAAGCTACGCCCCTCTCCGTGGACAGGCTGGAGTGGGAGCACATCCAGCGGGTGCTCCGGGAACATGACGGAAACATCTCGGCGACGGCCCGCGCGCTGAAGATGCACCGCCGCACGCTGCAGCGCAAGCTCTCCAAGCACCCGGTCCGCCAGTAGGCGCCCCATCGCGGCCGCGAGGGCGGCGGTCCGGGCCCGGATCGCGGCGGGGACGCCGGTCCAGCAACGGCCCGACCCCGGCACGGCCCCCCGTGGGAGGGCCGTCCCCGGCGCGATTCCCGCGGTTCAGTGCTTGTGCTGCGAATGGTCCATGGCCGGGGCCGGCTCGGCGCCCGGCTTGCGCACCTTCGCATCCACCTTCTTGCTGCTGCCGTCGGCGAACTGCAGGGTCAGGGGCACGGTGTCGCCGTCCTTCATGCCGGCCTTCAATTCGATCATCATCACGTGGAAGCCGCCGGGCTTCAGCGCCGCCTCGCCTTTCGCCTTGATCTCGATGCTCTTCACCGGGCGCATCTTCATGACCCCGCCGTCATTGATGTGGGTATGCAGCTCGGTGATCCGGGAGGCCGGGTTGTCCACCTTGACGAGGGCCGTGTCCTTGTCGGCCTCGTTCTTCAGCACCATGAAGGCGGCGGTGGCCTGGGCGCCGGGCGGGGCCAGGCGCACGTAGGGGTCGACGACGCTGACGCGGTCGGCGGCGCCGGTGGCGGCCAGGGCGGCCGGGCCGGTGGCGAGCAGGCCGGCGAGCAGGGTGGCGAGGGTGGCGTGGCGGATCATCTGCGGTCTCCTTGCGAGGGTATTGTCGGGATGGTGAGGGACTTGCGGATTTCGGCCTGGAGGCCGGGAACGGAAACCGGGTAACCCAGGGTGGCGGCGATGCGGCCGTCGGGGCCGATCACGTAGACGAAGGCGGAATGGTCCACGGCGTAGCGGCCTTCCCGGTCGGGCGGCTGGGCCCGGAAGACGGCGCCATAGCGGGCGGCCACGGCGGCGACCTCGGCGGTCGAGCCGGTCAGGCCGACGATCGCGGGGTGGAAATAGGCCACGTAGTCGGCGAGGCGCTGCGGGCTGTCCCGGGCCGGATCCACCGAGACGAACAGGGCCCGTACCCGCCGTTGCTCCTCCGGTGCGAGGCCGGAGAGCGCCTGGGCCACGGCGGCGAGGGACGTGGGGCAGATGTCCGGGCAGTAGGTGTAGCCGAAGAAGAGGAGCGCCACCTGGCCGCGCAGTGACCCCAGGGACACCGCGCCCTGGGCGGAGGCGAGGGTGAAGTCGCCGCCGGCGGGCGCCGCCGCCAGGGCCGGGGGCGTGGCGGGGGGCGCGGCGGGGGGTGCGGCGGGGGGCGCGGCGGGGGGCGCGGCGGGGGGCGCGGCGGTGGCCAGGGGGCTCGCCGCGGAGCCTTCCACGGCGCCGCCGGCCGTGAAGCGGAAGGGCGCCATGAGGCGCCGCCGGCCGGATTCGACGAGGACCGTGGCGGTCCATTCCATCTCCCCGGTGACGCAGACGGGCAGGGTGGCCTCGGCGGCGAAGCGCCCGTCGCCCGCCGCGGCCAGTTGCGGCCGGTTGTAGCCCATGTTCATGGTCACGCCGGCGAAATCCACCTCGACCGTCCTGGCTTCCATGCCGGCCACGGACACCTGGACCCGGACGGGCGCCGCCAGGGGAATCGGACGCGGGGTGATGGCGAGCTCCAGGCTGCCGCCCTCCGGCAGTTCGGCCCGGCAGGCCGTCTTCTGCAGGTCGCAGCCCGGCAGCGGCCGGAGGGCGACGTCGGCCTTCGGCAGCAGGAGGTCGGAGTACCGGTAGCCCGCCGCGACGACGCCGAGCAGGGCGAGGATCAGCAGCAGGTCGGCGGTTCTGGGCGTGATGGAGGGCAAGGCACGGCGCGATCTTGGGGGCAGCGGATTTTCATTCGCATGTTGCAGTGCGAAGTTTGACCGAGGTCAAGGATACGCCAAGGACCCCGCGGGTAGAGTGTGCGGCAAATTGCCGCAGGAGCATCCCCAATGACGCGGCGATTTGCCTGTTGTACCACTTAAGCTGTTGTTTTAATTACTGGGAGCGAAACCATGAAGAGAATCCCGATGAGGGCGACCACGATGCTGGTGGCGGCCGGGTTGGGTCTGGGGGCGGCCACGGTGTGGTCTGCCGAGACCCTGCAGGACGTCATGAAGCGTCGGAATCTGTCCCAGCAGGACCTGCTGGCGGCGGCGAAGACGTACGTGCCGACGGGCAAGCGAGACGAGTTCGTTGCCTTCAGTTCCGGCGGCCAATCCGGGCAGATCATCGTTTACGGTGTGCCGTCGATGCGGATCCTGAAGTACATCGGGGTGTTCACACCGGAGCCCTGGCAGGGCTACGGGTTCGACGAGAACTCCAAAGCCGTGCTCCGGCAGGGCAACATCGACGGCAAGGAGATCACCTGGGGCGACACGCACCACCCGGCGATTTCCGAGACCCAGGGCAAGTACGACGGCCAGTTCCTGTTCATCAACGACAAGGCCAACCCGCGCCTGGCGGTGATCGACCTGCGCGACTTCGAGACCAAGCAGATCGTCGTGAACCCGGTGTTCAAGAGCGAGCACGGCGGCGCCTTCGTCACCACCAACACCGAATACGTGATCGAGGCGGCCCAGTATCCGGCGCCGCTGGAGAACAAGAAGTTCTACCCGCTCGAGGACATGAACGAGAAGTACCGGGGCGGCATCACCTACTGGAAGTTCGACCGCAAGGAAGGCCGCATCGTCCCGAAGGACTCCTTCACCATCGAGGCGCCGCCCTACTGGCAGGACCTGTCCGA
>JAEUNJ010000035.1 GCA_016791145.1 Rhodocyclaceae bacterium | reverse complement strand
CGGAGGGCCGACAGGTTCTCGTGGATGCTGTCCAGCTGATCGGCGAGCAGCAGCGGGATCAGGCTTTCCACCACGCTGTCCAGGTGGCGTTCCACCAGCTGGAAATGGGATGCCTGCGCCTGCGCCAGGGAAGCCGGAATCCAGGCGAAGCGCAGGTAGGCGGCCAGCAGTGCGCCCAGCAGCAGCAGCGGGACCAGCAGTTTCGCGCGCATCCCGTCGCGCCTAGTCCACCCAGTAGGCCTCGAGGCCCCAGGCGCGCATGGGCAGGAAATCCTTCAGCGACGTGGCCACCAGTTCCAGGATGGGCACCTCGCCCAGCAATGCCCGCCCGGACTCGGTGCCCGCCAGATCGACGAACGCGGCCTGCACGCGGCTGCGCGCCTCGGCCGGCACCCGGGGGTGGGCGGCGACCGGGTGGGAAGGCATGTCCCGGGTGGTGTAGAGGATGCGCAGCCGGTCCCGGACCGCCGGGTCCTGCTCCATCAGGGTCTTCTCCACCCCGCCCCCCGCCGCGGCAAGGCCGTTGGCCACCTGGAGGTAGACCGACGTGTGGGTCTTCACGTTGAGCGGCCGCATGCGGACGTTGTGCAGCTTCTCCAGGTCGGCGCGCACCATCAGGCTGGCGCCCGGGGCGTTCAGGGAGGGTACGGCGAGGGTCTTGCCGTCCAGTTCCGCGAGTTCCCGGATCGGGCCGGCCTTCTGCACCACGAGGATGCCGCGCAGCGGAGCCTTGTCATGGACCAGCGGGATGTAACCCTGGCGCGAGCTCGCCCGCAGGATGTGGTAAGGGTTCGCATAGACGAAATCATGGCTTCCCGCGGCGATCTCCTGCTCGAAATCGCGCACCGTCAGCGGCGCCACCAGGCGGATCTCGTAGCCCGTCCGCCGCGCCACCTCGTCCACGATCGGTTTCCAGATCGCGTGCAGCTTGCGCTGGTCGAACTGGGGAACGACGGCCAGGGTGTAGGACTCGCCTGCCCGGGCGGCGGAGGCGGCCAGGCAGGCCCACAGGAAGAGGAGGGCCACGGCCGGCCAACGGGCCGGGCGGGCCGGCCGGCCGCGGACGGCGATATCGGGTAACCGCATGGCGACACCTCCCTTCCCGCTTGTGGCGCGGGGTGGGGCGATGTTACCCCCGCCCCGGGCGCCGGCAAAGCGCCTTGCCGTGCCGGCATCCGCCGGCTGCGGTATCTTTGGCTTCCGGCCGCCGCGGCGGCCATGTCAAGCGCATTGCCGCGGCCGGCGCCCCAAGGAGCATTCCCATGTCCCACGTCCTCGAGTTCAGCTTCCACAACCCGACCCGGATCCACTTCGGCCCGCACAGCTTCGACCGGCTCGCCACGGCCGTGCCGGCGAAGGCGAAGGTGCTGCTGCTCTACGGCGGCGGGTCCATCAGGGCGAACGGCGTCTACGACCGGGTCATGGCCGCCCTGGCCGGCCGCACCGTCGTGGAATTCGGCGGCGTCGAACCCAATCCGACCCTGGAGACCCTGAACCGGGCGGTGGACCGGGTGCGCGCCGGCGGCCTCGACTTCATCCTCGCCGTCGGCGGCGGCTCCGTGATCGACGGCGCCAAGTTCGTCGCCCTGGCCGCCCTCTACGACGGCGACGGCTGGGACATTGTCATGGGGGCCCATGTCCCGGACAGGGCGCTGCCCCTGGGGGCCGTGCTCACCCTGGCCGCGACCGGTTCCGAATCCAATTCGGCGGCCGTGGTCACCCGCCGGGCCGACCTGCGCAAGAAGGTCTTCTACGCGGAGCCGGCGCGGCCGCGCTTCGCGATCCTCGATCCGGCGGTGCTGGCGAGCCTGCCCGACCGGCAGCTCGGGAACGGCCTGGTGGATGCCTTCGTCCATGTCTGCGAGCAGTACCTCACCTACCCGGTGGGGGCCCTGGTCCAGGACGGCTACGCGGAGGCCCTGATGGGCGCCCTGAGGCAACTGGCCGAGACCTTCGACCGGCGGCGCGAGCCCGACTGGCAGCAGAACCTCATGTGGGCGGCGAACCAGGCCCTCTTCGGCCTGGTCGGCGCCGGCGTGCCGACGGACTGGGCCACCCACCGGCTGGCCGTGGAACTGACGGCCCTCTACGGCATCGACCACGCCCGCACGCTCTCCATCATCCAGCCCTGGCTGCTGCGGGAAACCATCGAATACAAGCGGGCGAAGCTGGAGCAGTTCGGCCGGCGGGTCTTCGGCATTCCCTACGCCACGGCGGAGGAGGCCATCGCCGCCACCGAGGCCCTCTACCGGAGCCTCGCGATGCCGGTGCACCTGCGCGACACGGAGGTGCGCGACCCGGATGCCGCCGCCCGCGTGATGCAGGCCGTGCGGGAGCACGGCAACGCCGCCCTGGGCGGCCACGCGGAACTGGACGACGCCAAGACGGAACGCATCATCCGGGCTGCCTGCGCCTGAACGGAAAGGCCGGCCGCGGCGGCGAGGGCCTCCCGCAGGGACCGGTAGAGGTCGCGCGGCGGCACCGGCTTGGTGAGGTAGCCGGTCATCCCGGCGGCGAGGCAGCGCGCCTTGTCCTCGGCAAAGGCGTTCGCCGTCATGCCGCGGACCGGCGTCCGCGCCCGGCCCGGCAGGCGCCGAATCCGGCCGCCGGCACGAACGCCGGAGGGCGTTCAGCGCCCTTTGGCGGCCTGGGGTTGCCCAGGCGCCAGGGACAGGCCGCGAGCGGACGCGCATCCGGGTTGACGCAGGTCAAGCGGTCGGAAGAAAAAGCGCCCGACCGGCGCCGATTCATTCCAGAATGGCATCCGATTCCCGGGGTCGCGGAGAGTTATTACTAAAGTAATACCCGCCGGCGCCCCGCCGGGAAGGCGCCCGGGGTGGCCCGGGAGGCCGCCCGGAAGGGAAAGGAAATTCAGCACCCGTGGTCCGCGCACCCGACCATGCCAGAGGCGGGCGCGCGGCGTGTCCGAAGGAGGCGCACCGTGAAGACCATCATGCTCGTCGACGACTCGGCGACGATCCTGCTGTCGATCTCCAACATCCTGACCAAGGCCGGCTACGCGGTCGAGAAGGCATCGAACGCCAATGACGGCCTGGCCAAGTTCAAGGGCGGGGCGAAGATCGACCTGCTGATCACGGATCTCAACATGCCGGGGATGAACGGCATCGACTTCATCAAGCAGGTGCGCACGCTGCCGGGCTACAAGTTCATGCCCATCCTCTTCCTGACCACCGAGTCCCAGCAGGCCAAGCGCATGGAGGCGAAGGCGGCGGGTGCCTCCGGCTGGCTGGTCAAGCCGGCCACGGCGGACGAGCTGCTGAACACGATCAAGCTGGTGCTGCGCTAGTCCGGGAGACGGGCCGTGGATTTCCTTCAGGTCCTGCGCCGCGGCCTGCTCATCTTCGCCGTCATCGGGGCGGGCGCCGGCGTCGTCATCTACTTCCTGCATCCCTGGTACCACGGGACGCTGCTCCCCTGGCTGGGGATGTCCCATCCCATGGGGGATTCCCTGGGGGCGCTCTTCATCGTGGCGGTCACCTACGCGGCCCAGCGCTTCGCGTCGGTGGCCCTGTACCGCGACTGGATGTTCGGCGCCATGAAGGCGAAGGCCGACGCCCAGGCCAGGATGGATGCGAGCGTCGTGGCCGGCGAGGAGGTGGGGACCGAACTGGTGGAGGTGTCGCGCTTCAACAGCGTGGTGCGCGGACAACTGCAGGCCGTCATCAAGGAGACCGACGACGCGGCCTTCAACATCATGTCGCGCCTCCAGTCCATCGACGAGGTGGTGAGCCACCTGGAGGGTTTCGTCAGGGAGACGGCCACCCAGTCGGACCGGCTGCTCAGCGAGTCCGAGGCCAGCATCGCCCGCAACCGGGAACTCGTCGCGACGATGGAGAGCTACATCCGCCAGCGCATCGAGGCGGCCCACCGGGACCAGGAGCGGGTCGGGCTGGTGGTCAAGGAGGCCCGTTCGCTGGGCGCCCTGGTCCAGCTGATCCGCAACATCTCCGCCCAGACCAACCTCCTGGCGCTCAATGCGGCCATCGAGGCCGCCCGGGCCGGCGAGGCGGGCCGCGGGTTCGCCGTGGTCGCCGACGAGGTGAGGAAGCTTTCGGCCGCCGCCGACAAGGCCGTGTCGCAGATCAACCAGGGCATCGAGTCGGTGGCCAGCACCATCGAGGTGCAGTTCGAGGAGAAGCTGGCATCGACCAACATCGTCGCCGAGGAGGCGGCCCTGGAGAGCTTCGCCCGCCAGCTCGACGAGGTGGGCCGCAGCTACCAGGAACTGGCCCGGCGGGATGCGGAGATCATGCAGACCGTCAGCGACAGCAGCGGCAGGCTGGCCAGGATGTTCATGGAAGCCATCGCCAGCATCCAGTTCCAGGACGTGACCCGGCAGCAGCTCGAGACCATCGTCCACGCCCTGGACCGGCTCGACAAGCACGCGGCGGTGCTGGCGCAGCGGCTGCAGAACTGCGACGACCCGGGCGTCACGGTGACGCCGCTGGCCGAGCAGCTCGAGGAGATATTCAGCCAGTACGTGATGCAGTCCCAGCGGTCATCGCACCGGGGGGCCCTGGACCAGGACCAGGGACAGGCGTCCGAAGGCCCCAAGGTCGAACTTTTCTGAGAGGAGTCCGGCGATGCCGCAAATACGGCGGGTGTCCATCGAGAGAAACATGACGATCTACGAGGCCGAGTCCCTCAAGGAGGAACTGGTGGACGCGGTGCATGGGGCTCCCGATGGCCTGGAACTCGACCTGTCCCGGGTGGCCGAAATGGATACGGCGGGCTTCCAGCTCCTCGTGCTGGCGAAGAACGAAAGCCGGCGCCTGGAACGCCCCCTCGCCATCGTCGCCCACAGCCCTGCCGTGCTGGACGTCATCGAGTTCTACAACATGCTGGCCTTCTTCGGCGATCCGGTCGTCATTGCCGCGGAAGACGCCCGCTGAGGAGGGGCCATGGACGAAGTGCTGGCCGTTTTCACCGTCGAGGCGCGGGAGCAGCTTGCCGCCATGGAGGAGGGCCTGCTGCGCATGGAGCAGGGTGACCGGGACCCGGAAACCCTGAACGCGGTCTTCCGGGCGGCCCACACCATCAAGGGCGGCGCGGGGGTCGTGGAGATCCATGCGGTGGAGAAGTTCACCCACGTGCTGGAGAACGTGCTGGACCGGCTGCGCAACGGCGAGATCGAGGTTTCCGACGAACTGGTGACCTTGCTGCTGCGCGGCTGCGACCACATCGGCGCCCTGCTCGACTCGGTGGAGCAGGGCGAGCCGGACGGGGACCTGGTCGCCGCCGGCGCCGGGATCGCCGACGGGCTGCGGGCCTGGACCGCCGGGCCGCCGGTCGCCGGCGGGGGCGGCGGCGCGCCGCGGCACCCGGAAAGCGAGGCGCACCGGGCCGGCGGCGACACGGCCATCAGCGACTGCTGGCACATCTCGGTGCGCTTCGGCCGGGGCGTGCTGAGGAACGGCATGGATCCCCTGGCCTTCCTGCGCTACCTGCTCTCCCTGGGCGAGATCGTCCACATGACGACCCTCACCGACGCCATGCCCGAGGCGGCGCAGATGGACCCGGAGGCCTGCTACCTGGGCTTCGAGGTGGAACTGCGCAGCCACGCGGACAAGGAGGCCATCGAGCGGGTCTTCGACTTCGTCCGCGACGACTGCGACCTGCACATCCTGCCCCCCAACAGCCGCATCGCGGACTACATCGCGCTGATCGAGAAGCTGCCCGAGGAAACGATGCGCCTCGGCGAGATGCTGGTCGGCAGCGGCGCGCTGACCGCCGACGAGCTGGCGCGGGGCCTCGCCCTGCAGCAGGGGCAGGCGGAAACGGCCCCGGAGGCCGGCAAGCCCACCATCGGCGAGATCCTCGTCGGCCAGAGCGCCGTCCAGCCGGAAATCGTGGAGGCCGCGGCGACCCGGCAGAAGCAGGTCAGCGAGAAGAAGGCCGCCGAGGCCCGCCTGATCCGCGTCCAGGCCGACAAGCTGGACCACCTGATCGACCTGGTCGGGGAACTGGTGATCGCCGGCGCGTCCGCCAACCTGCTGGCCCAGAAGAGCCGCCAGGCCCAGCTCTTCGAGGCCACCTCCATCCTTTCCCGGCTCGTCGAGGACATCCGCGACTCGGCGCTGCAGCTGCGCATGGTGCAGATCGGCGAGACCTTCAACCGCTTCCACCGGGTGGTGCGGGACGTCTCCAAGGAGCTCGGCAAGGAAATCGAACTGACCATCGGGGGGGCCGAGACCGAACTGGACAAGTCCGTGGTCGAGAAGATCGGCGACCCGCTGATGCACCTGGTGCGCAACGCCATGGACCATGGCATCGAGTCCATGGCCCTGCGCCTGGAGCGGGGCAAGCCCGCCGCCGGGCAGGTGGGACTGAACGCCTTCCACGATTCGGGCAGCATCGTCATCGAGGTCAGCGACGACGGGGGTGGCCTGCCCAGGGACAAGATCCTCGCCAAGGCGGTGGCCCGCGGCATCATCGCCGCCGGCCAGAACCTCAGCGATGCCGAAGTGGCCAACCTGATCTTCGAGCCGGGCTTCTCGACCGCCGATCAGGTGACCAACCTGTCGGGCCGCGGCGTCGGCATGGACGTGGTGAAGAAGAACATCACCGCCCTGCGCGGCACGGTGGAAGTGCATTCCGACGAAGGGCTCGGGTCGCGCTTCACCATCCGCCTGCCCCTGACGCTGGCCATCATCGACGGCTTCCTGGTCGGCGTGGCGAGGGCCTCCTACGTCATTCCGCTGGAGATGGTCGTCGAGTGCCTGGAGCTGCCGGGCGACGCCGGCGACAGCCACTACCTGAACCTGCGCGGCGAGGTGTTGCCCTTCGTCCGGCTGCGCGAACTCTTCGAGGCGGAGGGCGACCGGCCGGCCCGGGAGAACGTGGTCGTCGTCAAGGCGGCCGGGCGCAAGGCCGGCATCGTCGTGGACGCCCTGCACGGCGAGTTCCAGACCGTCATCAAGCCGATGGCGGCGATCTTCCGGCACCTGCGCGGCATCGCCGGCTCCACCATCCTGGGCACCGGCGAGGTGGCCCTGATCCTGGACGTGCTGGCCCTCGTCGGGCTGGCCGCCGCCAACGAGAACGTCCCGCCGGGAGCGATCCCGGCGCGCATCTGATTTTTTCGGGAGAACCGCAATGTTCAAGAACCTTCGCATCGGCGCCCGCCTGGGGCTCGGCTTCGCCTTCGCCCTCGTCATGATGTCCCTCATCGCCGGGCTCGGCATCGAACGCATGGGCATGCTGAACGGCGAGCTGGACGCCATGGTCAAGGACCGGTTCCCGAAGACCGTCCAGGCCAACGACATCATCGACGCCCTCAACGTGATCGCCCGGGCCATGCGCAACGCCGCCCTGGTGAAGAAGGACGAGGACGTCCGCAAGGAGATCGACCGGATCGCCGAGCAGCGCAAGGTCATCCTCGACCGGATCGACAAGCTGACGCAGTCCATCAAGTCCGACGCCGGGAAGGAGAAGCTGAAGAAGCTCGTGGAGGCGCGCAACGCCTACGTGCCGGTCCAGGACAAGTACCTGGACACCCTGAAGAACGGCAAGAAGGACGAGGCCATCGAGTTCCTCCTGACGACGGTGCGGACGGCCCAGAACGAGTACTTCAAGGCGGTGAACGACCTGGTCGTCTTCCAGACCGAGCTGATGGAGAAGGCGGGACGGGAGGCCGAGGCGGCCTACAACGCGGCGCGCACCACCGTGATCGCCATCTCGCTCGCCGCGGTGCTGATCTCCATCGGCTTCGCGATCTGGATCACGCGCAGCATCACCAAGCCGATCGGCGAGGCGGTGGCGGCCGCGAACGCGCTGTCCGAGGGTGACCTGACGGTGCATATCGAGGCGGACGCGAAGGACGAGACGGGACAGCTGAAGGCCTCCATGCAGACCATGGTGGGCAAGCTCTCGCACATCATCGGCGAGGTGCGGACCGCGGCCGACGCGCTGACCTCGGCGGCGGGCCAGGTGTCGGCGACGGCCCAGTCCCTGTCCCAGTCCTCGTCGGAGCAGGCCGCCTCGGTGGAGGAGACGACGGCGTCGATGGAGCAGATGACCGCGTCCATCAACCAGAACACGGAGAACGCGCGGGTCACCGACGACATGGCCACCAAGGCGGCGCAGGAGGCCACCGACGGCGGCGCCGCGGTGAAGGAGACCGTGGAGGCGATGAAGCAGATCGCCGGCAAGATCGGCATCATCGACGACATCGCCTACCAGACCAACCTGCTGGCGCTGAATGCGGCCATCGAGGCGGCGCGGGCCGGCGAGCACGGGAAGGGGTTCGCCGTAGTGGCGGCGGAGGTGCGGAAGCTGGCCGAGCGCTCCCAGGTGGCGGCCCAGGAGATCGGCGAGCTGGCCGGGTCGAGCGTCAAGATGGCGGAGAAGGCGGGGGACCTGCTGGACGAGATGGTGCCGAGCATCAAGAAGACCTCGGACCTGGTGCAGGAGATCGCCTCCGCGTCGCAGGAGCAGTCCCAGGGCGTGGGCCAGATCAACGGCGCGATGGGCCAGTTGAACCAGGCGACGCAGCAGAACGCATCGGCCTCCGAGGAACTGGCGGCCACCGCCGAGGAGATGGGGGCCCAGGCGACGCAGCTGCAGCAGCTGATGGAGTTCTTCTCCGTGGAGGAGGAATCCGGAACGCGGGGCGGCGCGGCGGCCAGGCGTGCCCCGACGGCCCGTGCCGCGGCGCCCGCCGTGCGCCGGACCGTCACCGCCCGGGCGCCGGTCCCCGCACCGTCCGAGCATGATTTCGAGAAGTTCTGAACGGGGG
Organism: Rhodocyclaceae bacterium; assembly: GCA_016791145.1. Lineage (GTDB taxonomy): Bacteria > Pseudomonadota > Gammaproteobacteria > Burkholderiales > Rhodocyclaceae > JAEUNJ01. The sequence continues at coordinate 7,518 of JAEUNJ010000035.1, read as the reverse complement.
CTGCCATGGGACAAGTCGCAACCCAGGCCGCCGGGAGGACGGTCGCCGGCGCGGGCGCCGTCGCCGAACCCCTGCAGTACCTGACCTTCACGCTCGGCGGCGAGATGTATGCGGTAGGCATCCTCAACGTCAAGGAGATCATCGAGTACGGGACGCTGACCGAGATACCGATGATGCCGACCTTCATCCGCGGGGTGATCAACCTGCGCGGCGCGGTGGTCCCGGTCATCGACCTGTCGGCGCGGTTCGGCGGCCAGCCGACCGAGGTCGGCCGCCGCACCTGCATCGTGATCATCGAACTGGCCGACGGGGAATCCCGTCACGACATGGGCATCATCGTCGACGCGGTCAGCGAGGTGCTGGAGATCCCCCCCGCGGAGATCGAGCCGCCGCCGGCCTTCGGGGCCCGCATCCGCACCGACTTCATCGCGGGCATGGGCAAGGTGGCCGGCCGTTTCGTGGTGATCCTGGAAATACGCAACGTGCTGTCCGTGGACGAGATGGCGGCCCTGGCCGACGCGGGCAGGGCGGGCACGCCGGAGGCCGGCGACTGAAGCAGGCCCGCCGGCCGGATGCGGCCTCCCGCCCCATCGATGATTCCCGCCCGCCATGTCGGCCAACCAGCCCGCCATCTCCGATGCCGAATTCAGGCTGTTCAGGGACCTGATCTTCCGCATCGCCGGCATCAGCATGTCCGATGCCAAGAAGGTGCTGCTGGTGGGGCGGCTGACCAAGCGGCTGAAGCATTACGGCCTTGCCGGCTTCGGGGAGTACCACCGGCTGGTGACCTCCGGCAGCGAGCCGGAGGAGCTGCAGCTCATGGTGGACCTGCTGACCACCAACGAGACCTACTTCTTCCGCGAGGAAAAGCATTTCGACTTCCTGCGCGAAGTGGCGCGGCGGCTCCCCGCCGGCCGGCAGCTCGACGTCTGGAGCGCCGCCTCGTCCACCGGCGAGGAGGCGTACACGATCTGCATGACCCTGGCCGACGTGATGGGCGTGGACGGGCCCTGGACGGTGACCGGCTCGGACATCAGCCAGTCGGTGCTCCGGGTCGCCCAGGCCGGCCATTACTCCCTGGAGAAGGCCCGCGGCCTGCCCCCCGAATACCTGCGCAAGTACTGCCTCAAGGGCGTGCGCAGCCAGGAGGGCACCTTCCTGATAGACCGCCGCCTGCGCGCCCACACCCGCTTCCTGCAGGTCAACCTCAACGCCGCGCTGCCGGAGGTCGGCGCCTTCGACGTGATCTTCCTGCGCAACGTGATGATCTACTTCGACCCGCCGACCAAGCGGCAGGTGGTCGGCCGGCTGGTCAGGAAGCTGAAGCCCGGGGGCCATTTCATCGTCGGCCACTCGGAGACCCTGAACGGCGTGAACGAGGAACTGCGCGTCCTCCAGCCGACGATCTACCGGCTTCCCTGAGCACGGGAATCGGAACATGACGTCCGACCGCACTGCCTTCCCGGAGCCCCGCTGATGGCGTCCATCAAGGTGCTGGTGGTGGACGATTCCGCGGTCGTGCGCCAGGCGGCCCGCGACATCCTCGCGCGGGACCCGCAGATCGAGCTGATCGGCGCGGTGTCCGACCCCCTCTTCGCCATCGAGAAGATGAAGCAGCAGTGGCCCGACGTGATCGTCCTCGACATCGAGATGCCGCGCATGGACGGGCTCACCTTCCTGCGCAAGATCATGGCCGAGCGCCCGACGCCGGTGGTGATCTGCTCCACCCTCACGGAAAAGGGGGCCGAGACCACGCTCCAGGCCATGGCCGCCGGGGCCGTCACCATCATCACCAAACCCAAGCTGGGCCTGAAGCAGTTCCTGACCGATGCCTCGTCGGACCTGATCGGCGCCGTGAAGACGGCGGCCGTGGCCCGGGTGCGGCGCCTGGCCGGCGTGCCGCCCGCCGTGAAGGAGAAGCTGAGCGCCGACGCCGTGCTGCCCGCCGCCTCCGCCGCCATGGCGCGGACCACCGACCGGGTCATCGCCATCGGCACCTCCACCGGGGGCACCCAGGCCCTGGAAGCGGTGCTCACCCGCCTGCCGGCCGTGACGCCGGGCATCGTGGTGGTGCAGCACATGCCGGAGAAGTTCACCGAACTGTTCGCCCAGCGCCTGGACAGCATCTGCCGCATGGAGGTGCGCGAGGCGGCGAACGGGGACCGGGTGATGCCCGGGCGGGTCCTGATCGCCCCGGGCGGCCGGCACATGATGCTCCGGCGCAGCGGGGCCCAGTACCAGGTCGAGGTGGCCGATGGTCCGCTGGTGAATCGGCACAAGCCGTCGGTGGACGTGCTCTTCCGGTCGGTGGCCCAGGTGGCCGGCGCCAACGCGCTGGGCGTCATCATGACCGGCATGGGCGACGACGGCGCCCGCGGGATGAAGGAGATGCACGATGCCGGCGCGACCACGGTGGCCGAGGACGAGTCCACCTGCGTCGTCTTCGGCATGCCCAAGGAGGCGATCAAGCTCGGGGGGGTCGACAAGGTGGTTCCCCTCGACGCCATCCCGCGGGAGATCGTGGCCTACGGAAACTGAAGGAGGACATCATGCAATCGACGTTGCGCGTGGAGGGGAGCACCGGCATGCTGCGCCTGTCGGGGCGCCTGGAATGGGACTCCGTGTCCCAGTTCAACCGGGCGGCGGCGGCGGCCCTGGGCAATCCCGGCATCCGGGAGGTCGTCATCGACTTCTCCGAGGTGGAGTTCGTGGACAGCGTTGCCATGGGCGGCCTGCTCTCCTATCGGGAGCGCTGCGAAAAGGCCGGCAAGACCCTGCGGCTGTCGAACTATTCGGCGCCGGTCCGCCGCGCCCTGGTGACGGCGAACCTGCACAAGCTGTTCCGGCTCGACTGATCGCGGCCGGCCCGGCGAACCAGCGCCCCCCGTAGCGGAACCCGCCGTGGAAATCTCCGCCAAGGACCTCGAGCGCCAGGCCCTGAACATCAACCCGGGGGGATGGGCCGTGGAGAAGACGCGTCCCATCGCGACGCTGCTCGGTTCCTGCGTCGCGGTCTGCCTCTTCGATCCGGCGCTCAAGCTGGCCGGAATGAACCACTTCCTGCTGCCCTCCCGCGCCGGCTCCCACGCCGACACGGACGTGGTGCTGGCCGGCGACTATGCGATGGAAATACTGGTCAATGCGATGCTCGGCAAGGGCGCCCGCAAGGACAGGATGGTCGCCAAGGCCTTCGGCGGCGGGACCATCGTCAGCAACATCCGCATGGCCATCGGCGAGCGGAACGCGCAGTTCGCCAGGGAATGGCTGGAGCGGGAAGGCATCCGGCTCGCCGCCTCGGATTTTCTCGGCCCCTGGTCCCGCAAGGTGATCCTCCATCCGGCCACGGGAGACGCCTGGTGCCGGCGCATGCCGGTGACCCAGGCGGCGGCCATCGAGGTCGCCCAGGCCGAGAACGCCTACGAACAGACCCTGGCCAAGCCTTCGCCGGTGGCCGGAAAGAAGATCGAGCTGTTCTGACGCTGCGCGAGGGACCGACGCCTCGCACGCTCCTTCCCGGACACCCGCGCAACATATCCCCTGTGGGACGCGGGTCACGGCCCCCGTCGCGTGCCAGCGCACCACGCCGGTGATAACCTGTTGCCCCCGGCCGCGACCCCCGCATGCCGCGGCGACGCCCGGGCCGCCACGATGCCGTATTCGCGGCCGCCCTGAACCGCTGAAATGCCGAATTGCCCGGTGCATGCGCATCGGGCCCCGAAAGGAGACCGCCATGGATGAGCACCTGCAGGTGGCCAGGACCGGCATCGACGAGATCGACGCCCAGCACCGGAAGCTGCTCGCCGACCTGGAGCGTCTGGAGTTCTGGATGCAGAAGGGCTTCGGGCTTGCCGCCACCTTCGATGCCCTGGACGCCCTGCTCTCCTACGCGGAGACCCATTTCCGGTTCGAGGAGGATTTCCTGCGCGCCCAGGCCTATCCCGACGTCGAGAAGCACGCGGCCCAGCACCGGGACTTCATGGGCCAGATCGCCAACCTGCGCCGCAGCCTGGAGGCCGGCGAGGACGTGGCCCGGTCCCTCGCCGACGCCATGCGGGCGTGGATCGTCGGGCACATCAACGACGAGGACGTGGAATATGCCGACTACCTGCGCCGCGGGTGGCCCCGCGGCCAGGCCTGAGGGCCCCCCGCCGACATTCCCGCCCACATCCCCGTCCGCCACGCCATGAGCCGTCGCCGTCTCCTGCCCACCGCGTTCCTCGTGGCCGCCCTCGCCGCGCCGGCCCTGGGCGCCGACGCCCTGCCGCCGGTGGTGAGCGTGCCCGAGGTGGACCTGGCGCGCTACGCCGGCCGCTGGCATGAGATTGGCGCCTTCCCCATGTTCTTCCAGCGCAACTGCGTCGGCGACACCACGGCCCACTACGCGCTCACCCCCGAGGGCGAGGTCGCGGTCACCAACCGCTGCCGCACGGCGGACGGCTTCGACGAGGCCCGCGGCAGGGCCACCGTAGTGGAAGGCAGCCGCAATGGGCGCCTGAAGGTTTCCTTCTTCTGGCCCTTCCGCTCCGACTACTGGGTGATCGGCCTGGACCCGGACTACCGTTGGGCCGTGGTCGGAAACCCGAACCGCAAGTACCTGTGGATCCTGTCCCGCACCCCGGCCCTGGCGCCGGAACTGCTGGAGGCCGCCCTGAAGGCCGCCGCCGGGCAGGGCTACGACCTGGGGCAGTTGAAATACACGGCGCAGGGCGGCGGGGCGCTCCCTGTGAAATGATTGCGGGGGACGCCCCGTCCTGCGCGGGGAAGCCCCCTTGGTTCCCGCACAAACGAAAAGCCCGGCCTGCGCCGGGCTTTTCCGTTCGCCCGCCAGCCGGGCGGGTCACTGGCGGCTGAAAGCGAACAATTAAGTCCGTCGGTTTGGCACCGCTAAGTATTTGATTCGGCGCACCACTGAAATTGACATTCGGTTGACAAAGTCTGTCGGACCCTGATGCGACCGAAGCAACTCATTGGCGACTTACGCCATAGTCGGTCGAGACCTGGAATTTCGAGAACTCCACAGCGCAGCAGAGTTGCTCACACCTGGCAACCAGTCACTGAGCTAACGGTTTGGGGCCGCCGTCTGAGCCGCGAAGCCGCTTGGACTTGCGATGGTGGGAACGCGCCACGGCAATTTAATGAATGCGCGAGGGTTGGGGGGGGCCATCGCGGGCGCCCGACTTTTCGCAAGAGGGCTACCCTCCATTTAGGCGCCCTAGGAATTCGGTGATTTTGCACGATGGATGGTAGTCGGCTCCCAAGTGTTCTCAGCACGCAGATACCCCGCCTAGCGATTACGACCCCAAGCTGATACATGTTTTCGACGAAACTATACATACTTGCGACATCACTTGCGTTTGTTTCGCAAGTGTGCGATATTTGTATCGCAAACTTGCTATAAGGGGGGCGTATGCTTGGCCAAGAAACGAGTGTTAACCCGACTGACCTGGGGCGTTACCTGCTCGACTTGCGGGACGCTGCCAAGATGACCCAGGCGGAAGTGGCGAAAAGAGTTTCGCTGACCCCCTCTGTCCTCTCCCGCATTGAAACCGGTGAGCGGCCTGTAGCAATTGATGAGGTTATCGACATACTCAACGCCATCGGCACGCCTGAGGCGCTACGGCTGGTCGGCGGCCTTGCACGCAAATGGACAGTGCTACCAATGCCGCCACTGGACCACGGGGACCAAGATGTACTCTGGGACGCAGAGCAGGTGGCGGGGGAGTTGGAGCATTTGCGCCGCGACCCGGAATTACCACAGGCATTTAGCCGGCGAGTTGGAGAGTACATCGACGAACTGAAACGTTGCGCCGGGCTCCTGCTCAAGCGCGAACATCAGGTTGCTTTCATTGGCTCCATCGGTGTCGGCAAATCGACGGCCATCGGTTTCATGACTGACCTGACCGTCCGCAAGGATGACGGTAGGCTAGCGCCTGTGTTGGCAGACGGCGCGGGCGGTACAACTCTATGCGAGGTGCACTTGCTGACTGGTCCCCAATACGGCATCTCAATTGAGCCATGCTCAGCAGACGATATTCGAGAGGACGTCCGCGATTTCGCAGAGCACATCCTCAAAGGGGCCGCAGGAACAGACGATGAGGACACGAGGTCGGGTGAGCCGCGAGCTACCTACAAGGAAGTGGAACGTGCAATCCGCAACATGTCTGGCTTGATGTTCAAGTCGTCACGCGACGAGGCCGGAAGACGTCAAACTTTTGACCCGGCCAAAGAACTCGCGCTAAGACATCCCTCGGTCAGAGATTTCACCGTTGAAGTCTTGGCACGAATGAACCTGCACACCCGAGACAGGCGGCAGATTTGGTACGAGCCATCCTCCGGTAAGGGCCCGCACGATTGGTTGCGCGATGAGTTCCGACGAATCAATGACGGGAAGCATCCGGAATTCACGCTCCCGAAGCGCATTGAAGTTATTGTAAAAAAACCACTATTGCGAACAGACGGGTTGTCGGTCCGCTTAATCGACACCAAGGGAATTCACGCTACGGCGGCGCGCGAAGACCTTGAGGTCCACCTGAAAGACCCGCACACTTTGGCGGTCCTGTGTTCGAACTTCAACGACGCTCCCGGAAACCCGGCGCAGCAACTGCTCAGTCGCGCTATTGAAAGCGGCGTCCGAGGCTTGGAGGTCAATTCATCTGTGCTCGTTTTAGCACATCATGACCAAGCACTGGCAGTAGTAGACGACGCCACGGGTTCTTCTGTCGAAACAGTCGAAGACGGCTATGACATTAAACGTGAACATGCGTTAATGAATATGGCACCGCTGGGACTGAAGGAATACCGCATCGGGTTCTATAACTGTCTCACCGGCGACGCAGCCGACGCGCGGAAATTCTTGAACGAGGGACTTCTACGGGCCCGGAGTTCGTTTCGGAAACAACTGGGGTCAGCCGTTAAGGGTGCGCGAGACTTACTTGAGAACCAGTTGGAGGAGGCGAACCACGCAGCGTTGAATGACGCGGCATCTCGGCTACGCCTCTGGCTCAGAGAAAACAAAGCGGTGCCGGCGATTCCGGGGTCCATACAGGAAGGTCTTCTGGGCGAAATCATTGCCGCGCCGGCCGCTTCTGTCGCAGCCGCGGCCCGTCGCGAGGGCGAGTGGCGGAGCTTCAGCTACTCATACCAACTCGGTTTCGGTGCGCGAAAGCTGAGTTTTGCGGCCGTCGGGAAACGTGTCGACGGGTTCGCCGAATACTGCCGCCTGCTGCGAGCGACCCCCGAATTGTCTCCAGCGCACGAGCTGGTAACGCAGGCGGAGCGGGTTCTGATTGCCGGGTTCGACCAGATGCAGAATAGGGCACAACTTATGGCCCAGACCACGTATCGCGAGGCCTTAAAGGCAGCAACAGACCTCTGGCAGCAGTGTGTAGACGAGTGGGGCCGAAACCGTGGCTATCGGCAAATGGTCGCCGCATTCAGCCGCGTTTGGTTTTCCGATGAAAAGCGAGTAACCATGGAGAGCGAGTTGCGTGCAATGCTGGAGCGGGAGTGGGCCAGAGT
>JAEUNJ010000008.1 GCA_016791145.1 Rhodocyclaceae bacterium | reverse complement strand
GGCCCGGCCTCCGTCGGTGATCCCGCCGGCCGCGACGATGGGAATCTCGCCGGCCAGCGCGGCGGCCAGTTCCCTCAGCACGGCGGTGGAGCGCTCGAAGAGCGGACCGCCCGAAAGGCCGCCGGCCTCCCCGCCGTGGCGCAGCTGCTCTACGCCTTCCCGCGACAGGGTGGTGTTGGTGGCGATGACCGCGTCGATGCGGTGCCGGCGCAATGCATCGGCGATCTGCACGATCTGCGCCGACTCCAGGTCCGGGGCGATCTTGAGCGCCAGGGGCGTTCGCCGTCCGTGCCGGTCGGCCAGCGACTCCCGGCGCCGGGCGAGGGCGGCGAGGAGGGCGTCCAGTTCGGATTCCCCCTGGAGCTGCCGCAGGTTCTTGGTGTTCGGGCTGGAGATGTTCACCGTCACGTAGTCGGCGTGCGGATACACGCGCTCCAGGCAGGCCAGGTAATCGTCCGCGGCCTTCTCGATCGGCGTGTCGAAATTCTTGCCGATGTTGATGCCGATGATGCCCCGGATCCCGTTTTCCCGGGCGGCCAGCACCCGGGTCACCAGGTGGTCGACGCCGAGATTGTTGAAGCCCATCCGATTGACGATGCCCTGGACTTCCGGCAGGCGGAACAGGCGTGGCCGGGGATTGCCCGGCTGCGGGCGCGGCGTCACCGTGCCCAGTTCGACGAAGCCGAAGCCCAGGCGGAACCAGGCCTCGATGCACTCGCCGTTCTTGTCGAGGCCGGCCGCCAGGCCGACGCGGCTCGGGAAGGCCAGGCCCATCGCCGGAACCGGCGGGCCCGACTCGTTCCGGGCCGAAGGCAGCAGGGCGCCGGCGGTCTTCAGCGCGGCGATGGTCAGGTCGTGGGCGTCCTCGGCATCGAGGGCGAAGACCATGGGGCGAACGAGGCAATAGGGGAGCATCCGGCGATTTTACCCGCTGCATCCCCCGACGGCCCGCGCGACGCCCCGCCATGCCTATGGCACAATCCGACGTCAAGCGGGGATTCCATGGGGATGGGAAGGGCGATGGGGCCGGACTGGGCGAATGCGCTGGGCGGGGACGGGATGGCGGCCGACGGCGCCGGCTTCCGCCGGCTGCTGGAGGAAACGCCGGTCGGCATCGCCGTCGCCCAGGACGGCCTCCTGAAGTTCATCAACGCCGCGGGGCGGGCCCTCTTCGGCTGGCCGGTGCGCGAACTGGAGTCGCGTCCGCTTATCGAACTCGTGGATGCCGGGGAGCGGCCGCGCTTGATCGGGATCCACCGCCGCTGGCTGCGCCAGGGCATCCTGCCGGACCATTGCGAATTGCGCGCGATCGGGCGCGAGGGCGACATCCGCCACTGGCGCGTGGGCATGAACCCGGCGGAATGGCAGGGGCGGCCGGCGGTGCTGGCGGCCATATCCGACATCACGGAACAGGTGCGGGTCCGCGAGGAGATGCGCCGCATGGCCCTCCACGACGTGCTGACCGGGCTGCCCAACCGGCTGCTGCTGGAGGACAGGATCTGCCAGGCCATTGCGGCCGCGCGGCGCCACGGGCGCGGCTTCGCCGTGATCTTCCTGGACCTCGACGGGTTCAAGCCGATCAACGACTCGGCCGGACACCGGGTCGGCGACCACGTCCTGCGGGAGATCGCCGGGCGGCTGCGCGCCTGCACCCGGGAGATGGATACCGTCGCGCGGGTCGGCGGCGACGAATTCGTCGTCCTGCTCCAGGACGTGGAAAGCCGCTGCGAATGCCTGCCGGCCGCGCGCAAGCTGATCGAGGCCGCCGGCAGTCCCGTCCCGTATCCGGGCGGGGTCGCGCGGCTGGGCGCCAGCGCCGGCCTGAGCTTCTATCCGGATGACGGCGACGGGCTCGATTCCCTGATGCGGGTCGCCGACGAGAGCATGTACGTGGCCAAGCGGGCGGGAAAGAACCAGGTGCGCTGCGCCACCTGCCACCACGCCTCGGGCCACGGCGGCCCGGATTGCGCCTAGGGTCTGTTCTCATTCAGTCGGCGCGTGCGTTGCCGTCCAATGCGGATGATCGCGCGAAGCGAGGCGAAGGGAAGGGTGGCTCCCCTTGGCGAGACTCGCGACAAAGCGAGCGCCGCATTCGACGACAACCCGAAGGGCCGGGTCCTGGCGGGCCGCATGCCGGCGTTGCTCCCTCCTCATGTGGAGCAACCACATCGCGACGGTCGCGCCCGGGCCTGCCACCCGCCAGGGCCCAGCGCACGCGTCGCCCGAATGAGAACAGACCCTAGTCACCCATGATCTCGCTATCCCCGCCCTTCCGTCCGCGCACCGTGGCCCTGGCGGCCGTGGCCGCCCTCGTCCTGGCCGGCTGCGCGCAGATGCCGGAAGACCACGAACCCGGACGCGTCCTGCGCGCCGAGGGACTGGCCGCGGCCGCGGTACCGCCGCCTCCCCCGATGACGGCGGACGAACTCGTCGCCATGGCACGGCAGGGACGCGACGCCGCGGCGATCATCGACCGCATCCGCGCAACCCGTTTGGCATTCCGCCCGACGGCCGCCGAAATCATCGACCTCCATGCCCGCGGGGTCCCCCTCCCGGTCCTGGACCAGGTCCTGGCCGCGGAGCGCGGCGCCCAGGCCGACCTGCTGGCCGCCGAGACGGCGCGCCGGGACGCGCATTGCGCGGAGGAATTGCGGCGCCTGGACCAGCAATGGTGGCTGCGCTGCCAGATGGCCTACCCGCCCTTCCCCCATTTCCCGTGGCGCCGCTGGCCCTGATCCAGCCGCC